>CANHCT010000171.1 GCA_947459175.1 Hymenobacteraceae bacterium
ACCTCATCTTTTTCCACTACTTCCAGAGCAGGCCTGGCCAACTCGCTCATCTTCAGGAACCACTGCATAGAAATGCGGGGCTCAATCACCGCTCCTGTGCGCTCCGAGGTGCCTACTTTGTTGGTGATTTCTTCTTCTTTTTCCAGCAATCCCAGTTCTGCCAGCATTTTGGCCGACTTCTTCCGGGCCATAAAACGGTCTTCGCCCACCAGTACTTGTGCGGCTTCGCTCAGGGTTCCGTCGGAATTCAATACATCGATGGAGGGCAATTTGTGCTTTACACCGAGGTTGTAATCATTGATGTCGTGGGCAGGCGTCACCTTCAGCACGCCGGTTCCGAATTCCCGGTCTATGTATTCATCGGCAATGACGGGCACCCAGCGGTTCACCAAAGGTACTTTGACTTTTTTGCCTATCAGGTGGCGATATCGCTCATCTTCCGGATGTACACACAATGCGGTGTCGCCCATTATGGTTTCGGGCCGGGTGGTGGCCACGGTGAGGTATCCGCTTCCACCTTCTGTTTCGTATTTTACATAATACAATTTGGAGCGTACTTCCTTGTAGATAACCTCCTCATCTGAGAGGGCGGTCATTCCCTGCGGGTCCCAGTTTACCATGCGTACACCCCTGTAAATCAGGCCTTTGTTGTACAGATCCACAAAGGTGTCAATTACCGCTTTGGAGAGATCGGGTTCCATGGTGAAACGGGTCCGGCTCCAGTCGCAGGAGGCACCCAGTTTTTTGAGCTGCTCCAGGATGATGCCGCCGTATTTTTCTTTCCATTCCCAGGCGTATTCCAGAAACTTTTCCCTTCCGATTTCCTTTTTGTCAATGCCCTTTTCCTTTAGCATGGCCACTACTTTGGCCTCGGTGGCAATGCTGGCATGATCTGTTCCGGGAACCCAAACGGCCTCTTTGCCTTCCATTCGGGCTTTGCGCACAAGTACATCCTGAACGGTATTGTTCAACATATGGCCCATGTGCAGCACACCCGTCACATTGGGCGGGGGAATCACGATGCTGTAGGGCTCCTTTTCCGGGTTTGGTTTCGATTCGAAATACTTCTGCTCCAGCCAGTACTGATACCATTTGGTCTCTATTTCGGCTGGATTGTAATTTTTGGAAATCTCGGCTTGCATGAAGGTAAAAATCGGGGTTGCAAATCAAAGGAATTTTGGGTCTTGCAGCGTCTGAATTTGATTTATTTATGGTTTAAAATCAGACTTTTTCACAGGGGCGGGAACTGGCATTCCGGCATTCTCTTGCTTGCTGTACGAAACGGAAGCTCATTTTCCCCCGGCTTGTATTTTCTTCAGAAAATCGGGAACCGGCGTAAGCCCCGGCGGTACGGAATCGGCTTTGTAGGATTCCTTCAGCCTGACTGCCACGGTATTCAAATAGCCGTAGTCCACCTTATTCAGGGGTTGAAAAACGGACTTGGTAGCACCCCGGGTGTTTACCCTCGATACCTTTCTGTTCCGGATTTTTGCTTTTTGAACCGGGGCCACGGTATGGTTCAGACCTACATTGTTTTTTTCATCATTCCATAGAAAAGATTCCGCATCTCCGGTAGAGTAAAGTTCTGATAATGAATCGGTTTTGGTAAGCTGGATGAAAGCTGCCGAAATGAAATTCACGCGGTTTGGCTTGCTGATCATGATCATCATGGCATTTCTTTTGGCCCGGATGATTTGCCTCAGGCTGTCCTGAAACATCTCCAGGGTGTCGCCTTCAAGAAACAAAGAATCGTTTTGAAGATGGGCATTCCGGTACAAAAAGGTCTCTCTCTCTTTTCCCTTCTTGCGGACATAAATGCTGTCGGCAAACCCATCGAAATCACCCCGGATGTTGGTCTTCAGAAAAAAATGGTATTTCTCAACGGAATCGGCTTTTTCGGAGGTCAGCACGGGGGAATAGATGCGTATTTCTTTCTTTTCCTTGTCCACAAGCCGGGTCATGGTCCGGCCTTCCATTTTCATGGCTTTTTTTTCTATTACGGCTTTCTTTCCTGTCGAAGTTACGGCCTCATCACTGGATTTGATTTCTACCTCGTCTTCCAGAAAATAGGTTTCGGCTCCGGTCTGATTGATTTTCCGTGCCTTGAGGGTAAAGTCATCTCTTTTGATCCGGGAGCCGGTGATTTTGGTGATTTTATTGGTGCTCAGGTCTATTTCGATGTATTTACCGCTGACCTCGTCTTTCTTTTTCCGGAACAGAATTTTGGCATTGCGGCTCATCTTCAGGATGTTATCCGATTTGTTCAGGAAAATGGTATCTGCTGTGCCTTTGATGGTGTCGTTTTCCCAGACAGCATTGCCGATGAGGCGGATGTTTTTGGTTTCCTTGAAAATTACCGATCCGTCGGAACTGAACCGAATGCCTTCTGCATTGCCGCTGGTGAAGGTATTGGACGACAATTGCCCTGAGTTCAAATCGTAGTGAAAGGTCTCGGACTGTATGTTGCCTTCCGGGCTTCGAATGTTGGCATGGCCCATCACCGTCACTTTTTTTGTTTTGGGAAAATAGATGCCGGAGTCGCCTGTTACCTGCATATCCTTTCGGTCCAACCTGAGGTCGCCGGACAATACGGCCTTTTTCTCCGGGGCATTGTAGAGTTTGGCTTTCGATGCCCTGACAGTATCTTCCGGGGTGCGGATGATGATTTCGCCTTCAATCAGCTTGTAATTGCCCGAAATCAGTTCTTTTCCTTTCCAGATGATTTCCTGCGCACCGGCTCCGAATGAGGCCATAAAAAAAAAGAGGCTGAAAGCCCCTTTTATCGTTCGTTTATTCCGATTGAAAATCAAGAAAATAGCTTTTTGAAATCTTCAGGCTTTTCAAATGCCAGGAAGGCCAGTGTCTTGCGGTTCAGCTCAATATTTCTTTTCTTCAAATCGCCAATAAATTTGGAATATGACATACCATTCTGACGGGCCGCCGCATTGATACGCTGAATCCAGAGTGCTCTGAAATCGCCTTTCTTGGCTTTTCTGTCCCTGTAAGCATAAACAAGCCCTTTTTCAACGGCATTTTTTGCTACCGTCCAAACATTCTTTCTCCGGCCCCAATATCCTTTGGCCAGTTTCAAAACTTTTTTTCTTCTCGCTTTGGAGGCTGCGTGATTAACTGATCTTGGCATGGTTAGAGCATTTTTTTAATGTTGGCCGCATCGGCTGCGGATACTAAACCTGTGTGCGTCAACGCTCTTTTTCTCTTGGTTGACTTCTTAGTCAGAATATGACTTTTGTAAGCATGCTTTCTTTTCACCTTGCCGGAGGCGGTGAGGGCGAAGCGCTTTTTTACGCCTGATTTAGATTTTTGCTTCGGCATTTTACTCTACTTTTTTGGCTTTGGGGCCATGATTAAAAACATTCTTTTTCCTTCCAGTTTGGGTTCCATTTCTACTTTTCCGTCCTCGGCCAGGGCCGCAGAAAACCGCTCCAGCAATCCTTTCCCCCTGTCTGAAAACACAATGGAGCGGCCCACAAAATGCACATAGGCTTTTATTTTGGCTCCCTCACCCAAAAAGGTTTTGGCGTGCTTCACTTTGAAATCAAAGTCGTGGTCGTTGGTATTCGGACCAAACCTGATTTCTTTGATCACCACCTTTACGGCTTTGGCTTTCAGTTCCTTATTCTTTTTTTTCTGTTCGTATTTGAACTTCGAAAAGTCAATGATACGGCAAACAGGCGGGTTGGCATTTGGTGCAATCTCTACCAAATCCAGGTTTTGTTCAGCAGCCATTTCGAGGGCCTTCTCGATGGGGTAAATACCCGCTTCGATGTTTTCTCCCGTCACACGAACTTCCCTGGCCGTGATTCTTCCGTTTATTCTGTTGCTTATATCGTCTTTCAAACAGATTTTTTAATAAGGGCCGCAAATATAGATATTTTTATCAATTGCCTTGTTTTCAAAATTAAAATAATGAATCTTTTTTCCTTTTGCATTCTCCCTGCGGAAGCCGCTGTAAGCTCTGAAATGCTCCTTTTTTCAAAGGAATGGTATCTTCCCTAACCGGATGTTTTTGCCTTGGTGGCAATGCATTTATAAAGAACATAATCCTTTGTGCAGATAGTATTTGGAAAGGCAAGTCTTTGTCCATCAATGCAATGCGGCTTTCAGGGGTAAATTTTTTACAATTTCGGATTCCGCTTCCAGCAATTCTTCCAAACGGGCATACACCACTTCTGAGGGGAAATATTCCAGGGCCATTTCCACAAAAATATTGCCGTGCTTGGCCTCCGAGGCCCAGAGAATTTTGTAAAAACGCTTGATTTCGGGCTCGGTCAGGGCTTCTTCTACCATTCGGAAGCGCTCGGCACCCCGGCATTCGATGATGGAGCCCAGGCAAAGGCGGTCAATAAAACCTTCGTCCCGGCCCTTGCGTACCAGGGCAATCAGCTGATTTACATAGGAATCCGGCTGCATATCCTGACCCATCGGAACGCCCAGTTTTTCCATCCAGGCTACCACATCACGAAAATGTTCCAACTCTTCTATGGCCGTATCTATCAGGGGTTTCATGATTTTTTCCCTGTCCGGATATTTGGCCACAAGACTCATGGCCATGGCCGAAGCTTTGCGTTCGCAATTGGCATGGTCGCGGATAAAAGAAGGAAAATCGGCCAGCACGGTTTCCAGCCAGACTTCCGGTGATTTGCATTTCAGTTCGAGCGATAGTTTCATTTTTTCAACATCTTGCAGCCCATGAGTGCTCAGGCTGAGTCCGCAAAAATCGCATTCCGCCATTATTGCCGGCGATTTTTTATTCATCCCCTTTCAAAAAATGTTCAGCTTCCGTCTTTTGATCTCGCCATTGTCATTCCCTCCTGCGGCGAAAATCATCTCCAAACCACCCTGTCTTCTCTTTTTCAAAATGCTGTTCCTCAGGATTTTCGGGTTTTGGTGCTGGTGGTTATCAACCACAGCAAGGATGCTGCTGAGGAGATAAAAATCCAAAATGCTGCGGATGCAGCAGCCCTGCAGCGCCTTGCTCCCGGGCAGCCAAATTTCCTGCTTCAAGTTCTGGATGCCCGTGAATTGGAGGACCGTAACGCCGGCGTGGGCCTTGCCCGGAAGCTGGGAATGGATGCCTGTATCCTTTCTCTGAGCGAACGGGGCAGCAATCCTTTTCTTGTGTGTCTCGATGCCGATTGCCGGGTTTCTCCTCTGTACATCACCCGCTTGCAGGAAATCAGCCAAATACCTGATGCAGAGGTGCTGACCATCGGTTTTTGGCACCCTGCGGACGAAGATCAGGACCCAGAACTGCTCTCCGGCATCCGCAATTATGAGTTATTTCTGGAATACTACCGGCTCGGACTGGCACAGGCAGGCTATCCTTTTTTTCAGCATACTGTGGGCTCATCTATGGCCTGCCGTGCCCTTCCCTATGTCCGCTCCGGCGGCATG
>CANHCT010000172.1 GCA_947459175.1 Hymenobacteraceae bacterium
CGGAAGCAGAAATAAAAACAATCGTACCCCATTGAAAACCAGAACAAACAGACTGCCTCAATGTCTTTTTTCTACCTTTCCGGGACAAGCCAGCCCGCTCTCTGACTATAAAAACGGAATGGCAGACTCCATTTTCATGCCCCGGGAGCCTTTCAGTAAAATAACGGCATTTCGTATCTTTTTTTGTTCCAGATGGGCTTCGAAATCAGATTTTTCCGGGAAATAAATCGCCCCGGGACAGGCATCGGCAAATGCCTTCATTGCGGGACCTACCACCATAAAATGGATTTCAGGATGCCCGCAGGCCCACTTCCCCAAAAGGGCATGCTCGGCTTCCGATTCTTTGCCCAACTCCAGCATATCACCCAACAAGGCCCATTTTTCCTTTCCGGCCAAGGCAAGCAGGTTTTCCAGCGCTGCCAACACAGAACTGGGATTGGCATTGTAGGCATCGGAAATGATGGTATTACTTTCTTTTTCAATAAGTTGTGATCGGTTGTTTGAAGGTGAATACCGGCAAACGGCTTCAAGCGCTTTTTCTTCGCTGATGTGATAAAAAGCAGCAACCGCCAGGGCTGTGGCAAGGTTATGAAAATTATAACTGCCCGTGAGTCTGGTTTCACCGGCTTTCTGTCCGGGTACCTCAACCTTCAGAAAAAAGCCGGAGGGAAGGAGCCTTACCTCTACATCATCGCCGGCTTTGGGAAAACGAAAGGTTCGGCTTACCTTTTTTTGGAGTTTCAGGTTCCATTCATCGAGGGTGTTGATGAAAGCCAGTCCGCCTTTTTCTTCCAGATAATCAAAGAGTTCGGCATTGGCCATGGCCGTATTTTCTATCGTACCAAAGCCCTCCAGATGGTCCTTGCCAATGTTGGTAATCAGTCCGGTATCCGGGTCGGCTATGCGGCACAATTCTGCAATTTCACCGGCATGATTGGCCCCCATTTCGATGACGGCCATTTCGTGTTCCTCCTTCAGTTGCAGGAGGCACAGTGGTACTCCGATGTGGTTGTTGAGATTTCCGGGCGTGGAAAAAATTTTTTTTTCGGAGGACAAGGCAGCAAAAATCAGTTCCTTGGTGGTGGTTTTTCCATTCGAACCGCAGACGGCCACCACCGGCTTTCCCCAATTCTGTCTGTGATAATGCCCCAATTCCTGCAAAGTCTTCAGGCCGTCGCCCACAAGTAAAATGCGGGGATCCTGAAAATCAGGCTTTTCGTCAACGACAACAAAAGAAGCACCGGCTTCAAGTGCAGCGGCTGCAAAAGCATTTCCATTGAAATTGGGCCCTTTCAAGGCCAGATACATTTGGCCTTTTGCTATTTTCCGGGTGTCGGTGGTGAGGCCTTCCGATCTCAGAAAGCAGGAATAGATTTTTTCAATTTCCATAGGCCAAATATGTAGCCAATTCAGATATTCGGTTAGAATTTCTCCGCATCCTCCGGCAAATCATCCAAAAAGCGGGATTTCCACTTTGGTTCGGGCAAAAAACAGACTGTCTTTTTTCCAAACCAGCCATACCGGTTGCGGGCTACCCATTCATACAGCCAATCGGTTAAGGCAAGGGGCAATACAGAGAAAAGTCCAAGCAGCCGCCATGGAAATCCCAAAAGCCCTGCAATCCTGAATACCGCCCGGCTTTGGCGGTAAATTTTTCCTCCGGAGATGAAGACAACAGAATCGATGCTGACCTCATCCGGCTGAAAAGTGGCTGCAATTTTGTTGAAACGACGGGACTGAATTGGCGAAAACCGAAAAGTTCCCTTTTTGTCAGCCTTCAAAATGGTTTGAACTACACCTTCGCAAAGCAGGCAAAAGCCATCGAAAAAAATGAGATTGTCCCCTCCTGCCTCGCCGCCATTGTCCCCCATTGTGCTGCCTTCCGTGTTCATGGTTCGCTCAAAAAATGCGGAAAGGTAAAATACAAATATGGCAGACCCTGTCCGATATTTTCTCCTTGTATTTTCATGCTACTGATTTTCAATTCATTATCATTGATTTCTCATGGGAATCAGCCTCGATATTTATGCTGATGAAACCGATACCGGCAAAATGCAGCGGATGATTTTTTCAGCCGTGAAAAAAAATTGCTCTACCTTGAACCGGTAAAATCAAGATGGAAATAACACCTCCCGAAGACCCGAGAAGGGCCATTAAATTACAGGCTTTCAGCGACTTGCTCACTGTAATGGATGAATTGCGCCTGAATTGCCCCTGGGATAAAAAGCAAACCCTGGAATCGCTGCGCCACCTCACCATCGAAGAGGTGTATGAATTGGGAGATGCCATTCTCTCCGGCAACATGGAGGAACTGAAAAAAGAATTGGGCGATGTTTTCCTTCATTTAGTTTTCTATTCCCGCATTGCCGATGAGCAGCAGGCATTCGATGTGGCCGATGTCATGCAAAGCCTGATTACCAAACTTAAATTCCGGCATCCGCATATTTATGGTGATGTAAAAGTAGCGGACGAGCAAGAAGTGAAGCGAAACTGGGAAGCATTAAAAAAGACTGAGGGTCAGAAAAAAACGCTTTCGGGAGTGCCCGCTTCACTGCCGCCGATGGTCAAGGCCATGCGAATTCAGGAAAAAGCCAGGGGTGCGGGTTTTGATTGGGAAGAAGCCCATCAGGTTTGGGAAAAGGTGGAAGAAGAAATCGAAGAACTGAAGGCAGAATGTGAAAATGCCGGATTCGACAAAGAAAAAGCCGAGAAGGAACTGGGGGATGTATTCTTTTCTCTGATCAACTATGCCCGTTTTCTGGGCCTTAATCCCGATCAGGCCCTGGAAAAGACCAATCTGAAATTCATTTCAAGATTCAACCATCTTGAGAAAAGAGCCGAAGAAACCGGCAGAAATCTGAATGACATGAGCCTTCAGGAAATGGATGTTTTCTGGGAAGAAGCCAAGAAAATGGAATCGGGAAAAGGCTAATCGAGGTGGACTCGGACACCTGCATGCAGGGTGGCGCCTTGCATGGGAGCATAATGGTAGCCGGGGTCAAAGTTATAGCCCATGGGATTGTTCTGATCAATTCTTTTGTCAAAGGGGTCAAAGGGCCGCATCACAGGATTTTCCGAAACCACATGAAGAAGATTGCGGATGCCTGCATAGCACTCCAGATTTTCTCGTATATTTTTCCGCAACTGAAAATGGAGCAAAGGCACCACAGGCGAGTACCGGGGCCGGAAATCATTTTGCAGCACCGGCATTTTCATGGGGCCTGTAATGCGGCCGCTGAAGTCCACAATCCAACCGTTTTTTTGCCATGAAAGCGAGAAGGTGCCGGAAAGTGGGGGTGCTAAAATCTGCTGGTTTTTAATCCATTGGTTTCCCTGCTTTTCCACCTGATAAACTTCCATCCAGGTAAAACCTGCCATGGCCCGTATGCCGTTTTCCAATTGCAGGGAATAATTCACATACATACCTGCTGATATGCCGTAGCCCCGGAGATTGTCATAGATGATTTTATCGGGATCCGACAAAAAGTCCCCCACAATCCGGTTGGAAAACCGGGTATAGAACCCATTGATTTCCAGCGAGCTGAAGCCCTTTTTGTGGTTAATGAACAATTCGTACCCGGCATTGGCATTCCAGCTTCGTTCCGGCCTGAGCTTGCTGCGGATGATGACTTTGCGGGCCCCTGTAAGGGCGGCATGGTCCTCGGCAAACAAGTTCACCTCCCGGAATCCGGAACCGCCCGAAATCCGGATGGTCCCCGATTCCGAACATTTCCAGCGCAAGCCGGCCCGGGGTGTGAATACAATTCCATGTACGGGGTGGCGGTCGAAGCGAAGGCCGCCCAGCAGCAAAAGCCGGGGGGAAATCTGATAATCCGCCTGACCGAAAATCCCGGGAATAAGGTTTTGAACCGGGCCGCTGCCTGTGAGAGGAGTACCGTCGTCGTAGTAGAGGAAACGAATCGGCAAACCGGCAAGAATATGGAGCTTCTTTCTTTTTTCCGAAAAAACCAATTGCCCGAATCCTGTAATTTGCTCAGCCTCAAACCGATTGACTCCATACCAGGAATCCTGCCGGTGGGCATTGAAGGCATAGTCCGTTCTCCACTTGCCGTTGGCACTCAGGGCCTGCGTGCCCAATATTTCCATTCTCCGGGTTTGGATGGATTCTCCGTAAACAGAATCTCCGCCAACCCATGAGGGCCCGTATTCCATTTGTCCTCCCCGGCGGTCCTCTCCGAAAAGCCGCAGTGCGATAGAAGATCGGCCCTCCCCTTTTCGCTCAAAATTCCATTTGTTAAAGACCGAAATCCTGGATTGCAGGGCGATATCGGCGAAGCCGTCGCGGTTCATATCTTTGGGTAAGCCATAGTGAAACATGTTCACGCCCAAAATAGAAGCGGCTTTGCCGGCTTTCCATTTACCTGAAAAATCAGCATTGATTTCCCCAATGGATGTGGCAGAAATTTCGGCAGATAACCGGGGCGAACTTGCGGCATCCCGGGTAATGATGTTGATGGTACCGGCCATGGCCTCCGAACCGTAAAGCGCAGAGGCGGCTCCTTTGGTTATTTCTACCCTTTTCAGCAGGGCTGATGGAATGCCGGATAGTCCGTAAACAGCTGAAAGAGAAGACATAATGGGCATTCCATCAATCATGACCATGGTATAGGGTCCTTCCAGCCCATGGATGCGGATGTCGCCTGCGGAACAAACATTACAATTGATTTGCGGCTGCACGCCGTTGACCAGCTGCAGGGCATCGGGTAAATTAGGTGCCCAGGTTTTTCGGAACAGCGCCGGAGTGTAGGTTTCTACCGGCATCACCGACTCAGACTTTAGCCGCTCGGTCATGTGGCCACTTACCACCACTTCATCCATTTGCTTGTCGGCTGGTTTGAGAAAAATGGATTGAATTCCGCCTGCCCGAATTATCACAGTATCGGAAATGAAGCCGCTGCATCCCACTTTCACCCGAAGCTGCTTATGCTCTGCATCCAGGCGAAAAACACCATTTTCTCCTGCCAGTACACCTACACCGGATTCCAGATCCATGACTTGGGCAAATGGCAAAACCTCTTCAGTGAGCAGATTTTTTACAACACCCCGAATCAAATGCTTCTGAGCCAGAGTTTCGCAGGCCAGACACAAAGAAATCAGGAGAAGACTTACAAACCGCTTCATTTATTTTGCAAACCTAATACATTAAATTTGGGTAGCCTAATTTTTATGTCGGACAAACGGCAGGTTGCAGTTTACCGAACCTTAGCCCAAAGCCTGATTCATGCCATCATAGTAAGCATTTTATTTTGCTGCCGATTTCAGAAATCAATGCCCTTTTGAGAGAAAGTTGCGGAAAAACATTC
>CANHCT010000173.1 GCA_947459175.1 Hymenobacteraceae bacterium
CAAGGGTACAGCATTACTAAAGTATGAAAACGGGGCCCCTTATTTGAGCCGTATGAGCCGGGAAAAGGGTCAGATTTTCTGGCTGGCCGCTCCCTTGGAAAATGAAGAAAGTAATGTCCAAAAACATCCTTTGGTGATACCCATGTTGTTTCGCATTGCGCTGTCGGGTCAGGATGCTGCCTCCGGCTCACTTTTTACCAGGGTACAGGATGATTTTTTTTATCTTCAGTCCGATTCCCTCGGATCTGTCAAGGAGCAGGTGGTTTCTCTTCAAAACGGAAATCAGGTTTACAAAACCAGTCTCGTGCGCACTGGCAGCCGATATCGGATTGAACTCCCATCCGGTTCTCTGCAGCCGGGTTTTTATCAGGTAAAGGCTGAAAGTCAATTGCTTGGCTTGCTGGCAATGAATGCAGGCAGAGAAGAATCGGTTTTTGAATTTTATTCGGAAGAGGAATTGAAATCTGCCTTTTCTGCCTTTCCCAACATCAGCGTTAACCAAATAAAGTCGGATTCTTCACCGGCTCATGCAGGGCAATCTGCAGATGATTCTGTTCCTTTGTGGAAATATTTTATCGCAGGTGCCTTGCTTTTTCTGATAATGGAAATGTGGCTTTCCAGAAAAAATCTGCTTCAAAAATCTGCAGCCCAATGAATTACCTGATTCGTGATGTGGTATGGTCACTCAAAGCGGATCCCCAATCCGGCAGAAGGCTTTCTATTCGGGTACGCGACGGGAGAGTTGCCCTGATATCAGATACGCTGAGCCCCGAACCCGGTGAATTCGTTTTTGACGGAAGGGGCGCCTGCATCAGTCCCGGTTGGCTTGACCTGATGGCGCGTCCCGGAGCACCGGGCAATCCGCAAAATGAAAGTTATCTTACTTTTTCAAAAGCCGCTGCAGCCGGCGGGTTTACGCGGGTGATGATATTGCCCGATACCCGGCCGGTACTCGAAAGCATAGAATCGGTTGGGTTTTTTCTTGGTCAAAGGCCCGAAAACGGCATTCGGTATCTGGTTTGTGCCGCGGCTACGACACAATTGCAGGGTAAGAAAATGGCAGAAATCCTTCGCCTCCGCGAAGCAGGAGCTTCTGCATTTTTCAATTCCTTTAGCCCGGAAGATGCAGCATTTCAAGCCCGGCTGCTGCTGTACATGAAGCATGGCGAAAATCAGCTCATAGAAATTCCCATGGATGCTTCTATGAGCCTGGAAGGGCAGATGCATGAGGGCTATGTTTCGGATAGCCGGGGTTTGGCCGGAATTCCTTCGGTTGCCGAATGGCTGATGATAGACCGGAATATTTCTCTGCTGGGCTACACAGGCGGAAAAATGCATTTGGCTTGTCTAACTACTCCGGAGGCGGTAGATAAAGTGCAGAAAGCCAGAGAGTCCGGATTGGATGTGACTTGCAGCATTGCCTCTTCTCATCTGGCATTCAACCACCATGCCCTCGATCAGTTCGACACGGTACATAAAGTATGGCCACCATACCGGGAAGAAGACGACAGGCAGGGGTTGATTGAAAACCTGAAAGCGGGCAGGGTTGATGCTGTGGTTTCGCTTCACACCCCGCTGCATTACGATTTTAAGGACATAGAATTCGGACACGCAGAATTTGGCATCTCAAATTTGGAAACTTCGTTTTCGACCGTTGTCACCTATGCGGGAATAACAGATGCAGAGGCACTCGTTTCTCTTTTTTACAATGGTCCGATGAAAATCCTAAATATGCCGGTGCCTGGGTTGAGGGAAGGAATGGAAGCGAATTTTACCATTTTCCAACCCAATACAGACTGGATTCCTGAAAAGAAAAACTGGCAATCGAAATCATTGAACAATCCATTTTTGGGAATGAAAATGAAGGGTCTGGTCAAGGCAGTTGCCACCGAAAACGGCATTTTCTCCAATCCCCATGCGGCAAGCATCATTTCTGATTAAAAGCTAAATTTAAGGCATTGACAGTAAGGTTTTTAAAATTGGGCATTTTGGGAGGCCTGCTGGGAGGTACGGCCTGTTTTCTATTGTTTTTCTTCACCTTTTGGTCCGGTACCGTTTCCCCGGTGGTCCGGCTATTCGATTTTTGGATTCCCTCGGTGGTGGCTTTGTTTTTTATCATTTGGATCAAAGCACTCCGGCCCAAAAATGAGGCCTTTCATTTTTGGGAGGGCCTCATGTATGGCAACATGATTTTTTGGTTTACTGGTCTGGTCTCAGGTTTGCTGATTTATTTTTCCTTTTCCTTTTACCCGGTTCCTTTTGAAAATTTTATCCGGTCTTCGGTAGAGTTCCTAAAGCTTTCGGAAAAAAATATGCCCGAAAAACTGAAGATGCAGAATCTGGAAATGGTGGTGAGGGAAATGGAGCAAACCCAACCCGAATTCATGATTTGGGACGAATTCAAAAAAAAGGTGATGTTTTCCTTCGTTTTGGTTCCTATTATTGCCGCTCTTCTCAGGAGAAAATCCATTGAAATAAAATCATGAAAAACAGAAAACTCGTCATCGGAATGAAATATGGATTGGTAACCAGCGTGTTGTCTATCCTCATTGGCCTGGCCCTGTACCATACCGGTTTGGCAGGATACAATTCCGGCACCAATTTCTGGACCGGGCTTCTCATTGTATTTCTTGGTTTCTACCTGGCATCAGAGCAGCTGAAAAAAGAAAATGAGGGATTTATGACTTTCGGCGAAGGCATTAAAGTTGCGCTTTGGCTGGGTCTCAGCATGGGCCTCATCACAGGGATTTATGCCATCATCAACAATTACCTCGATCCGTCGATGATGGAAAAAGTGATGAACCAGGTAGAATATCAGCTGGAGGAACAAGGGCAAAGTCAGGAGCAAATTGACATGGTGATGGAAATGACTAAATGGATGACCAAGCCCCCGGTATTGATTGTGGTTTCCGTGATTTCCAATCTGTTTTCCTCCCTGATTGTGGCGCTCATTGCCGGAAACTTTTTAAAGAAAGAAAGACCACTTTTCTGAAAGCATGAAGGTAAATACCGGTCAGCAACCGACATTGGATCTTTCGGTCATCATCCCGCTGTTCAACGAGGAGGAGTCTATGCCTGAGTTGTGCGAATGGATATCGAGGGTGGTGAAGGGGATGGGCGTAAGCCATGAAATCCTGTTTGTGGACGACGGCAGTCAGGATAAAAGCTGGGAGGTAATCGAGGTACTCTGGGAGCAGTATCCGGTAGTGAAGGCCTTCCGGTTTGGCCGGAATTACGGCAAGTCAGCAGCTCTGGATATGGGTTTTTCTCATTGTCAGGGACGGGTCGTCATCACCATGGATGCCGACCTTCAGGATAGCCCCGATGAGATTCCGAAATTGTTTGAAATGATTGACAAACAAGGGTTTCACATGGTCTCAGGGTGGAAGCAAAAGCGCTACGATCCCATTTCCAAAACTATTCCAAGCAAACTTTTCAATAAAGTTACCAGTATTTTTTCAGGTATTAAGCTGCATGATTTCAACTGCGGCCTGAAGGCATATCAGTTTAAAGTAGTCAAATCCATTCATTTGTACGGCGAAATGCACCGGTATATTCCGGTTATTTCCAGTCAGAACGGATTTGGAAAAATCGGGGAAATGGTGGTGGAGCACCGAGCCAGAAAGTACGGAAAAACCAAATTCGGGCTGGAACGGTTTATTTACGGCTTCCTTGATTTGCTCAGCATCAGTTTTGTTTCCAAGTTCAAAAAGAGACCCATGCACTTTTTTGGTAGTTTGGGCACTCTTTCTTTTATGGTAGGCTTCTTTATTACCCTGTACCTGATTTTTGAAAAGAATTACAACATTAGGCATCATCTTCGTGTGCGTGATGTAGTGGATCAGCCGCTTTTCTTTTTGGCCTTAGTTGCCATTGTAATCGGTGTTCAGTTGTTTCTGGCAGGCTTTTTAGGAGAAATTCTTGCCAATCAAAACCGAAAGGAAGAATACATCATCACCGATACCATCTGAGCATCAGCATAAACATCTGTATATCCCAAGCGCACCAAAAAAAAGAGGGGCAATTTCGGTTGCCCCTCTTTTTTTGAGTTTCGCAAATGTGATTAGTCCTGAACACACCTGACCGACATGCCTGCATGTTCAGAAAATGCAGATCGAATAATACCGGTAAGTCCGGTGGACAAAGAGCGGAACCAAGGTTCAGATGAAGTATTCAGACTCGAAGTCCAGAAAAAAGAGATATCTCCGGCATACTGATAATCACCGTTTTCATTTCTGATTCCGCCCGGCTCTGCCGCAAATCCTGAGTTGTTTGTTCCTCCTGTATTCGGAGGGTTCCAAAGTGAGGAGGTACTTTTCAGTTTTCCGCCAATATTCTGAGCAGCACCCCTTTGATTGGAGTTGTTCAGGTCGGCAAACAACATCCCGAGCGATTCTTCCATTAATTTCCAATCGTTGTCATTCGGAACATGCCAACCTGCAGGGCAAAGACCTCTGGGATCTCTCACAGCATACCAGTTATAAAGCTGTCCGTACTTGGTCAGATTCTGATTGTTATTTTCGTAAACAGCAGTAGCCCCGAGGGTGTCTGCAAACCACACCGGACCATCCAGGTTGCCGGGGATGGTATCACCGTTCCGATACTTTCTCACCTTCAGGTTTTCTTTCATCCATTTTTGGTTGCCGATGGATACCACATTGTACACATTTCCCTCGATATCTGAAACAGTGGTAACAGTGCTGCCGCCCCCACCGGTTTTCCATACCGGCTTCCCAGCCTGAATGGTCAGAACTTGTCCTTCCTGACCCACAGGAACCATCGTCCATTGTGTACCGTTCCAGTATTGCATATCACCTGCGGCATTTCCCGAGGGAAAACTTCCCTGAGGGCCGGCCGGCCCTCTTGCGCCTGAATCTCCTTTTAATCCTTGCGGACCAGGTGTTCCGCTTGCAGCGAAAAGTGCAAAAGGAACGGCATTCATAGGGTTGGTACTGCTGAGGGTGAAATTGTCTCCTCCAGCAGGATCAATTTCGGTTTTCACAAAAGCCGGGCCATTGCTCCAGTTCAGGTTGTTGTAGTTTCCCGAGAGGATAGTTCCTGCCCCGATTCGCAGGGAAAACAGCCCCTGACCTGTAGTAGTCAGCGAATGGGTTTCTGTGTAACGGGATAAGGTACTTGTGGCCGAATCGAGTAAAGACAGTTTGATTTTGATGTTTTGGTTCGGGATGG
>CANHCT010000174.1 GCA_947459175.1 Hymenobacteraceae bacterium
CTGTGGAAATTACGGCAAAAAAAGACCTTCGGGACCAGGTCAGCATTGTAACACTGGACCCGAAAATTGCCAAACTCATGCCCTCACCTTTCGGCGATTTCAACAAGGTTCTGGCCACACTTCCCGGCGTGGTAAGCAATTCCGAATTGTCTTCCACCTACTCAGTGCGGGGTGGCAATTACAATGAAAATCTGGTGTATGTCAACGACATGGAGATTTACCGGCCTTTCCTCATTTCCGCCGGCCAGCAGGAGGGGCTCAGCTTCATAAATCCCGATCTGGTGAAGTCGGTGGAGTTTTCTACCGGAGGCTTTCAGGCCCGCTACGGCGATAAATTGTCTTCTGTACTCAATGTGCAGTACAAAAGGCCACGCAAATTTGGCGGCAGTGCCTCGCTTGGTATTCTGGTTCAGACCGGTCATATAGAAGGCGCTGATTCTTCCGGCAGGGTTTCTTATGTGCTGGGAATCAGGCGAAAAGATGCCCGTTATTTATTCGGTGCAAGCAAAATCATCAAAGGCCTGGATGTGCAGGGCGAATACCTGCCGCAGTTTGTGGATGCGCAAAGTTATGTAACCATTGACCTCACGCCTTCCCGAATCCGGAAAGACCAGCCTGACCGTACCACTCTGGGCATTCTTAATGCCTACTCCCGAAACCGGTATCTCGTCCGGCCCGCCAGCCGTGAAACGCAGTTTGGCACCATTCAGCGGGTGCTGAGGTTGTACACTGCCTACATCGGTGAAGAATACATGTACTACGACACCTGGCAAAGCGGCCTTAAACTCAGCCACAAATGGAATCAAAACTGGAAGTCGGACCTTTCGGCCTCCTTTGTCTCTACTGTGGAGCGGGAGCGGGTGGATGTGGAAGGAGGTTACCGCTTGTGTGATGTGGAAACCAACTTTTCGAGATCGAATTTTAACCAATGTGTGTTTACCCGCGGGGTAGGCACCGAGTACCGCTATGCCCGAAACCGCCTGGAAGGCAATATTTATCAATTCATGCAGAGAAATTATCACCGCAAAGATTCTGGCAGTTTTGCCACCGAATTCGGATGGAATGCCTCTGTAGAAAATCTCAGTGACCGCTTGTATGAATACCAGTTTACCGATTCTTCGGATTTTGTGACCGTTACTCCGCCCCTGATTTCAAACCAGAATCTGAACTCCCTGCGCATCGGTGCTTACGCCCAGCAAACCTGGGAAATCAGTCCGCAGACTTCTTTGCATTATGGAATCAGGGCGGCATGGTGGAGCCTGAACAAGGAGTGGATTGTGAGCCCCCGCCTGCAATTTTCATGGAAACCGGTTTGGAAAAGAGACTGGGTTTTCAAGGCCTCTGCCGGGCTGTACCAGCAACAGGCCTTTTATCGTGAATTGCGTGATTTTCAGGGAAATATAAACCGAAATCTGAGGGCCCAGAAAAGCTGGCAGGGAGTATTGGGTGCCAATTACCGCTTCACCCTCTGGAACAGAGAATTTCAGCTCAATCAGGAGGTGTACGGCAAATATCTGTGGGATGTGGTGCCCTACGATATGGACAATGTCCGCATCCGCTATTTTGGAAAAAACAATGCCACGGCCTATGCCATCGGCTACGATATGCGGGTAGGAGGGGAATTTATCAAAGGAGCAGAAAGCTGGTTCAGCCTGGGAATTCTGAGTACCCGCGAAAATGTGGAAGGTGACGGCAAGGGCTACATCCGCAGGCCCACCGATCAGCGGGTGACATTGGGCATATTTTTCCAGGACCATCTGCCCAAAAACCCAAGCGCCCGGATGTATCTCAATTTTGTGGTGGGCACCGGACTTCCATTCGGGCCTCCGAACAGTTTGGAAAACCGTGCTGCCCTGATTTCGCCCGCCTACCGCCGTGTGGACATCGGATTTTCTAAAGTAATTTCCCTGGGAAACAGCGGTTCAGCATTGGGCCGCCGCTTTGAATCCATCTGGCTGGGATTGGAAATACTCAACCTCATCGGTGCCGAGAACACCATTTCTTACACCTGGATAAAAGATGTGTTCGATACGCAATACGCTGTGCCCAACACCCTTTCTACCCGATTTGTCAACCTGCGTGTACAGGTGAAATTTTGACCGGGGGAAGCTGAGGCTTCAAAATAAATTACCCCCCCCCTTCTGGTCTGTTCACTTCAGAATGGCCTTGGCAACTTTTGGATCAATGATAACGGTATCGTGCTCAAAATCGAGCTTGATGCGCCACTTTTGAAGGGTGTTTACCCCCAAAATCACATCTTCCGAAAGGCCGGGTATGACCATGAATTCATCCGAAAGGCGGATATCATTGTAGTAAAAATCAAGAACCACTCTTTCCTTAATATGCAAATAGGTTCCTTCGGCTGCAGTGGCAATTTCAATCGGACGCCTCATTTTTACAGGGGTTTCGAGCATTTCAAGAAAATCGGGCCTGACACAGGAAAAAGAAGCTCCCGAATCAAAAAGCGAATACCCTGTTTTCTCGCCAAGAGAGCCTTCGAAAAGCAGTAGTCGTCTGATTACAAGCATTACATTTATTCAATACCCAAAGGTAAAACATGGATTTTAAATTTTAGGAAGACAACCTTTTGAAGGCAGCCTTCCTTTTAATTACTTTACTCTTTGACTACTTTCTGCGTTCTTATGCCTTCAGCCGTTTGCACCCGCAGCCAGTAAATGCCGGGCTTGAGGCCAGAGATATCCAGCTTGCCCGCTTCTATGGATGGCACAGGATAATTTCTGCCCTGCACATCAAAAAGCCGCACTTCCTGAATCGGGTTTTGGGTGTTGAGGTGAATATATTGGTTTGTAGGATTGGGGTAAATGGAAGAGCTGGGTTCGGAAACCAAGGTTTTGTGGGTGGGTGTGACGCCTCCGGTAGAGGTGTGGAGGATGGTGCCATCAAAGCCAACAATCCAGCCGGTTTGGGCATCTTTGAAATGAATGGAACGAAGCCAGTTTGTGGTTCCGCTGATTTGGGCCTGCCAGGTTTCTCCTCCGTTGCTGGTTTTTAAGATAGTTCCAAAATCGCCTACCGCCCATCCCGAAAGGGCATCGGAGAAATGGACTGAATAAATATTACCTTGATAAGATATAAATTTGGTTTCCCAGCTTTGTCCACCATTGGTTGTTTTCAAAGAATAATCCATACTACCCACACCCCATCCATTAAGGGAATCAATAAAAAAGATAGAATTAATTATATCACTAGCAGGTACGTCTTGGTCTTCCCATGTTTGGCCACCATTTGTTGTTTTAAGAATAATACCATGGGGTGGAAAATAACCACCACCTGATGTCCAGCCAGTTTGGGCATCTTGGAAATGGACTGATAAAAGGTGATAAGTCGTTCCGCTACTTTGTGTCTGCCAGCTTTGTCCGCCATTGGTGGTTTTAAGGACGGTACCAGAATCTCCTACCGCCCAGCCGGTTTGGGCATCAGGAAAATAGACAGATAAAAGCAATTGAGTAGTTCCGCTGCTTTGGGCCTGCCAGTTTTGGCCGCCATTGCTGGTTTTCAGAATGGTGCCAGCATCTCCCACCGCCCAGCCGGTTTGGGCATCGCTGAAATGGACGGAATTAAGCCAATTCGTCGTTCCGCTGGTTTGGGCCTGCCAGGTTTGGCCGCCGTTGCTGGTTTTCAGGATGGTGCCATTATCCCCCGACACCCAGCCGGTCTGGGCATCGCTAAAGTGGACGGAATTAAGCCAATTCGTCGTTCCGCTGCTTTGGGCCTGCCAGCTTTGGCCGCCATTACTTGTTTTCAGGATGGTGCCAGCCCATCCCACCACCCAGCCGGTTAGGGCATCGGTGAAATGGACGGAAAAAAGCCATATTGTTGTCCCGCTGCTTTGGGCCTGCCAGCTTTGGCCTCCGTTGCCGGTTTTCAGGATGGTGCCATTTACTCCCACCACCCAGCCGGTTTGGATATCGCTGAAATGGACGGATCTAAGCGAATTTGTTGTTCCGCTGCTACAGGCCTGCCAGGTTTGGCCACCATTGCTTGTTTTCAGGATGGTGCCAGCATCACCCACCGCCCAGCCGGTTTGTGCATCTTGGAAATGAACTGATAAAAGGTAATTTGTCGTTCCACTGCTCTGGGCTTGCCAATTTAGTCCCCCATTGGTAGTTTTTAGTATTATGCTTGTTGATTGAAAGAAATTGCCCCCTACTGCCCAGCCAGTTTGGGCATTGCTGAAATGGATGGACAAAAGTAAATCTTGTGTTCCGCTGTTTTGGGCTAGCCAGCTTTGGCCGCCATTGTTAGTTTTCTGGATTGTGCCATTACTTCCTACCACCCAGCCAGTTTGACCATTGACGAAATAAACAGAAACAAGCCAATTCGCTGTTCCGCTGTTTTGGGCTTGCCAGGACTCACCCCCGTTGCTAGTTTTCAAGATAGTACCGCTATCTCCTACCGCCCAGCCTGTTTGAGCATCGGAAAAGTGGACTGCATTTAAATCGTGAGCTGTTCCGCTTTTTTTTGCCTGCCATGTTTGTCCGCCATCGCTGGTTTTAAAGATAGTTCCAAAATGTCCCACTGCCCAGCCTATTTGACTGTCAATAAATTTAACATCTTTCAATGCATTCCCCGTTGGTTTCGGATTTTGCCACTCCCAGCCATTGCCCTGAGAAAAGGAAGAAAGGGTGAAAAATAAGAAAAGAGTTTGGCTTAGCAGGAACTTTTTCATGGTCAGATATTTTTTTAATTTTAGTTTGGTTTTTGAAAAGAAAAAGAGGTCAAAAGTACCACCGGAAGGAAATTTACATCCGTTCAAGAAAACACTGGATTTCTGTAAGTTTTTTGGCAAAATCTCGTGCAATTTCCACTGTTTCGGTTATGGTTCTTCCCTGGACTACCAATCCCCGGACATCTTCGGAAGTAGCCGGGTGAAAGCCTTCGGGCAGGCGTTCGATGTGGAGGTTGATCACTTTTTCCATAAATCAAATTTAAGGGAGACTTACATTAAAAAAAACTTTTTGAAAGTGCTTTTTTAAACAGGGGGGGCAATCCATCAACTTCTTCTGCGGGCTTACCCTTCAGCCGATCGCACTCCGTTCCTTTTCGCTGCCTTCAAGCCCGGCTTATCACCCCGAAGTTCCAAAGGAGGAAATTACGAAATCCGGGGCTTCGGTCAGGGTTCCGGGAGGC
>CANHCT010000175.1 GCA_947459175.1 Hymenobacteraceae bacterium
GGCAGCATGGCAAAGGGTTTTTCGGGGAAATAATCACCATAGCGTTCATTGCCCGAATTCCATATGCCCACCACAATCAGCGGCTGCAGGTTTTTCTTTTCTATTTCCGGTCCGAGGACGCGGTCGAGAAACCAGGCCTGACGGTTGAAGGTGATGGCAGAATCGAACAACATCTGACCGTCCTGAAAATACACCACCGGATAGGTTTGGGTAGAATTGTAATCGGGCGGCAGCCAGATGTCGATGTTGCGGCTGCTCACAAAGGCTGAGGTAAAATTTTCTATTCGCTCGGTTTTCCCATATCTCACCCGAGGCGGATTGCCTGCAGTTTGCCCGAACACAGGAAGAGAAATCAGGCAGGAGATCATAATTAAATATTTGTAAATCAATGCAGTAAGATGATGAGGCAGGTTTTATTCCGCAGGGGGCCGGGGATTTTTGCAGGGGCAAATTGTCTACTTTCAGCCTCAAACGCAAATGAACATTATGTTGGCTCTTTCTTCCCCTTTTGGGCAAAAGAAAATCCGGATTGAGTCCATATCAGTAAAGCCGGAGAGTGGGTTTCGATTGCCGATGCGATGGGTTTCCGATGTTACAGGAAAACCTTTGAGTTTCGTTAAAGAAGAACGAATGGTTCCTTCCGCATGGTACCCTTAACGAAAAAAAAGGGGATATGACCGATTTCATTCCCTGCTCTGTGGAAAAGGATGGATTTTTGCAATGATTCGGAAAAACTCCGAATTCATTGACCACGAAAAAAAATAAAATCAGATTCTGCTTGATGAGTCAGCAGAATTAATTCTTTTTTAGTTCGGTCAGAACCAATTGAGAAAAAACAACAATATACTGCATGATAAACACAATTATCTTTCATATCTTAATGTCAAACTACTCTTTATCTGTATTTTTAAACGATTTCAAAGAGTACAAATTTTCAAGAACATGTGTACGGATTACCAGTCTGGAGCTTTTTTTTATTTTTATTTCTATCGTCATTTATTTTTTGCCAAATAAATATTCGGAGCAAAGCCTGATTGTTTTTTTTTGTGCATTGGTTTTGATGTTTATGATTTTGTATTTTTATTTTGAAAAAAACATCTATCTAAAGTTCAGGAGCCTCGATATTGCATCCAAATATTTCAAAATAAAAGATGAAAATATCCGGAAAGCAAAAGCATTTCAGGGATTGTTTATTTTTGGTCTGATAGCTATTCAATTACTTTCCATAATTGTTGTAAATACTTACAGATATCTGACCCACCACAGCTTCTGATATCCCGGGGATCCGGATAAAAATGTAATTCCCCGAAAGGCAGATTTCGGGAAAGTTTATGCCCTTTCGTTTTACTGTTGGCTGGGCCATTCTGCCCCCACCGCAGAAAGAAACCATAGTTTTCAGAAGGTTAATTCCGGATTGCCTATTTTTGTCCCAATTTCAGCAATGGCATCCCAAAAACTCGGCATCCATCAGACCCTTTCACAAAAGCTCACGCCGCAGCAGATTCAGTTTATTAAACTGCTTCAGATTCCGACGAGTGAGTTGTTGACCCGTGTGGAGCAGGAGCTGTCCGAAAACCCTGCCCTCGAAGAAGGCCGTGAAGAATCGCCCGAAGAAAGTGCTGAAAACGAAACAGAAAATGAATTCAGCAACCCCGATGAATTGCCGGAAGGAGAGGGTATTGAAGACAAAATCAATCTTGAAGATTACCTTCGTGATTCGGATCAGACCGGCTACAAACTACAGGGTGATGGGCCCTCCGGCATGGAAGAAGAAAGAGAAATGCCCCTGGCATCCGGCTCTACCATCAACGATTTTCTGATTCAGCAACTCAGTTTTCTGCCCCTCAGCGAAAAGCAAAACGGCATCTGCCTTCAACTGATTGGCAGTATAGACAGCGATGGTTATATCCGCCGCGACCTCGATTCCATTGCCGACGATCTGGCCTTTGCCCAAAACATCATCACAGACAGGGAAGAACTGGAGAAAATGCTGGAGCTGATACAAGAATTCGATCCGCCCGGCATCGGGGCAAGGAATCTTCAGGAGTGCCTTATCCTTCAGGTGGACCGCATGCGGGGCAATTACGAAGTCGCCTCTGTGGCCATCCGGATTCTGGAAGACCATTTCGAAGATTTTACCCGAAAGCATTTCGATAAAATTGAAAAAAAACTCGGGTTGGATGATCACCGGCTGATGAAGGATGCCATTTCTCTGATTACGCACCTCAATCCAAAGCCGGGCGAAGTTTCCGAAACTTCCACGGCCGCCAGCCAAACCATCATCCCCGATTTTATCCTCATCAACAATTCAGGAAAGCTGGAATTGTCGCTCAACGGCCAGAATGCCCCGGAGCTCAAGGTCAACCGCACCTACAGGGAAATGCTTGAAAAACTGGCCCGCACTCCGAAGAAAACCAAAAACGAGCGGGAGGCCATAGGCTTTATCCGGCAGCGCCTCGATACTGCCCGATGGTTTATCGATGCCATTTTGCAACGCCAGCAAACCCTTCTCAAAACCATGGGAGCCATTGTCGATTTTCAGTATGAATATTTTTTGGAAGGCGACGAAAGCAAACTGAAACCCATGATTCTGAAGGATATAGCCTCTGCAATAGACATGGACATCAGTACCGTAAGCAGGGTAACCAACAGCAAGTTTGTGCAAACCGACTTCGGTATTTTTCCGCTGAAATATTTTTTCTCAGAAGGCATTGCCTCCACTACCGACGGCGAAGACCACAGCAGCAGGGAGGTAAAACAAATCCTGAAAGAAATCATTGCAGATGAGGACAAAAGGAAGCCGCTTTCTGACGAAAAACTGGAAGAAATGCTGCAGCAGCGGGGCTATCAGATTGCCAGGAGAACCATTGCCAAATACAGAGAACAATTAAACATACCGGTAGCACGGCTGAGAAAAGAAATTTGAATCAGGCAGGCAATTTGTTTCGTTTTTTTGCTGAAGGCAGCAAAAAGGACCTTCAGTCGGGCGGTAGTATCCTCGTTCTTGCAGCATGGGTAATTTCGGTTTTGTTTCATCCCCTGCTGATG
Organism: Hymenobacteraceae bacterium; assembly: GCA_947459175.1. GTDB lineage: Bacteria > Bacteroidota > Bacteroidia > Cytophagales > Flexibacteraceae > CAMDMI01. The sequence continues at coordinate 3,049 of CANHCT010000175.1, forward strand.
CCCACCTACATGAATGCCCTTATTTTCAAGTATTGCAGTGACCTCGTTCCCCTTACCCGTGAGGCCAAAGTGCAGATGCTGCTCTTCATATTCGTATCTACCTATCTTGTTCCTGCCCTGGCCGCAGGCCTCATGTGGGTTTCGGGTATGATTTCGAGCATTACCCTGGAAAACCGCTCTGAGCGCCTCATTCCTTTGCTGCTCACCGCCATTATCTACACCGGGGTCAGCTATATTTTTCTTCAGTATCTGGAATCGGCCCGCTTGCCGGGATTGTTTCTGGGCACCATTGCCCTCTCGGTTGGATTTACCGCTTTGCTGACCCAGTTTATCAAAATCAGCAGCCACATGATGGGCATGGGCGGATTGCTTGGTTTTATCCTGGGCGTGGTGCAGGAAACCCATAACCTGAGTCTGCAAATACCGCTCATATTTTTTGTGCTGGTTGCAGGGGCGGTTGCCAGCAGCCGTCTCTTGCTTCGGGCGCACACCGGAACAGAGCTGATTGCAGGTTTTTTTCCCGGAATGGTGATAAGTTGGATGAGTGTGCATTTTTTTGTGTGATCAAAACGTATGGCAAAAATTACCGAACACATTGCCCGTGCTAAGGGCAAAACACTTTTTTCTTTTGAAATTCTTCCTCCGCTGAAAGGTGAAAGCATTGACCTTTTGTTTGATGCCATTTCTCCCCTGATGGAATTTAAACCTCCTTTTATTGATGTTACCTACCACCGAGAGGAATACATTTATAAATCAAGGGAAGGAGGGTTGCTCGAAAAGCGGATTACACGCAAGCGCCCCGGAACCGTGGGCATTTGCGCCGCCATCATGAACCGTTTTCAGGTGGATGCAGTACCGCACCTCATCTGTGGTGGCTTTACCCGGGAAGAAACCGAAAACGCCCTCATAGACCTTGATTTTCTGGGCATAGACAATGTGCTTGCCCTCAGAGGCGACCACATCAAATCGGAAGGATATTTTATTCCGGAGCCGGGTGGGCATGCATATGCTTCAGATTTGGTGGTGCAAATCAAAAATATGAATGAAGGCCGGTATTTGGATGAAGAGTTGAAAACCACCACACCTACCGATTTTTGTATCGGCGTGGCCGGCTATCCTGAAAAACATTTTGAGGCGGCCAATATGGATACTGAGCTGAAATACACCAAGTTGAAGTGCGATTTGGGCGGAGAATACATAGTTACCCAAATGTTTTTCGATAACAAGGTCTACTTCGATTTTGTAGAAAAATGCCGTGCCATCGGAATCACCGCACCCATCATTCCGGGCCTCAAGCCCATTACCGGCAGGAAGCAACTTACGGTGCTGCCCCGCATTTTTGCTCTGGACATTCCGCAGGATCTGGTGACGGCGGTAGAAACAGCCAAAGACGACAAAACAGCGAAGCAAATCGGAATCGAATGGTGTGCCCAACAGTCCAAGGAACTGATGGATGCCGGTGTACCTGTGCTGCATTATTATTCCATGGGCAAAAGCGATGCCGTTAGGCAAATTGCCTCCCAATTGTTTTAAGCCGCCATCAGGCCGGAAATTTTTTTACGGATACCCATCTGTAAGCCGATTTCTTTCATTCTGCCGGAACCGGTTTGCCGGAAATAAAATTTTGCGAAATTTCGGTTGGCTTGTGTTGAAGTAATGGAAGGCCCGGTTTCCCCGAAAATTTTTCTGTTCTGCTTGTCTGCACAGGATGGATTAAGTCCGTGATTTTGAGCAGGAAAGTATGGTGATTTGGTTTGCCTGTACTAATTTGGCCCCTTCAAATACATTTCCTTGAAAGAAGAATTTGTTTCCTGGTATTCGCCCTCTTTGGGCCGGCAGATGGATATGCTGGTATTCGGTCATGCCGGAATCCCCCTGCTCGTTTTTCCGACTTCTATGGGGCGCTATCATCAGAACAAGGATTTCCTTTTGATAGATTCTATTTCCGGTTTTGTGAACGATGGCTTGGTAAAAGTGTACTGCCCCGACTCGGTGGATGAGCATTCCTGGTACAATAAGGCCATTCATCCCGCCGACCGCGTACGGACCCACATGGCCTACGACC
>CANHCT010000176.1 GCA_947459175.1 Hymenobacteraceae bacterium
GCCTTTCCGGGTGCCGAGGTTCTTGTTTTTTCTGATCCCGAACACGAGGCTCAGGCTGCCGAATGTCTCAAACTGGGGGCTCTGGATTACATCATCATCAATCCACACCAATTCATAAAACTGGAATACGAATTGCAATGGCTTGAGACAGTGCTGGATGAAAGGACAGAAAGCCGGAAGTTCATCAAAAAACTGTTTATCCTCCTGGGTATTCTGTTGCTGCTCATTGCCGTAGTGGTTGTGCTTTATGAAATGGGCTACCTCAAAGAAGGAACAGACCCCAATATTTTGATGGGGATTTAATTTAATCTTCAGAAATAAAAAAGCCATCCGAAATCAGATGGCTTTTTTGGGGGTTGAAAGTTTAGAAAAGGTTAAACAGGCACAGTTTTAATTTTGAATTTGTTTCACCTAATTTTCACAGAATTAAAGTCTTATTCGGGAATGTGATCTGCCGGGTTTCATCCCGATAAAAATTCTTAATCAGAAATTTTCAAATGCTTGAAATTCATTTGTTTAACAACACATGAATTAAAAAATAATTCTTATTTCCTTTATTTCAAGGCAGAATGCAGTCCTAAATAGCCTGTACTCAGTTTGCGCCGCGGGGTGCCTTTGGACCAACCTTACCTGTCGGGGAGGAGCCTGACCGATGTTTTTTTATTTTCGAGGATTTTCCTGAGGCCGGCTGCTCCTTTTGTATCGGTTCGGAATGTTGCCGCTTGGCTTTTAATCGCTGATTCAGCCAAAGAAAGGCTATGGTGGAAAGCATAAACAGCCAGTAACTTACCGAAACTCCGTAATAAAGGGATTGATGTATTCCGATGACGAAAAATACAATCATGGCCGAAAATAAGACCACATCAAAAAAAGTCAACCGAATCGGCATTGAGAATTGTTCCTTCTGGTTCTAAAATGTTGTAACTCGAAAAATCCTGCCGGGCAGAAAGGCCTTTCCCCCTCAGAATCTGACTCGGCGTGGTTATTTCCACAAATTCATTGTTAAAAACCCGGCCTTCTGATCTGCTCCAGTGAAGTTTTCCGGTTTTTAGTTTTTCTTTTTTCACCAAATCCTCGAGCAGCACATTTCCCGTGGCGGTGTATAAATCCTGCTGCTTGTTGTACAACACAAAATCAGCCCTGAGGTATGATTTTTCTTTGCCGTTTTTTTCAAAAAAGGTCACCTGCAGGCCCTTGGAATATTCCTGGTTGCCGTTGGCAAATTCTTCCTGCAGCGGGGCCTCGAGTTTCATCTTTAAAAACCCCGAATCGGAATACTGGGTGTTGAGATTTTCAGAAACCAAAACGGGACCTGCATAAAACCGGATGGGAAAGGTTTTCTTTTTTTCATCGCATGATATACAAGTACTTAAGAAAAGTACCCACCAAACTGCGATAGCCGGAAACTCTGAAAGAAACAAACTGCCGAATCCCTTTCTAAAACTTCTCATCTTCGGGTGCAGGTTCATCGTCCTTAGGTTTCATATCCGGCCTGTTGCCGGCTTTTTTACCCGACTTCTTCTTGCCGGGGGCTTTGGGGGCCGGTGGAATGTACTCGGCCGTATTCGTGTCGGGCGGAATATCATTGAGATCCTCCATGGTGGGCTCATCGCCAAAAGATTCTTCAAATTCTGCCTTCAGGCCAGGGTCTGAAATCTCAGGATCTTTCTGATCGGTTTTCTTTTTCTTCGGGGCAGCCTCTTCTGATTTTGGTTTGGCATTTTCCTCAGCACCCTTCTCCGGCTCCTCTTTTGGAACTTCCTGCAAATCAGGTTCTCCCCCCCCCTCTTCGGGTTGAGCAAGCTCTTCTTCCTCTGTTGCTGTACTGTCTTTGAGCTCTTCCTGCATTTCCTCTTCTGTCTTTTCGGGTTCCTCTTCTTCCACCAGGGTACTGTCGGACCCGACGGAGTCTGCCAGGGCGAGGGCAGAATCGGCAGACTCGGGGAAAATGGTCACCATCGGGATGACGGCCATGCGTTTATCGGTTTTTTTCTTACCCAGCTTTACCACCAGCAAAACATCGGTTTTTTTGACCAGTTCGGCCAGCCGGGGCATGGAATCCGGATCAAAGGGACTGAACGCCTCATCGGCAATGGCTTTGTCCAGAATAAAGGAACTTTGGTAGGCAGGACAGACATAACGGGGCTTACAACCTGATAACCAAATGATTACTGGAGCAAATATCAGAATAAACAAAAAAATCCCTCGTCGTTTCAAAAGTCTACACCTGCAAAATCAGGAGGCACGGGCACTCCTTTTTCAACCTACAAAATAAATAAACCTTTTTCAGGTTTTCAGGCTAAATTTTCAAAGCTTTATCACACACATGAGAAGCAATAAGTTGCAGGAGTTTTTTTTTTCTACAGGCCGGAGGTTTTTGGCTTGTTTTTTGAATTCGTTTTGTATTGTTGTGCAGAAATTTTGAAAATGTTTCCCCTCATGAAAAAAACCATTTTTAAATCATTTTTGGGCATTTTTGCCCTCCTGGTTTGTTTTTCTTTTTCTCCCAAAGAGAATGAATCGGATGCCATTCTGGGTGTATGGCTATCGGGTTCGGGTAAAGGAAAAATTAAAATTTACAAAGCCAAAGACAACAAATACTACGGTAAACTGGTCTGGCTCCGGGATCCGAATTACGAAGACGGAACACCCAAAGTAGACAAAAACAATCCCGATGAAAGCAAGCGCAAAACCCCGCTTTTAGGTCTGATCAACCTTCGTGGTTTCGTGTACGAAGGCAGCAACAAGTGGGTTGACGGTCAGATTTACGACCCGGAGAACGGCTCCGACTACAGCTGCAAGATGGAGCTGACTGATCCCAACACACTGGAAGTAAGGGGTTTTATCGGAATTTCCCTTTTTGGGCGAACCGATGTCTGGAAACGGCAGGTTAAAAAATAAGTTCAAAGGCCTTCGGGCCTTTTTTTATTGACTCCTGGTTTTAAGCCGGTCCGAAATCAGGCGTAGTGTGCCGGAATTTTTGCAGCCGGAACACCAACAAAAATCAAAAAAAACAAGAAAAGCCGGACAGCCGGAAATTTAACCCTGCAGAGATGGCAGGATTTTTCTATCTTGGCCCAAACTAATTATCCCATGGCAAAAAAACTGACCGGAGGTGCTTTTGTGGTAAGCCAGACCAGGCCGGAAGAAATTTTCATCCCCGAAGATTTCAACGAAGAGCAGAACATGATTGCCTCCACCTGCAGCGAATTTCTCGAAAAAGAAATTTTTACCCGACTCGATGAAATTGACGCTCAGGCAGATCTGGGGCTGATGCCCCGCCTCATGGACAAAGCCGGAGAGCTGGGATTGCTCGGAACTTCGGTTCCGGCGGCATACGGCGGGTTTGGGATGGATTTCAACACCTCCATGCTGGTAGCGGAAGTTATCGGGGCGGGTCATTCTTTTGCTGTGGCCCTTTCGGCCCACACCGGCATCGGCACATTACCCATTGTCTATTATGGAAACGAGGAGCAAAAAGCGCGTTACCTTCCAAAACTCGCCAGCGGAGAATGGAAAGCTTCCTACTGCCTCACAGAGCCCGATTCCGGCTCAGATGCCAACAGCGGAAAAACCAAAGCCGTCCTCAGTGCCGACGGAAAGCACTACCTGATTACCGGCCAGAAAATGTGGATTACCAACGCGGGTTTTGCTGACATCTTCATCGTGTTTGCCAAAATAGATCAGGACAAAAACCTGACGGGCTTCATTGTAGAGAAATCCTTTGGTGGCATCACCATGAACGAAGAAGAGCACAAAATGGGCATCAAGGGTAGTTCTACCCGGCAGATTTTTTTCAATGATTGTCCCGTCCCGATTGAAAATATGCTGAGCAGCCGGGAAAACGGATTTAAAATCGCCGTTAACATACTGAACATTGGTCGCATAAAACTGGCCTCTGCTGCCGTAGGTGCTTCCAAAAGAGTAAATGCACTTTCGCGGCAGTATGCAGGAGAAAGAAAGCAGTTCGGGGTGAGCATCGGCACATTCGGTGCCATCCGGTTTAAGCTGGCAGAGCAGTACATCAAAACCTATGCTACCGAATCGGCAACATACAGGGCCGGGCAGGATATTGAAGACAAGCAAAAAGAACTGCTGGCCTCCGGGCTGAACGAAGAACAGTCCAAACTGAAAGGCGTAGAGCAATTTGCCATAGAATGTGCCATACTGAAAGTCCATGCCTCAGAAACCCTTGATTATGTGACAGATGAGGGCGTGCAGATTTATGGCGGCATGGGCTACAGCGCCGAAGCGCCTATGGAAAGGGCCTATCGGGACAGCAGGATCAACCGCATTTTTGAGGGAACAAATGAAATAAACCGGCTTTTGGCGGTCGGTACTTTGCTGAAAAAAGCCATGAAAGGAGAAGTTGACCTCATTGGTCCTGCCATGAAAGTACAGCAGGAATTGATGGCCATACCTGATTTCGGGGCATCGGCACCAGAAGGATTTTTCGCCGCAGAACTGGCTCATATTGAGAAGCTTAAAAAGGCATTTCTGATGGTGGCCGGGGCTGCCGTTCAAAAACTGATGATGCGGGTGGAAGAAGAACAGGAGATAATGATGTTTCTCGCCGATATGCTGATCGAAATCTATGTGGCTGAATCGGCCCTGCTCCGCACCATGAAGCTGGAAAGCCGGAAAGGGGAAGCCGCAGTCCGGAAAGAGATGCTGGCCACGCAGTTGTATCTGCATACCGCCACCGAAAAAATCGGATTTTGTGGCAGGCAGGCCTTGCAAAGCTTTGCCGAAGGCGATGAATTGCGGATGATGATGCTGGGGCTGAAACGGTTTACCAAACAGGAACCCCTGAATGTGACCAAAATGAGGAGAGAATTGGTGGACCTCCTGCAAAAGGGCTAGCCTCTCCCCTGCTGAATAAAAACAAAAAAGGCTTGAAAAATAGGTCTTTTTACTTGGTATTGGCCATTTTCATTCTTTTCATCCAATACATCAAAGCTGGTTTGCGATGAAAACCTGTAACCACTAAGAAGCAATTGAGTGAGCTTTTCCCGATAAGCTTCGGCAAAAGACAGCCGCTCGGAAACAGTAGCATATTCGTTGATTCTTTTTTTGATTCTTCTCCGGATTGGCTTTCCGGTTGTTGA
>CANHCT010000177.1 GCA_947459175.1 Hymenobacteraceae bacterium
AAAGCCTAATCGGTAAGCCAGTTGAACCAGACTTTCTGGTCGATCAGGGGCACTTGATTTTGCTCACAAACCTGCATGGTGTGGCCGGTACCGCCTTTTTTCGGATCGGCCAGGTCGTCGTAGAAAATGCCGAAAGTGGCAGGCGGAACATCACCCGCACCCAGGACTTTGATGGTATCGCGGATGATGTATGCGGCTTTGATGGTGTGCCTGTTTTTTTCACCGGACAGGAAGGGATCGATGAGGGCGGCGGTCTTTTTGTTTCCGCGGGAGTAAAAGATAACTTCCTCTTCTGCAGCCAGATCGATATCGTCCAGAGAAATGGTTTCGTAGGAGCGGTTTGTTTTGTCCCGGTGTCCGGAATAAGGGGTAATCACCTGCAGCCTGGTGTTGTCTACAGAGGCCACACCATCGGAAAACAGCTGATCGGAGCCGGAGGCATTGCCGCTGCGGAAGGTCATCTTTTTGGTTTTGGAAGCCAGCAGCCTGCCCAGGGCGACGAGTTTTTCCTGGTCTCCTTCTGCCACCTGCCTTTTGCCTTCCAGCAGCACAATGGTATTTTTTTTGTCGTATTTTTTTACAAACTCACTGAAGGTCATATCTTTTATTTTACGGGTCTTTGATTTCGGAATTCAAAAATCGGGAATTTGCGGTACATGCAGCCGGGGGATTTTTTCCCGTTTTTAAAAAGGGACAATTTGATTTTACCAATGCATTCTATATCAGTCAATTATAAAAAAATTCCGGGTTACTGCAACAGACAATTTTGCGTAATTGCCTGCCGGCACCCATTGCAGGGGATTAGCAAAAAGAATCAGGGTTGGGTTGAAAATTCAAGGACGGGCATGTTTTACCTGGCATATTGAATGGTAATGCAGGACAATGATAAGACAAAAAAGGCTTTCAGGTATTAAGCTGATTGGCATTCTCAAAATCAGCAAATTTTGAATCCGGAACCTTACTTTTGGTGGCCGCTGTTGTATGCATGGCCTCAGTCGGCTCTTCAAGCGGTTTTAATGTATAAATGGCATCTTTTGAAGAGTCCGATTTTATATGATGTAAAAAATGTTGATGTAAGAGATGGCTGCGATATTTTATTTTGGTGAACCCCGAACATCCGGTGTCAACATTTTAGAGGCATCAAAACGAATGGATTTTACTAAAACTACTTAGTATAGCACTGATATTCAAAACCATAACAAATACTGCCGGCCAAAAGACAAAAACCGGTTTTGATGAATTGCCCGAATGGCAGGAGGCTAAAAAAAATGGAACCGGAATTATTCCGGATTGGGGCTTGGAGTCATTTTAATAAGTTATCATTTTGCTTGTATAATTTTTAAAAATCGAAATTTTGATATTGACTATTTTGCTAATTTAAACCGCCTTACCCAATCATTTGAAAATTTAATATAATCACTTATCTGCATTTCATTGAGGTCTTGAGCGGAATAGGTTGGCGACAAAGTCGATATCAAATCATCCGTAAACTGGTTATATGCAATCCAGATTTCATTTGCCGAAGGCAAAACAATTTCGGAGGCATTGGAGGACAGCCAATTCCGAACTTTAGAAACCAATATTTGGGGTTCATTGTTGTGGGCCGAAATATCTTGCCCCGAAATATCCGATATCACTTTTTGATAGTGGTACCTCTCCGTATCTAATATTAAAATCTTTTTGGTTTTGAGAATTGATCTTCCAAACTCAGCGGCACCGATATCCAATCCTAGTTCATAGGGCATATTAAACCTTGGCAATTCTCCTTCAGACATGGCTTTATTTCTGCTGATATCATGTATGCCATACTTGCAATTTCTTATAAACTTTTTTATCTGATTAATCCTTATATTTGAAGACGATGTCGTTTCAGAAATATGAGGAACCAGATCAAGATATTTTAATGTAAAAACCAGGGCTTTCAACAATGGCCGGTATCCATCATCAAAAGGACAATTGATGAACACATTATTTTCAAATCTCATTTTTTTGATTTACAGGAACGAGACCCTGTCTTTGATAAATCCACTTTCTTCATGAACCACAACTTCGCCTGTTTTTTCTGCAGCAATCTCCTTTGCATAATCTATCGCCTGGTTCGCAGTAGAAAATGACCTGAGTGCCTTTGTGGATCCTTCCTTTACAACAGACCATTTAGATTCGCCTACAATAACATGGAATTTAGAAATGGTTTTGGGATGCGCCAATGAAGCAACTGCTTCTCCTCTTCGTTTTGAATATTTTACCTTTTTCCTCATATCACAAATATACAAAGAACCCTTTGAATGGTTGCCAAAAAAAACGCTGGTCAAATTGATTCACCAGACATTCCGGGTTGCCCGTTCAGCGGATTTGTTTTCCGCCAACCTCATCTTTTTTAAAAAACCTCATCTTTCCCGCACCCCAAAAACAAGGCCAGAAAATCTACAACAAGACACTGATATTCAAAACCATAACAAATACTGCCGGCCAAAAGACAAAAACCGGTTTTGATGAATTGCCCGAATGGAAGGAGGCAAAAACAAAATAACGGTAGCGGATTTATTCCGGATCATCGACCAATTCCAACTCCTCTTCGGATAGGTTGTTCAGGTTGATCATGCTGAGGATGGCGGCCCGTGTAACCTCAATACATTCCACCATCTTCAACACATTGATATCGTCAGAGGCCTTCAATTGCGACAGTTTGAATTTAACAACATCCCCCATTTCAAAGGGTTCAGACAGGTCTTTGTACTCACCCGACATTTGGATATTCAGGGCGTTGGTAAACATTTCCACCTCAAAACAAATCAAACTCTGGACTGAATTTATGAGGTGCTCGCGGTATTCGGTATTCATTTGTTTTTATTTTTTATATCCCCTTGAAAGTTTGCAATATTCATCTCTTTCCTGTATTCCGCACGCAGGAAAGCAGTTTTTTTTAATCCATTCATTTTCAAGAAATTAAAATTCAAAAAATTTGATTTTGGGTTACTGCAATTTGAAAAATCACCAAAAAAATCTGCCCGTTCCTCCGGCAGGCTGAATGCTCCCGGGCCGATGGCCTTCAGCCTATTTTTACCGAGGTCATGGTGAGGGCGCCGGCCACGGCTTTGTCGTTGAACAGTTCTGCCTTTTCGTTTTTGTCCTGCAAGGCGAGGCAGTACAGCAGGGGCAAATAGTGCTCGGGTGTGGGAATAGCCAGGTCGAAGGCCCTGCCCTGCGAGCGAAAGCGGATGAGTTCTTTGTGGTTGCCTTCCAAAACGAATTGCTTCATTTTCCCGGCGGCTTCCAATGCCCAGTCGAAGCCAAAGTTTTCATTCAGCCGGTTCCAGGCTACCTTTCCCAGATTGTGCACCATATTGCCGCTGCCGATTATCAGAATGCCCTTTTGCCGGAGGGACTTGATTTGCTGAGCCAGCTCGTAGTGGTATTGCGGGTCGCGGCCGGTGTCCAGACTCATCTGCACCACGGGCACATCGGCATCGGGATACAAATGCTTTAAAACGCTCCAGGCACCATGGTCCAGGCCCCATTGATCATCCAAGCCTATTTCGGTTTTGGTAATCAGGGCTTTTGTTTGATTTGCCAGACCTGGACTTCCTTTTGCGGGATATTGCACTTCAAACAAGGCTTTGGGAAAGCCGGAAAAATCATGAATGGTCTGAGGCAAGGGAGAGGCAATAAGCCGGGTGCCCCGTGTTTCCCAATGGGCGGAAATGCACAAAATGGCAGCCGGTTTGGGTATTTTTTTGGCGATATTCCGGAAGCCGGCTACAAATTCATTTTCTTCAATGGCATTCATGGGACTGCCGTGTCCCAAAAACAAGACGGGCATTGCGGCGGTGCCGGCAGGGGAATGGGTGATGGATTGGAGTTCTTTGAGTTGCATGGCGTTTACCCTTTTTCCTGCCGCAAAAAGCGGCAAAAGTGTTTGAAGAAATGCTTTTCGGTCCATTGAATCCCAGTGTCTCTGCTTTGGGGATTTTTCACATCCGCTCCGGCATTTCGATACCCAGCATTTTGCCGCAGGCACGGATTACCTCGCCGGTGTGGCAGGACAGAGCCACCCGAAACTGCACCAAAGCAGGGTCACCGGCCTGAAATATGCTTTCATGGGCAAAAAAACTGTTGTACAAACGGCTGGCCTCGTACAGATAGCCCGCCATCAGGGCGGGGCTGAAGGAAGCAGCGGCTTCCTCCACCGTTTCCGGAAACGCCACCAGGTGCTTGACCAATGCTTTCTCCGATGGCTGCATTGCCGCAGGCCGGCGGCTGAAGCGCAGGCCAATGCCGTTTTGTTCGGCCTTGCGTGCGATGGCCGAAATACGGGCATGGGTGTACTGAATGGCGGTGGCGGTGTTGCCGTTGAGTTCGATGGATTCTTCGGGATTGAAAAGCATCCTTTTCTTCGGATCAACCTTCAGCAGGAAGTATTTAATGGCCCCGATACCCAGCATTTCATACAACTTGTTCAGTTCTTCGGGTTGAAATTCAGCTATTTTCCCCAACTCCCCGGTACGCACTTTTGCGGTTTCTACCATTTCGTCCATCAGTTCGTCGGCATCTACCACGGTGCCTTCCCTGCTTTTCATTTTACCGCTTGGCAAATCTACCATGCCATAGCTGAGGTGGTGCAGGCCGTAGGCATAGGGACGGCCCATTTTTTTAAGGATGTGAAAAAGCACAGCAAAGTGATAATCCTGCTCATTGCCCACCACATAAATGGAACGACTCATGCCAAAATCTTTGAACTTGAGGTCGGCCGTACCCATGTCCTGGGTGATGTAAACGGAGGTGCCGTCGGAGCGCAAAACGAGTTTATGGTCCAGGCCCTCTTCGCTCAGGTCGATCCATACCGAACCGTCCGGCTTTTTATAAAATACGCCCTTGCTGAGGCCCTCTTCTACCATGTCTTTGCCAAGCAAATAGGTATCCGATTCGTAGTAAAAGGTGTCGAACGACACCCCCATCCGGTGGTAGGAAGCATGAAAACCATCGTACACCCAGCCGTTCATTTTTTTCCAAAGTTCTTTTACTTCGGGTTTTCCGGCCTCCCAATCGAGCAGCATCTGCCTGGCTTTCAGCGCAATGGCTGCATTATTTTTGGCTTCTTC
>CANHCT010000178.1 GCA_947459175.1 Hymenobacteraceae bacterium
GACTACTAAAAACTGAAAACTTGAATAGCTTTTGATTTTTTACTTTTTACTTTTGACTTGTCTTATCCACTTCAGACCAGCGCTTGCGAACCACAAACATCAAAACTATATTTTTAACTTGTCAAAATTCCCTACCACTTACCAACCGGCCTCCGGTGCTCCTTAATTCTCTATGAAACCTGTTCTCTTGTTGCCATATTTTTTGCCTGTTTTTAATTTGATTTCTCTCTTAAAAACGGTCAACGCATTTCAGGCAATGACAGTTATTTAATTAACTGAAAATCATTGCATTAAATCTTAAAACTGACTACTAAAAACTGAACACTTGAATAGCTTTTGAATTTTTACTTTTTACTTTTTACTTGACTATCATTGCCTGAAATACCCTATTATTCACGACTTTGAACTAAAAAATCAGAAACCCGGAAACCTAAATTTCCCCCGAAAAAATTCCTAATTCTGCTATTTTTGCAGTTCTGAATTTGTTCAACTGCATTTTTATGAAAAAAATCGTATTTTTTATTTTGTCCGGCTTTGCGGCGGCTTCTGTAGCCCTTGCCCAGCCTGCTATTAAAGTTTCAAAAGAAACCCATGATTTCGGGGATGTGACCGAGGGAAAAATGGCCTCATATGAATTTGAAATCACCAATACCGGCAATCAGCCTCTGATTATCAGCAATGTGCAGGCCTCATGCGGCTGTACCTCTCCGCACTGGACCCGCGAAGCCATCATGCCCGGCAAGTCCGGTGTGGTAAAGGCTACCTACAACTCTCAGGGCAGACCCGGTATTTTCAGCAAGTCACTCACCATCATGTCCAACAGCAACAACGGCAACAAGATTGTTTACATCAAAGGCAATGTGGTGAAAAAAGAGGACCGGGTGTATACCGAAGAGCAAAAAGCCAAATCGGCTAAAATCAGTATTGAAAAAACTTCTTTAAAGGTAGGAAAGCTGGAAATCAATCAGAAGGGAATTGCCCGCATTCCCGTTACCAATAATGGTCTTTCGCCACTCGAAATCGACAATGTGACCAGCCCCTGCAACTGCACCACCTTCAACCTCAGCAAAGGAGCCATTGCCCCCGGCGAGACCGGCGTGTTGGAGGTTTCCATCGCCCCCCGCCAGAAAGGTCCGTTCAGAGAGCAACTGAGTATTTCCTCCAGCGACATCATTAACCCCCTTTTCAGCGTTTTTCTGGAAGGGGAGGCCTTTGACACTTTCAACTCCGGTGGCATGAAGGAAGGTCAGGGCAACAATATTTTTAAATAACCCGGTTTGCTTCTCACAGGAAATCTGATTCCTTTATTTGATTTGGCCCATGCCCGGCTGATGAAATCAATCGGCTTGGTTATGATTTCGGGTTTCCTGTTTTTGGCATTTCCATCCCCGGCCAGTGCCCAGTTTTGGAAAGATTGGTTCAAAAAGAAGCCGGAGGAAAGGGGCGTATTGGGTGGAAAGGACAAGCTGGAAGAACGGATAAAAAGCCGCACCCTCGACGATGGCGAAGATGCCCGTCCTTTGATTTTGGTGGATTCGGCGGCCTCTGATAAAAGAGAGATTCGAAAAAAGAAGGCCAAAAAGCGGATGTTTTACGGGGCCATGACAAAAAAGGCCTTCATCAAAAGACAAAAGGGCCGCAAGCAATCCTACGAATTCTTTTACTATCTCAAGAAAGGCGATGATATTCAGCCTTTTGTGAAGGATATCTACTGGTATCACAAGGTAAAAAGAAAAATCATGGTGGGGGCCATTCCCCCCAAAGACAAGTTGTTTGCCAAAATTCTTCATGGCCCCTACCGCAAAGTGACCGAGGGAAAGGTAGAAGAAGAGGGTATTTATTATTTCGGAGCCAAACACGGCCGCTGGATGTATGAAAAAGCCCAGGGCGATGAAATGATTGTGCTGGAGAAGGAGAAGTTTTACAAAGGTCATCCGAAGGAATCCCAATTCACTTATTTCGATACCGAAAAGACCAAAATCAAGGAAGTAGTACCGGTAAGAAACGGCGAAAAACATGGCGAATACTGCCTCTTTTCATCTACCGGCAACCTGCTTTCGGAAGGAAAATACGAGTACAATGTAAAGGTGGGCAAGTGGACTGATTATTTTGATACCAATAAAAGAAAAATAAAACGCCAGTTGCAATACGCCAAAAACTGGGAAGAGAAAAATTTTAAACCCTACACCCTCGTATTGTTCGACGAAAAGGGAAAGGTGGTGTACGACAAAGCTGTGGAAGATAAAAAGAAGCCTGCCGATCGCAAACCAGACCCCACCACTGAGTTTTGAAAATTCCCGAATCCATCGAAAAGAACAAGAAGCTCATTGCCAGGGTATTGCTGACTCTCATTCTGGTATCGGGTATATTATGGATTGTCTATAAACCCCAGGACCCGATCGAAAATCTGGTTCCCGGACATGCCGCCTGGTACATCGAAATCGACCACCCTCTGGAAGTCCTCAAATCTTCACAAAAAGGTGTACGCTATTTTGGAGAGCCTGCAAGAACAGTCTTTTATGAATGGCAGCAGCAACTGGAGTTTGTGCGCCAGCTTCTGGAAAAAGAGCCGGCCCTGAAGAAATTTCTTGATAATTCCAGCCTCGGTATTTCCAGTCATATTTTGCCGGGCAAGGAGTCAGGCTACATTTTTTATATGGCCCTGCCGGCTTCAAAACAGGAAAATCTCTTTGACTTGCTGAGAAAATTTTATCGGGGCAAAAAGGAATTTTTTTATCAGGAGCGGGAATACATGGGTACCCGCATTTGCGAAATCACCTTCAGGGAGAGCAATGTCACCTTTTCGGTTTCGGCCTCAGGCGATGCCCTAATGGGCTCATTCTCCGGCTTTTTGGTAGAGGAGGTGGTCCGGAAATCGGGCCTGATTTTTAAGCCCAATTTTGTGGCCAAACTCCGGAAGGACAGTCGCTTTGCTGGTATCGCATCCCGTCCGGTTCGCCTTTTTGTCAATCTTCCCAAGGTATCAGATTATCTGTATCAATACCTGAGTCCGGCGCTGAAGCCCCTGCTTCTTGCCAAAACTCAGGGAAGCGGTCTGGTGCTGGGTATGGATATGCCCCGGGATATTGACTGGGCCAGTGAGGGCTATCTCCTGCAGGACAATCCGGAAGAGATGCATCAGCATGAAAACAAACTGGACTTGGAAATGCTGTCCATGCTTCCCGACAATCATGCCATTTTATACCAATACCAGCTGGGCAATCTATGGCAGGCGTTCCCGGGCCGGAAATGGAGCAACCCCGATCCCGGTCGTGATTCTTTGCCTATGGCTCTGGACAATCAGGCCTTGCTTTGCCTTACCGAAGGCGAAGGTCTCCGCAAGTACAACAAACTGCTCGTAGCCCCGATCCGGAACAGAGAAGTATTGAATGCATGGCTGGATTTCCATGGCCGCAAGAGTCAGGGCGATGAACCCTACAGGGAAAAGGCCGGTGCCTCAGAAATCTGCCAAATCACCAACCCGCGTTTTGGCAGTGTAATGGGAGGCAATATTCTGGAGGACTGGGGGCCGCTCTTTTTTGCCGAAAAGGGAAAATACCTGCTGGTAGCCGATGATTTGGATGTGATCAAAAATGCCATTGCATCCAATTCGCAACTGCCGGCAAGCCTTCAGAATCCGGGTTATTTCCGGTTTCATATCCGGATGGGCCGCTGTATTCCCTTGCTCATGGAATCTGCTCAGGGCATTTTCAAAAACAATTTTCAGGAGTGGATTCCTCTTTTGAAAGGCATTTCGGTATTGTCTTTGGAAGACCATGGCGAAAGCGAAAATCCATCCTTTACCTTTCGGCTGAAGTGGAAGATTCCGGGTGGAATGGTGCAGAATTTTTCAACCCTCAGTACCTTCATACTCAATTATAACCTCCGCCAGGGTCCTTTCCGACTGGAGGCAGAAAGCGGAAAAAATACCCATTGGACTTTGTTGGATTCGGGACTGAATGCCATCCTGCTGGGGCCCAAACTGGAGCCACGATTCCAAATGAAAATGGGTTCGGACTGGACCAGCTCTCCCCAGATACTGGAGAATAAAAAAGACGAATTGTTTTCGCTGGCCATGTCCACAAAAGCGGCCCTGCACCTGCTGAGCGGCAAAGGAGAAGAAGAAAAAGGCTTTCCTATATCTCTGCCCGACTCCAGTGTGAGCATAGAAAATATGCGGGTGGTGGACTACGATCAATCGCAGCAGTACCGCTTTTTCATCGGCAGCCGCTACGGCGATGTCTATACCTGCGACCTCAAAGGCAAATTCCTGCCCGGCTGGAGCCCGAGGAAAATGGAAAATTCCCTTACCCAGGCACCCCGACACTTTCGTATCGGCGACAAGGATCTGATGGTGATGGCCGACAATATGGCCAACCTAAGCATAACCAACCGCAAGGGAGAACTGATGCCCGGATTTCCGGTGAAACTCAATTCCAGAAGCACACAGCCCATGTTTTTTGAAAATGGCCTCAGCCTGAAAAACTCCTATGTATATGTGCTCTCGGATATCGGAGAGATGGAAAAGCTGAATATGCTGGGGGAAATTATCTCCCGTATTCAACTCTATCGCCCTGATAAAAACACCCGTTTCCAATTTCTCATTGACCAAAGGGAAAAGACCTTTTGCCTGGCCCGGATTACGGGCAATCAGGTCACCGTTTTTGATCAAAGCTACCGGCCCGTTTTCGACTTTGCGGCAGAAAATCCCGATATTCTGGTGCAGCATTTTCATTTCGGGGCAAGCAACAAGATTTTTGCTGTTACCGATTTCAAGGCCCGCAAAACCCACCTGCTGGATGAAACGGGAAGGCCTATCCGCAAGGAGCCTCTCGACTCGGATAACCGGGTGGACATTGTGGCCGGCCCGGATTCTGAAACCGGCTTCCGCCTGCTGAAAGTATTTGGCAAAGAGGTATCTTTGCTCGCATTTGAAAAAGAATAATCCTGGTCATTATGGTCGCTTCCAATCAGGCCGAAAAACTCCTTGTAGAATTTAATCTCCGACTTACCAGTCAGAGAATTAAGATATTAAGTTCGTTTTTCAGAACCAGCAATGCACTCTCCCATACCGACCTTGAGTCCGAACACGAAGGAA
>CANHCT010000179.1 GCA_947459175.1 Hymenobacteraceae bacterium
CAGGACAAGAAAAATCAAAGAAAATCCGATGAGTCCCAGTACCATGGAAAAGGCAAAATGGATGCCCAGATAGGCATAGGCCAGTCCGCCCAATGCCGGTCCGCCAACGGAACCGATGTGAAAGACAATTGAATTCCAAACCGATGCCAAGGCCACTTTTTCCCGGCTTACGAGCTGTCCCAGAAGGGCATTTTGAGAAGGCGAAAGCACTCCACGGGCCAGACCGGTGCAAAAAATCAGCCCATAAATGGCGCAGAGCAAAACGGAAGTTTCAAGTTGACGATGCAGTTGAACCAACACCACCATTGCCGTTACAATGAAAAAGTAGGCCAGCACAGAAAGGGTCATCAGCATTTTTCGGTTAAAAACATCCGACCAGGCCCCGCCAAAAAGTAAAATGCCTGTAAACGGAACAATTTCTGCCAGTCCGATCAGACCGAGATCAAGGGGATTTTTACTGATTTCGTACACCCACCATGAAACCAGCGTGCCCAACATGTTGAAGGCCAGCGTAAAGAATACCCGGGCAGTGAGGAACCTGGAGAAAGCAGAATTTTCGGATAAAAACCTGAAATTCAAAAATATACGGATTTAGGTTTCTGCCCCTGTCGAATCGTTTTTTTCGCCGTATTCCTTATCGTACACCTTCACCAGCAGCAGAAGGTAAGAAATCATGAGTGGCCCGATGACCAAACCCAAAATGCCAAACAAGGGAACACCCAGCACAACCCCGATGATGGTAATGAGCGGATGTGTATCGCCTATGCGTTTGGCTATGTAAAGGCGAAGGATATTGTCGATATTCATTACCAAAACGGCCCCGTAGATCAGCAGGCCAATGCCTTTGCCGGTTTCGCCGGTGGTAATAAGGAAAATTCCGCCCGGACCCCAGACCAGTGGAGTTCCCAAAACGGGAATGAAGGCAGCGAAAAAACTGATCAGGCCCCAGAAAAAGGCATCCTGAATGCCAAAAAAATAGAAGCCCAGACCCACAAAAAAAGCCTGTACCAGGGAAATGATGCCCAGTCCCAATACATTGGCATTCACGGAGGCCTTTAGTTCTTCGGTCAGTTTCAGAATGGTATGCTCCGAAAAAGGCAGGTATTTGTAGGCCATAGCACTGAGTGCCCGGTTGTGCAATTGCAGGTAGTACATCACAAAATACATCAGGCCGAGGATGATGAATACATCAAGAGCACCCGTAACCAGGGAGGGAAACAGGTTGCTAAGAAAAGACCCCAGATTGGTGGCAATGGAGGTTATGGTGGCCTTGTCATTCAGCCGGAGGCCTGTAAATTCCTCCAGACGAATTACAATATTCAGAATTTCCTGATAATGAGAGGTATAGTACAGGATTTTATCCGTGAGCAGAACCGATAAAAACAAAAACGGCAACACAATCAGAACGAAAGAAAGCGTAATCATGAGGATGGAAACCATGCCCCGGTTCCATTTTTTCTTTTCTGTAAGCCGGCGGTAGAAGGGCAGAAAAAGGATGTACAGTATCACACTCCCCAGGATGGCCGACAAATACTCTCTCAGTCCGTATAAAATGAAGAAGACCAATACCAGAATGCTGAATATCAGCAAGTTTCTTCTTTGTCTTACGGAGTAAAAATTGCGGTGTGCCAAGCGAATAATGAATGAAAGCGTTAAATATCAGACAAGGTCCGATATTTTTCAAAAACCGGTTTCCCAAACCTTTTCTCCCGGTTCTGATTAATGCCCGAAAACATCGTCTACCTTCAGTTCTTTGACCGGTCCGAATTTTTTGAGTACTTCAAAATTGATCTTGTCTTTTTTACCGATCATCACCAGGGTATATTTTCTGTCTTTTACATACTTGCTGTGAAAGTTCTTCAGGTCTTCCATACTCATGTTGTCCATCGACTCATATACCTTTTGCCGGATGTCGTAATCGAGTCCTAATTTTTGTGCCCGCAAAAAGGCAAAAAGTATGGCCGATTTGGTGGTTCTTTCACTTCTGATGGTACTGATGATGGCTTCTTTGCCCAACTTGAAAGAATTTTCCACCACGGGCATATCGTTGAGAATCTGCAACATAGAGCTCATGGCTTCAGGTAGTTTATCCGCCTGGCAACCGATGTAGGAGGTTACATAATTGGGCTTTTTGGCTTCTCCGGCAAGGCGATAGCCTCCGTTGGCCGAGTATGCCAACGCCTTGGATTCCCGCAGTTCCTGAAACACCACCGAACTCATGCTGCCGCCCATGTACTCATTAAACAGGGTGGCCACGGGTACGATGGCGGGGTCGTAGGGAACAGAACGGGATATAAAATACAATTCGGTTTGTACCATGTCGTAATCTATCCAAAATACCTTATTGGAATCGGTGGGCAATTCGGGGAATTCTTTGGCAGCAGGAAGTGTATTGGCAGCGGCAGGCACCGGGTGCAGACGCTCCAGATCTTTTGCCAGTGTTTCGGCCTCATTGGGTCCGAAGTAGAGAATTTTATGGGGATAGGTGGTCAGTTTTTTGGTGAGGGAAAACAGTTCATCCACTTTCAGCAGGGGTAAATCCTGGTTTTTTACCAGGTTGGTGGCAGGAGAAACCGGGCCATAACGGGCATAATTATACAGTCCGGAGAAAAGGATGGCTCTTTTGTCCAGTTTTTCGTTGGCTCTTTCTTTTAAAATATTGTTGGCCAGCGATTTGAGATCATCGTCTTTGGCATTGGGCCCGGCAAGGAGCATTTCCAGCAGTTTCACCGAGGCATCAAAATTTTCCTGCAGACCGGTCACGGTGATGTAGGTTTGATCGGTACCCGGGAAGACCGAAATGCTGCTGCCCAGTTTGAAGAGTTCTTTTTTGAATTGTTCTGCCGAATAATTGCCGGCGCCGGCCAGATCCAGCAGCCTTGCAGCTACATCCAGCTTTGGCTCATTGTTGCTGCCCGTCTCTACCAGGTAGGTGAGCGAAAACAGGGGCGTAGAGGTATTTTTCTTATACAACAGGTTGATTCCCGGTTTCCATTCTGACTGCGAAAGGTCGGTTTTGAAATCGGTGAATTGCGGCTGTACGGGCTGTATAGGCTTGGAAACCAATGATTTGTAGAATGCAGAGTTGTCATCTTTGTTCAATACAACCGGCGTAATCGCAGGTTTGGAAATTTTGATAACCCGGGGGTCTTTGCCGGTTATTTTTTCTACGCATACATAGTTTTCGTTGTAGTATTTTTTTGCGAAGTCCATGATGTCCTGTTTGGTGACAGCGGCCATTTGTTCTTCAAAATTCCACACATCAGCCCAGTTCTGGCCGTTGATGAAGGCCGTCATTTGGGCAAAAGCCCTGCCCTGGAAACTGTCGTACCTGCGCAGTTGATTGATTTTATAGTTGTTGACAATCGCTTTGATGAGCCAGTCTTCAAATTTGCCCGACTTGATAGAATCTATCTGTGCGAGCATCAGCTTTCTTACCTCTGCCAGACTTTGGCCTTGTCTCGGCGATCCGGATAACACCTGCATGGAGTAATCCTTGTTCACATCCATGTAAGAGCCTGCACCCAATACCAATTGCTTTTGATTGAGATTCAGGTCCATCAGTCCTGCCTGAGAGTTGGACAGAATCTGATCGGTCATGGTGGCCAGCAATGCCTCTTTGCTACCGATGCCCCCAAACCGGAAGCCAATTTGCACGCTTTCTTCCTCCGGCCCGATTACTTTTTTTACAATGGGTTTCAGAATGGGGGCTTCTTTGGCAGGTACAAAAGGGGGAACCGGCTTTGGTTTCATGCTGCCGAAGGTTTTGTCTATCAGCCGGATGGTGGCCGCAGGATCAAATTCTCCTGCCAGGCAGATGGCCATATTGTTGGGGACATAATAGCGGTTGAAAAACTTTTTGATTTCTGTAATCGAAGGATTTTTCAGGTGCTCCACCGTGCCGATGGTAGTTTGGGTTCCGTACTGATGCTTACGGAACAGGCCGGACAAAAGGGCTTCCGACATTTTATCGTTGTCATCATCCAGACTCATGTTTTTTTCCTCGTACACCGCCTCCAGTTCGGTATGAAAGAGGCGTGGCACCAGTTCCGAAAATCTTTCCCGCTCGGTTTCCAGCCATTTCTCCAACTGATTTGAGGGAATGGTATTCATGTAAACCGTTTGCTCTACAGATGTGAAGGCATTGGTTCCCTGACCGCCGAGGTGGGAGAGGAGTTTGTCATATTCGTTGGCATAGCAGAGTTTGCTGGCTTCCAGCGATACCGCATCGATTTTTTTGTACAGGGCTTTGCGCTGTTTTTCGTCTTTCAGCTTCCGGTAGCGGTTAAACATCCGCTCAATTGAGTCAAGCAGAACTTTTTCTTTGGCATAGTCCTTAGCCCCTATTTTCGAAGTCCCCTTAAATACCATGTGCTCCAGATAATGGGCAAGACCGGTATTGTCATGCGGGTCGTTTTTGCTTCCTGCCCGGACAGGTATGAGTGTGAAAATCTGAGGCTTATCCTTGTAAACGGACAGATAGACGGTGAGCCCGTTGGCCAGCTTGTAGATTCTTGTCTGGGTAGGGTCGCCGGCCACCATTTCGTAGGTGTAGCCATCCTGATAAATAGTTTCTGACTTATACTTTTGAGAGAAGGTGCTGGCAACAAATCCGAAGAGTCCTGCAATAAAGGCCGACAGGACAAGGGCTTTACATTTCATTTTATTAATCTTGGTGTAGAATATTTCCTGGTGAACCATGAATGGGGTTGCAAAACAAAGGTTTTTACCTGAAACTTGATGTATTTTAAATTACCGGGCCGATTACATTTTCATCCAGGCTTCATTCTATGTGGCTCCGGCTTTTTCTATGACCTCTGGTCTTGTAAGCAAGCAGTAGATTTGTATGAAAACCACTTTGGAATAAAAACCAGAATAGAAAAAGGGCTGGGCTTGGTAAGCTGAAATTGCAGATATACTTTTGGATTTGATTGATACCGCATCCATGACCGCAACACAATTTGTTCCCTATTCCCGCTTTATTCTTTTATTTCTGTTTGCTGGATTTTTTACGGCTTGTTTTCCAAAGAAAGAAACGCCCATGAGAGACAATGCCGTGTATTACTCGATTGGTGGTCAGGCC
>CANHCT010000180.1 GCA_947459175.1 Hymenobacteraceae bacterium
TGTATGTCCGATTGCAGCATCCCCAGTTCGGTTTGGATTGAAGAAATGTTCTGCTCTTTCAGCCTTGATTTTTGCTTCAAAACCTGAAGCTGGGAAATTGAAGCCTTTTTTTCCTGGCTCACTTCCTTCAGGATTTCATTGGCTTGCTGCAGTTTTCTCAGGTTTTCCTTTTTCTCTTTTTCCAGTTGCTTTTTGGATTTCTGCGCAAGAACCCGTGGGCATACTGAGCAAAAAACCAGTAAGGCCAATAGAAAGAATTTCAAAATTGAATTTGGCATTAAAAGAGAAAAGAATAATAAAATTTTTTTATTCGGGCGTTTTCCAAAATTAAATTTTAAAATCTGATGCCGATTGCAGCAATTTTCAGGGTCGAAGTTATATAATTGCAATTTAAACCTTACTTTTTCCTCGTTTCATTATGATTCTGCTGGTGCCCTCCATATCCATTTCAGGGGGAAAAATGGCCAAAATTTCTCCCCATTCTTCCCAAAACAAGTGGTATGATAAAACCCCGCTTGACCTTGCTTATTATTATGAGGATCATGGCATTCGGTGGATACATTTTGTAGATCTGGATGGTGCACAAAACGAAAAGCTGGTCAATTATCAGGCTCTTCAGGTGATTGCCCGCTACACGGGCCTGAATGTGAATTTCAGCGGTGGCATCCGGACAGACGGCGACATACAGACGGCTCTCGATTACGGGGCCAAAACCATCACCGCAGCCACAGTGGCTTCTGCATCACCCGAAACCTTTATGAATTGGATGATTACCTATGGTCCGGGCAAGCTCATTTTGGGAATAGATCAAAAAGGCGGATTCATTTCCAATAAAGGATGGCACAATCAAACCACCATTCCCTATGAAAGTCAGATAGAATACTATGCCGAAAGGGGCATTCAGTTTGTAAAGGTGACCAATATTAACCGCGATGGCTTGATGGAAGGTCCTGATTTTGAAATGTATCAACATGTCAGGGAAAAATTTCCGACCCTTGAACTCGTGGCCAGTGGCGGGGTAAGGTCTGCAGAGGATATCCGAAAACTGAATGAAATGGGCCTCTTTGCTGTAATCATGGCCCGCTCGCTTTATGAAGACCGCCTCACCATGAAAGATCTCAAAGAATTTCTGGTTTAGTGACCGATATATTTGCCATCCTCTTGTCAGGATTCGTGCCTCATAGCACCGGACTTTGGCTTCCTGACTTTCTGAAAAGCAGATAAAGAAGACAGGGAATGCCCAAAAATACCCAGTAAATCCATTCGCTCATCCAGGCGATGTAAACGGGACAGTGCATTTTTTCTACTGCCATCCAGATGAAAACCAAATAAGCAATCAGCGAAAACACCTCGCATCCGAAACTGAAGCGGCTGTTGCCTGTGGCAATGACTGCATTGAGCAAAACCGAAGAAAAGGTCATTAAAATCATGGCCACCGATACCACCCGGATGGTGGGCAATCCCATTTCGAAAAAAGCCGGTCCCTGCCCGTACACAGAAAGAAACTCCAATGGAAAGATATTCAGCAAAGCCATCATCAGAAGGGCAACCGAGCCTGAAACAAGAAAAATTTTCCCCAGCAGTTTCCAGATTTCCTTTTCCCTTTTTTGGCCCGAGATGTTCGCCACCAGCGAATTGGCAGCCGCTGCAAATGCCCAGCTCGAAGCACCGCAAATGCCGAAAACATTGCGCATGGCGTTGGAAACCTGCAGGGCTGTGGTACCGTGGTGCTCCAGCAAAAGGAAAAAATACTCCCAGCTGGCAATGCTCAGGGCCTGCTGAAACATAAGGGGATAGGACAGTTGTAAAATTTCTTTCATGTAGGCGGGGCGAAACCGAAACCCTGAAAAAAGGCCGAAGGACCTGCTGATCCCCGTTTTCCTCAAAACCAGATAGATAACCAAAACACCGGTAACCTCGGAAATAACAGAAGCATAAGCCGCTCCCTGAAATCCAAGACCGGGAAAGCCCAGTTTCCCGAATATGAGCACATAATCGAAAAAAAGATTGGCCAGCACCTCCGCAATGGTGCCCCAAACCAGGTACCGGCTTTGGTTGATGCCCACCAGCAGGGCATTGCGCATCTGATAGAGAAACAAGAAAGGCAATCCCCATATCCGAACCGAGAGAAAAGCATTGGCCAAATTCTTTTTCTGCGGGTCTTGAATAAAAAAATCATACACATAAGGAAGACCAAACCAGGTTATCACCATACCGGCAATGGCCAGTAACCAGGAAATGATGACGCCCTGACTGAAGAGCAGCCCGATTTCGTCCGGCTTGTTTTCGCCGGCCCGGCGGGAGATGAGAGACTGCAGCCCGTTGTTCAATCCGTAGCCGATGGCCGAAAAGATGAGGTAATACACCCCGGTCAAGCCGGCAACCGCCAAAGCATTGCCCGAATTGTCGAAATGGCCGAGAAAAATATTGTTGGCAATAAAATTGATTTGGGGAATGAGAATGGCAAAGCTTATGGGCAGTGAAGTCCTGAAAATCTGTGCATAAGAAATATTTACCCGTAAAACTTCTGAATCTCTGAACGACATAGGCCGGCAAGGTAGCGGACCCGTTTTGAATTCTTCCGGGAATAATTCGGGAATATTTCCCTTTTTCGCAGCTCTTTTCAGAATATGAATCTCGAACAGCTTAAATCTTTGCAATCTCGCCTCTCTGACCTGAGAGGCTATCTTTGACTACGATACCAAAATATCGGAAATTGCCATAAAGGAGCAGGAAACCCTGGCCCCCGATTTCTGGGATAATCCCAAAGAAGCCAATGCCAAGATGAAAGAAATCCAGTCCATAAAGGTCTGGACTTCAGCCTTTGATCAATTGGCAACCATGATTTCAGACCTTGAAACCCTTTTTGAATTTCACGAAGCCGGCGAAATTGGGGATGAAGAAATGGATGCGGAATATGTCCGAACCGAAAAGGCTTTGGAGGAACTGGAATTTAAGAAAATGCTCTCCGGTGAAGAAGACCAGATGAGTGCCATCCTCGAAATCAATCCCGGAGCCGGCGGAACTGAAAGCCAGGACTGGGCTGAAATTTTACTTCGCATGTACACCATGTGGGCTCAGAAACAAGGGTTTACGGTACGGGAGGTAGATTATCAGGCAGGCGACGGAGCCGGCATCAAATCGGCAACTTTGGAAATAGAAGGGCCCTTCGCCTACGGATTGCTGAAATCGGAAATCGGCGTGCATCGCCTTGTGCGAATTTCTCCGTTTGATTCCAATGCCCGGCGGCATACATCTTTTGCTTCGGTATTTGCCTACCCCGAGGTCGACGACAGCATCAACATCGAAATCAATCCCAACGATGTGGTGATGGATACCTCCCGGTCAGGCGGTGCAGGCGGACAAAATGTGAACAAGGTAGAAACCAAAGTGCAGCTGACCCACATTCCCACCGGCATTGTAGTGGTTTGCCAGGTAGAAAGATCTCAATTGGCCAACCGCGAAAGGGCCATGCAAATGCTGAAATCCCGTTTGTATCAGATGGAACTGGAGAAGCGGAATGAAGAAAAAGCCAAAATCGAGAGTTCTAAAAAGCGGATTGACTTTGGCTCCCAGATCCGGAACTATGTGTTGCATCCCTATAAATTGGTGAAAGACAACCGTACCGGAGTAGAAACTTCTGATACTCAGGCGGTGCTGGATGGAGAGCTGATGGATTTTATCAAAGCCTACCTGCTGATGCAGGATTGATGATTTTCTGGAGTTACATGAAAGGTCCCGAATGGGGCCTTTTTTATTTTTTTCGGTTGGCCAATACTTCCTGACTTCTAACATTTAGTGCGGTAGCATTTTCCATTCTTTAATTAGGGTCCACTGAAAAACTCGTAAAGCTTTGAAAATGAATTGAGTTATGGTTAAAATTGCGGCATTAAGTGCAAGCAATTATGCCATTAGCCTCCAAAAAGCGTGCATCCAAGCAAGCCTACCAGAGTTTAACACAGCTTACCATTGAGGGATTTGAGACTCCCTTTGCCCAAAATTTAGATCCAACCAATCGATGGGTGAAGTTGGCCCGTCACGTCCCTTGGGATCGGATTGTTGGTGTTTACCTCAAACAACTTCACAACCAAACCTTGGGTGCCTCTTCCATTAACCCACGAGTGATTCTTGGGGCTGTAATGATTAAGCACCTCAAGAATCTTAGTGATGAAGAAACCATCCTTGAGATCCAGGAAAACATGTACCTGCAATACTTTATTGGTTACAGCAGTTTTAGCACCGAGCCTGCCTTTGATCCCTCCCTTTTTGTGGAAATACGAAAGCGGCTGGGAAGCACTGAAATGGGTCAGATTAACGAGGAGATTGTATCGCTTTTTCACCAAAGCCAGCCATCAAATCCAAAAAATGAATCAGAGAAGAATCTGCCAGATGATCAGTTAGGAAATCAAGATACTGATAAACAGACTAATGTCAGCCTTGAGCCTGGTCAGGGAACTACATCTACCCATGAGGGCTCCCACAAGGGTCGACTTTTGGTGGATGCCACGGCCTGTCCGCAGGATATTGCATATCCCACCGATCTGAATCTTCTAAACGATGCCCGGATAAAGTCTGAAGAACTCATTGATTTGCTCTATCGATCTGAAATAGAGCAATCCAAGCCACGGACCTATCGAGAGCAAGCCCGTAAAAACTATCTTCGTTTTGCTAAAAGCAAACAACTGAGTCGAAAGCAACTCCGCAAAGCGGTTGCTGTACAATTGCGCTACCTGCGTCGCAATCTGGGCCATATCCACCGCTTACTTGATGGCTATTCCACTATTCCGCTAAAGCCCAAAGAATACAAATACCTGCTTGTGATTCAGGAACTTTACCGCCAACAGCTGCAAATGTGGCAAAACCGAACCCACAGCATTGAACACCGGATCGTAAGCATACACCAACCTCACGTTCGGCCCATCGTTCGGGGAAAGGCCCGCAATAAGACAGAGTTTGGGTCTAAACTTCACTTGAGTTTGGTAGATGGGTTCGCATTTAT
Source organism: Hymenobacteraceae bacterium (assembly GCA_947459175.1). Taxonomy (GTDB): domain Bacteria; phylum Bacteroidota; class Bacteroidia; order Cytophagales; family Flexibacteraceae; genus CAMDMI01. The sequence continues at coordinate 5,000 of CANHCT010000180.1, forward strand.
AGACCATCTGGAATGGGAGGCCTACAATGAGGGTACCTTGTTGTTGGACTCTGTGGAAAA
>CANHCT010000181.1 GCA_947459175.1 Hymenobacteraceae bacterium
ATGCCATCGTGGGCAATAGACATCTGACCGGTTTCTTCCGATACCACCAGAATGACCGCATCGGTCATCTCCGACAAGCCCAAAGCCGAGCGGTGACGGAGTCCGAAATTGGGCGGAAGGTCCTGATTTTCAGAAACAGGCAAAATACATCTTGCTGCTTTAATCCTGCCTTTGGCAATAATAACTGCACCATCATGAAGGGGGCTTGTTTTTACAAAAATACTCTGAAGCAACCTCTTGGAGATGGTAGCATCAATGGCATCTCCGGTTTCAGCATAAAATTTCAATTCGGTACTCCTGGCAAATACAATAAGGGCTCCTGAGTGACTTTGGCTCATGGCCTTGGCCGCCTCAATTATCGGCAAAAGCTGCAATTGGTCACGGTTTGCGCCCGCCGAAAAAATGTTTCTGAAAAATCCTTCTTCGGATATGATGGAAGATTTGCCTATCAGCAGAAGTATCTTCCTGATTTCCTGTTGAAAAAGAATAAGGGCAGCCAAACCACCAACCCCCACAAACTGACCCAAAATACCCGTAAGCATCTCCATTCCCAGGGATTTTACAATCTGATAAATCACATAAATGGAGATGATGCCTATAAAAATTTTGAGTGCCACCGATCCGCGGATGAGCTTGTATATCTGATACACCAGATAGCCCACCAGCAGAATATCGAGCAGGTCTATCCAGCGAAATTCAAGAAAGCCGATATGGAAGCCCGGGTGCATGCCTGTCAAAATTTTGGTTGAAATTAGGAACAAAAATTGAATAAAACACAAAGAGAGCCGATATAAATTCTCTGTTTTTAATAATCTTATAAAAAACAGCCCGATTTTTTGTAAATCTTTTAATTTTCCGAAGTAACATCCGAAATTCAGTCGGCTGAGCGGGCCATTTTTTTTACTGCTGAATTGCCTGTGGATGACAGAGCTTTTCCGGCCCGAAAGGGAAGCAACCGGTATTATTTTAAACCTTTGGGCTTGCCTCTTGGTTTGATCAGAGAATCATTTCCATTTCCATGAAATCTAAAAATACTGTCCGGACCGAAACCGATATGAAATCGAAAATCAAATCCGGGTACATGGATTTTGTGCTGACAGAGGGGAAAAATCCTGCTTCTGTTTACCACTTTTGTAAAGTAGCCGACATTTCGGAGGCTGAATTTTATAAGTATTTCACCTCCTTTGAAGGTATTGAAACTTCGGTTTGGCTGGATTCACTGGGCGAAGTGATTCAGAAACTGGAAAGTACCGATGAATATCAGGGGTTCGGGGTGAGGGAAAAAATCCTGAGTTTTTTTTATGCCATGGTAGAAGAGTTGAGATCCAACCGGAGCTTTTTCGCAAAGTCCTCCAAAAACTGGTTCGTTCCCGGAAAGGCCATGCCGGCAAAAAAAGCAGTGGAGAAGCAATTGAAACCATATTTTGAAAAGTTAATTTCAGAAGGATTTCAAACCGGCGAACTGGCCGAACGCCCAAAAATCAGTGATTATTATCCCAATGCCCTGATGGTGCAGTTTTGGTTTGTTCTTGGATTCTGGATGAAAGATGAAAGTCAGGGATTCGAGGATACCGATGCTGCTATAGAAAAAGGTGTCAATCTGGGGTTCGATATGCTGAAAGAAAACACCCTCGACAAGGCTTTGGATTTGGCCAAATTTCTTTGGGGCAGAGCCAAAATGAAGTAAAGGCCCTTTCTATCAAGGCTTTGCATTTTTATTCTGAACCACTTAAACTTTATCTGCACTACAGCACACTCCATTGATGAAAGAACAAAGCAGCATCCCGGTTTCCAAAGTACAGCGGGCCACCGAGTTTCTGAAAACCGGAACCCGGATCGGCGGAAACTACCTGAAGCACTACGCAAAAAAGATGGTAAACCCGGATGTGCCAAGAGAAGAATTGCATCAGGACAATGCCAGCGATATATATCAATCTCTGAGTAAACTGAAAGGTTCAGCCCTGAAGGTGGCCCAAATGATGAGCATGGACCGTTCGGTATTGCCGAGGGCCTATTCAGAAAAGTTTCAGATGAGTCAATACGCGGTTCCCCCTTTGTCCGCTCCGTTGGTTATCAGGACGTTTCAAAAATCATTTGGCAAAATGCCTTCGGAAATGTTTGATAAATTTGACCTGAAAGCCAGCAATGCAGCCTCCATCGGTCAGGTTCACGAGGCATGGAAAGACAGCAAAAAACTGGCTGTAAAAATCCAATATCCTGGTGTGGCAGAAAGCATCAGCTCCGATTTGAAAATGGTGAAACCCTTTGCCGTAAAACTGATGGGGCTCAATGAAGCCGACATCAACCGGTATATGGGTGAGGTGGAGGGAAAACTGTTGGAAGAAACAGATTATGAACTCGAAGTAAAGCGTTCTCTCCATATTTCACAGGCTTGTTCGGGATTGCCGGACTTGTTTTTTCCTGCTTACTATCCGGAATGGAGCAGCAAAAGAATCATCACCATGGACTGGCTGCCCGGACTCCACCTAAAGGAATTTTTGCAAACCCAGCCTGGTCAGGAGGTACGAAACCGCATTGGTCAGGCACTTTGGGATTTTTATGAATTTCAGATTCACGAACTGCGGCAAATTCATGCCGACCCGCATCCCGGTAATTTTCTGATGCAGGAAGACGGGCGTCTGGGCATCATTGATTTTGGCTGTGTGAAAGAGATTCCCGAAGACTACTACTACAATTATTTTTCCCTCATCAATCCTGCCAATATCGCAGGACCGGAAAAAACAAAGCGGCTTTTCTATGCACTGGAATTTTTATATCCCACTGACAGTCAAAAGGATATAGACTTCTTCACTCCGCTTTTCACCCATATGATCGACATGTTGGGAACACCGTTCCGGACCGAAACCTTCGACTTCGGCAACGATGCCTACTTTGACGAAATCTACAGTTTTGCAGAAAAACTGGGTAAAATGAAGGAGCTCAAGGAATCGAAAGTAGCCCGCGGAAGCAAGGACGGGTTGTACATCAACCGCACCTATTTTGGCCTCTATTCGATGCTGAATCAGCTGAAAGCCAACATCAGCACCCATTCGGCTTTCAAAGAAATGGTGGTTGAAATTTAGGAGAAAAACCTAAGGCCTGAGCAGATTCCGGCCTTATCACTTCACCATAGTTTTCATGCGGCACTGAAGCTGCCTGGTTAAATATGTTTTTAAAAACACTCAGAATCAGAAACCTGCCACCACCACATCCAGCTTCCCTCTGGCAATGATTACGGCCTGAATTCCGTTTGGCGTCACATATATATTCTGCGGATTCAGCTCATTGAGTTTGCCGCTGAGGCTGATGTTTTTGTTCAATTTGTTGCCAACCAGATTTTCCCGAATCAGCTTTTTTCCCTCCTCCAGTTGGGCAGCCACCGAAACGGAAAAATAGGGTTCCATCATTTTCAGAAACTTTCCGTGGGCAAGCCAGTCTGCCGTTTTGAAGAGTTTATTTTTGGTATCCAGTTCATAGTCCAAATCTTTGATTTTCAGCGATGTGGAAGCTGCATCATAATATGGTTTTCCTTTCAGATACACCTTTCCGTTGAGGGCTCCGGAAAGTACTGTAGCCACAATGATGTCTTCGCCCTGCCCGTACACCTCTATGTCCTCTACCGTTATTTTTCTTTTGCCTTCACTGAACTCATAGGTTTTGCCGCCGGTTTGCTCCATGGCTATTTTCTTCAGCTGGGGCCAGGGAATTTCGGTAATCATTCCCACCTCAAACTTTTCATCCATTTTTTCCTGGATGCGAAGGGCGGGCACCTGCGCCATTACCGCTCCGGCTGGTTTGCTGCCCAAAATGGTTTCCGTTACAGCACTCATTCCTACCGAAACCCGAACATTATTTCCTTTTGCGGACAGGGGTGACATCATGACGTCTCTTGGGGTCACCTTCAGCCAGGCCTGATAGGCTTCGTTGATCAGAAAAGGTTCCTGAACAGCCCGCCAGGCGGTTTCTACCTGCGGCTTCAGGTTGATTTTTGCAACTTCGCTGTCCACTGTTTTTACCACATTGGGTAGCTCCCGGTCCATAATTTTTTCAATAATGGTAGTAATGGGAATTTCAAAAAATCCAATTTTGACCTTGGGCTCGCTTACCCATTTATAGCCATTGGGGGTGGTAGAGGTAGAAACAGTCCAGTTGGGATTGATGCTCAGCCGGGTAAGGAAGTTCAGGTCGATATCAAATTGGGTATCTTCATATTTGGCTACTGAAACTCCGAATTTCTCAATTTTATACCCTGCCTTCGCAAAAATATTTACCGGCAGTTTGATGTTGAAAAGATTCCCTCCTTTGGGTTCTATCTGCAGGGCTTGTCTTTTGGTAACTTTTAAAATCAGGTTGTCGCCCCCGTTATTATCCAAAGAATTGTCCTCGAAAAGCACGGTGCCCAATTCGGCATTGATTTTCTTTTCTACTTCCGCCAGGGGTATTTCAATGGGAATATTCAGGGTAGAAACTTCCTTCACCCGGTCCACACTTTTCTGGTAGGCCGAAGCGGGAGGAACTGCAAAAAAGGCTTTTTTGGAAGCGCAGGAGCCCAAAACAAAGAGAAGGATGGCAAATTTTAATGATTGTGCAACGGTTGGCATGATGTCTAAGGTCAGAAAAAGTCCGCAAAATTAGGAATTTTAAAAGGATTCGTTTCATCCAAAACCAAAATCAGGACAAAGGCAAAAAAAAAAGCCCGCCATTTCGGGCGGGCTTTTTATAAATAGAATCTCTTAATCCGGTTATTCAATAACAAAGCGCTGGGTCATGGTATTCTTACCCTGCTGAATATTGAGGAAATAAATTCCGGACTTCAAATGCCTGTAATCCAAAGCCATGTTCAGATTCCCGGCCATCAGGGTTTTGGTAGAGTTTTCTACCAACTGACCCATGTGGTTGAAAACCCGGAATTGGGTAGCACCAGCTCTGTCGAGGGCAAATTTTGCAGAAATCATGCCCTTTCCGGGATTTGGATAAATCGTAAAGGTATTCTTGTAATACTGTTTGTTGTTATCCAAAACAATCAGGTTACCTTTTC
>CANHCT010000182.1 GCA_947459175.1 Hymenobacteraceae bacterium
AGCTGACCCAACTCCAAGCCGACATTGAACCCAAAAAGGGGCAAAAGCAAAGATTGTTCCCTGCCCAGCATGGCCTTCAGTGTATTAGCAAATCCCATTCCATGGATGAGGCCGAATATCCCGGCAGCAGGATACAACCACTTCATTTTTGAGGCACTCACACCGGGCCTTCGAAGGGCCATCAGTCCGCTGATCAAAATGGTAAACGGAATAAGTAATTCAATAAAATAAGAAGATATCCGGATGTGGCCCGAACTGCAAAAAGCCAATGTAATGCTGTGGCCGATGGTAAAGGCAGTAATCAAAATGAGAAGCGGCTTGATGTCGCGGAGGGTGAAACCAGCCACAAGTGACAACAGAAACAACTGATGATCAAGGGCATCCGGCGAAAGAATGTGGTCCAGGCCCATCCGGAAGAAGAGAGAAAAATTTTCCATTGGTGTCAGAAAGTTCAAAAGAAAGAAATTTCATCATTCCCGGGACGGCAAGCCCAAAAAAGCCGTTCGTGTAATCTTGATTCTCCGGCTTTTTTATCTGCCAAATGCTGATTTCATTTGCTGCTTATTCTTAACATTTAATGACTATGCTTTCCAACGAAGTTTCAGAAATCCTCAACAAACAAAGCGGAATAGAAGCCGATGCGTCCCATGCTTACCTGGCCCTTGCGGGTTGGTGCGAAGAGCGAAACCTTCCGGGTATCGCCGAATATTTTTATGCGGCCGCCGAAGACGAAAGAGCCCATTTTCTGGAAATCATAAAATACATCAACAAGCATCAGGCCCCTGCCAGGGTGGATGGCGTGAAACAACCCAGGGCTACTTTTACCAATTTGCTCGAAGTTTTTCAGTATGTGTGGGACCTGGAACACAACAACACCCTGAATATCAATGCAGTAGCAGATGTATGTTTGAAAAACAAAGACTTTGCTACTTATAAATTTATGGAAGCCTTTGTTCTGGAGCAGCAGGAATCCGAAACTTCGGTTCAGGAATTGATTCACATGATCAAAACCCTGGGCAACGACGATAAGAGCCTGTATTACATCAACAAAAACTTCAAAAAAATGGTGGACAAAGCCGCCGCCGGAACAGAAGCCTGATTCCAAACCCTTTCCGACAACGCCGTTTCCGTCAGGTTGAATAACCTGAAAATCAAACCATCAGAGCAAACATAGTCAAACACAACCATGCTGCCCATCATTGAAACCCGGAATCTGGTTAAGCGCTACGGCGACTACACCGCTCTGGACAAAGTTTCGGTTTCCATCCCGAAAGGCTCGATTTTCGGGCTTTTGGGACCAAACGGAGCCGGGAAAACATCCCTCATTCGCATCCTTACGCAGATTACCGCACCGGACGAAGGGCAGGTTTTTTTCAATGGTGAACCCTTGAATCCGGACCACATTTCCAAAATCGGCTATTTGCCCGAGGAAAGGGGCCTGTACAAAAAATCCAAAGTAGGAGAGCAACTTTTGTACCTGGCTCAACTCAAAGGCATGAGCAAATCAGAGGCCCTCGAAAAAACCAAAAACTGGTTTATCAGGCTGGATATCAAAGACTGGTGGAACAAAAATCTGGAAGAACTTTCGAAAGGGATGGCGCAGAAAGTGCAGTTTGTGGCCACCGTGCTGCACGAGCCCGAATTCATTATTCTCGATGAACCCTTTTCGGGATTCGACCCTGTAAATTCGGATGTAATCCGCGACGAGATTCTCAGACTTCACCAAAAAGGCTCTACCATTTTGTTTTCTACCCACCGCATGGATACAGTTGAAGAATTGTGTACCCATCTGGTTTTGATTGACAAATCGAGAAAAGTTTTGGAAGGCTCTACCACAGAGGTTCGCAACCGCTTCAAAACCAACCGGTTTACTGTAGACACCAAAGACCCCATTGTATTCGATCATTTCCCATGGCAGCCTGCTGCCATCAACGAATCCCACGGGGGCCTTTTCCGGTCCTCCTTCTCTCTTGGCGAAGGCCATTCTCCCAATGAGTTGATTTCAGACCTGATTCAGAATTCTGAAATTCATTCTTTTCATGAAGAAATGCCCAGTTTCCACGATATTTTTATCCAGGTTGTCACCCAGCCCCAGTTTCAAAATCCATGAAAAAAATATTCCTGATTATCGAAAGAGAGTACCTCTCCAGGGTAAAGAAAAAGTCATTCCTGATTATGACCATGGTGGGGCCCCTGCTTTTTGCCGCCATATCCATCATTCCTGCCTGGCTGGCCCTAAAAAATAAATCCCAAAATGTGGTGACCGTCATTGACCAATCGGGACTGTTCAAAGGAAAACTGAAAAGCAATGAGGAGACCATTTTTAAATTTGATGGCCTGGCAGAAGAAGCCGAAAAATCGAGAATCAAATCGGCAGATGACCATCAGATGCTGCTGGTGATCGGGCAAACCGATGGAAAGACAAACCCCGATATCCGGATTTTTGGTTCGGGAAACCCAAGTCTGGATTTGATTGAATCCATTGAAAATCAGATTGATGCCGAGCTGAAAAACACACAACTGAAGCAGGCGGGAATAGACCCTGCCCTTGTAGAGAAAATCAATCCGAAAGTGGAAATCAATACCACGGTGCTGAGCGATGAAGGAGAAAAAGAAGGAAGCTCCACAGCGGCCACCATTGTGGGCTTTGGCGGCGGATTCCTGATTTATATTTTCATTTTTCTGTACGGCAGCCAGGTGATGACCGGAGTGATGGAAGAAAAAACCAACCGCGTTGTAGAGATTATCATTTCTTCGGTAAAACCTTTTCAATTGATGCTGGGCAAAATCAGCGGCGTGGCCCTGGTGGGTTTGACCCAATTTCTTCTTTGGGCGGCCCTCACCTATGCCCTGAGCACCATTGCCGGCACCGCATTGCTGAAAAATCAGGAACCGCAGAAAATCACGCAGACATCCGGGGCACCTCAGGATGATGCCTCGGCAGAAGGCTCAAAACAAAAAGACAATACCGGTGGCCTGTTGAAAGAACTGTCAAGCGTAAATATTCCCTATATTTTCTTTTGCTTCCTGTTTTATTTTCTCGGCGGCTATCTGCTGTATTCTGCCCTTTTCGCTGCAGTTGGTGCTGCGGTAGACAATCAGCAGGATGCGCAGCAGTTTATGATGCCCATTACCATCCCCATCATTCTGGCCATTATCGTGGGGCAGTTTATCATCAAAGATCCCAACAGCAATCTTGCCTTTTGGTTTTCCGTGATCCCCTTCACCTCTCCCATCATTATGATGATGCGGATTCCCTTTGAGCCGCCGGTATGGCAGATTGTGGTATCCATGGTTTGTTTGATAGCAGGTTTTCTCGGAACCACCTGGCTGGCCGGAAAAATCTACAGAGTAGGCATCCTCATGTACGGCAAAAAGGTGACCTACAAAGAGTTGTGGAAATGGATGTGGTACTGAGAAGAGCCGGAAACCCGGTCAGCTAAACATGAACATGCCGCTCGGAGTGGTAGCTGCTTCGCACCAGCGGACCCGACTCCACATAGGTGATTCCCCGCTTTATTCCCTCTTCCCTGTACATTTCAAACACCTCAGGATGAATGAATTCTGCCACCTCCAGATGGAGTTTGGTGGGTTGCAGATACTGCCCGATGGTCAGCACCTGAAGGCCCTGTTCTGCCAGGTGATCCATGATCTCAAAAACTTCTTCCTGTGTTTCGCCCAGCCCTACCATAATGCCCGATTTGGTGCGGTGCCCCATTTCACGGGTTCTTTTGATTTGTTCGAGGCTTCGCTCATATTTTGCCTGTGGCCGAACCCTGCGGTATAAGCGGCTTACGGTTTCCATATTGTGGCTCACCACCTCCTGCCGGGGTTCTACCATTCGGGCGAGGGCATCCCAGTTGGCCTTCACATCGGGAATCAGGGTTTCTATGGTGGTGGCCGGACTTAGTTCCTTTACCTTCATTACCGTCTGGTACCAGATTTCTGCTCCCCGGTCTTTCAGTTCATCCCGGTTTACTGAAGTGATGACGGCATGTTTTACGCCCATAGCCTGTATGGCCTCTGCCACCCTCCTGGGTTCATCGGTATCGTATTCATTGGGCCGGCCGGTGGCTACGGCACAAAAACTGCATCCGCGGGTGCACACATTTCCCAAAATCATAAAGGTGGCCGTGCCTTCGCCCCAGCATTCGCCCATATTCGGGCAGTTTCCGCTTTCGCAGATGGTATGGAGTTTTTGCTCGTCTACTATTTTTCTGACCTTAGCATATTCCGGACCTGTGGGTAGTTTTACCCGAAGCCAGTTTGGCTTGGTGGCTCGCCGCTGCGGGTTGGCATCAAGGGTGGGCAGTTCGATCATGAATAAAAATTTGTCTGCAAAATAAATCAAAAATCGGGCCCTTTGTTTGGCCCGGCCGGATGTTTTTCCCTCAGAAAACAGTGACGGACATTAACCCGCAGACACTATTTCAGTCGGGATTTTACAAATTCCCAGGCCACAATGCCAGCCGTAACAGACACATTCAGAGAATGTTTGGATCCAAATTGCGGAATTTCAATCACCCCCTCACAATGCTGCAAAGCCTCTTCTGAAACCCCGGAAACCTCGTTGCCCAACACAAATGCAAACGGCCTTCCGGAGGAATAATCCATATCTGTAAGGGAAGTGCTGCGGGTGGTTTGCTCTATGGCCCAAATCCGGTACCCGTGTTTTTTTAAGTGCTGAATACAGTCTTCAATAGATTCAAAATACTGCCAGTCAACGGATTCTGTAGCACCCAAGGCGGTCTTTTGTATCTCCCGGTGGGGAGGGGTTCCGGTGAAACCGCATAAAAACAATTTCTCGGCCTGAAAAGCATCTGCTGTCCGAAAAATCGAGCCGACATTCATCAAACTTCTGATGCTGTCCAAAATGAGAACGAAAGGAAACTTTTTCCCTTCCCTGCTTTCGGCGGGGGATACGCGGCCCAATTCCGCCATTTCCAGCTTTCTGAAACCGGCTTCCATCAGATTTTTCGGTTTATGGTAAATTCTACCAAATGCTGCAG
>CANHCT010000183.1 GCA_947459175.1 Hymenobacteraceae bacterium
AATTCCGGGGAGATGGTCCACTCGGCAATGCCGTAAGAGCCGGCAAGCTCGAGCAAAATTCCGGGGTCTGAGCCCAAATATTCTCCCACCCATTCCACCCCTTCGATCCAGGCCCGGATGGCATTCCATTCGCTGATGTTCAGCGCAGCCTCACCGTTTTCGTCAAATACAATTTCCAGTTTTTCCACCCCCATGCCGGCACAATAACGGGCATCGGTCAGGCTGTTGATTCCTTTTACTTTGAGATGCAGCATACAGGGAACGATATTTATTTATTGAATCAAAATGCTTTAATGGACAACAACAGAAATTCCTCCAAAAATCTGATAATCAGATGTATTGACTACCTAAGATTTATGACCAACAAGATTTGAGAACCAAAAAATACCCTGCCAAACTATTCAATGAAGGCTGAGAGCATTCAGGTGGTAAGGCAATAGTATCACAGAGCCCGAATCAGATTAAAAACCCTTCATATGAATGAAGGGATAAAGACAATCAGGATGCCTTTTTCGACTCCTCTTCTATCGTATCCTTAATTTCTTTGGATGCATCCTTGAACTCACGGATACCTTTTCCGATGCCCCTTGCAAGCTCAGGTATCTTCTTTGCCCCGAAAAGGAGAATTACAAGAACGATGATGCCGATTATTTCTCCGGTACCCAAATTTCCAAAAAAGAGAAGAACAGAAAGCATGTTGGTGATTGTTCTGAAATGAAAAGCAAAGGTAAGGGAAAACCAAAAGTTTATCCATAAAAAAGAAATGGCCATACCTAAAATCTGCCTTATTGCCCATCATTGCCGACAGCGGAACGGATTCCGAAGGAGCAAAAGGATAATTACTTTTTGAAACCCTATATTTGCCTCCCCAAGAATTTTCAGATGCTTCTGATATCGGTTGTAGTGCCTGTTTATGGCTGTGATGCCTGTTTGCCCGAATTGTATGAGCGGGTAAAAGCCACATTTCAAAAACTGGCATGTGAATTTGAATTGATTTTTGTGGACGACTGCGGTCCGGGAAATCCTTATTCTACCATTAAAATGCTGGCCGAAAAGGACATCCGGGTGAAGGGAATCAGACTTTCCCGAAATTTCGGGCAGCACTATGCCATCCATGCCGGACTGTCCAAAGCCTCAGGTGAGTGGGTGGTGGTGATGGACTGTGACCTTCAGGACCAGCCTGAAGAAATCATCAAGCTTTATGAGGAAACCAAAAATGGCTATGATTTGGTTCTGGCAAAAAGGACAGTAAGGAAAGATAATTTCATCAAGACCAAGCTCTCTGTATTGTTTTACATGGTTCTCGGCTACCTAACTGAGACCAAACAAGACAGCACGGTGGCCAATTTTGGCATTTACCACAAAAAAGTCATCATCGCCATCCTCTCGATGGGTGATTCAATTCGTTTCTTTCCTGCTATGGTATCCTGGGTGGGATTTTCTTCTGCCTCAATCGTGATAGAGCATGCGGAAAGGGCAGAAGGAAAAACATCTTACAACTTCAAAAAGTTGTTGAAGCTCGGTCTCGACATCATCTTGTCTTTTTCAGATAAACCCCTGAGGCTTACAATAAAGCTTGGGCTACTGATTTCATGTATTTCGTTTCTCGGTGGCATGGTGGCTATTATACGGTACTTTCTCGGATATATCACGATACAGGGCTATGCCAGCCTGATTTTCTCCCTTTGGTTTTTTTCCGGGATCATTATTTTCGTTTTGGGTATTGTTGGCTTATACCTGGGCAAGACTTTTGACCGGGTAAAAGAAAGGCCTGTTTTTATTGTTAACAATACCATAGGATTTGGAAATGATTGAAAAACTCTCCTGGGATTCCGAAAAATTTCAACTCGAAATTGGTAAATTTCAAGCCAATGAAAAGGAAGACTTAAATCGCTTTTTGCTGTCAGATAAATCTGCCTTTGATTTAATTTATATTTTCTGCTCTCCAGCCCTGAGCCAAAGTGAAAGTGATTGGTTTTCAAACCAAAATCTGTCACTTCTGGACCGCAGGCAAAACTTCATACGGCAAGTACCGGACGATGAACGCATCGAAACAGACCCCAAGATCCGGCCTGTTTCCTCTCTCTCTGATGAGTTGCTGGACCTGGCTTTTCAAAGTGGCACCCATTCCCGGTTTAAAACCGATAAAAGGCTGGATCCGGGTATTTTCAAAATGCTCTACCGCACCTGGATAACCCGTTCGGTAAACAAGGAAATTGCACTTGAAGTATTTGGTTATTTCGAAGGGGAGACATTGGTGGGCTTGATTACCTATGGAATAAAAAACAATGCCGGCGATGTCGGCTTGATTTCAGTGGACAGCAGCCAAAGGGGAAAAGGTTTGGGCAAGAAGCTGATCAACAGGGTAATAGCCCAAACGCAAAAAGACGGGCTCAATACACTTACCGTGGCCACCCAGGGCTTAAATACAGGAGCCATCGGTTTTTACCAAAGTTGTGGTTTCCGGGTTGCCGGTGAGGTGGATGTGTACCATTTCTGGACTATCTGAGTTGCCCCTCAGGCAGAAATTTCCAAAAAAGCGGCCCCCAGATTCTCCAAAATATCTCCTGCCAGCATGGAAGGCTGCCCTATTGCTGCAGCGGCCAGATCTCCGGCGTATCCATGCCAGTACACCCCAAGCAGGGCGGTTTCTAGCGGCGGATATCCCTGCGCCAACAAACCGGTGAGCAAGCCGGTAAGAACATCTCCGGAACCGGCCGTAGCCATACCCGCATTGCCTGTTGAGTTGAACCAGGCTCGCCCGTCAGGATGGCAAATGAGGGTAAATGCTCCCTTCAGAATCAGGATGATGTTGTGTTTTTTGCTGAAATTCAGGGCTTTATATACTACCTCCTGGTCGTTTTCCGATTTACCTGCCAATCGCTCAAATTCTTTAGGATGGGGAGTAAGCAAGCTGAAAGGTGGCAAAAGCTTCAACCAGTCTTTGTTTTCACTCAGGATATTGAGGGCATCGGCATCTACCACCAGGGGAAGAATGCCTCGCTCCAAAATTTGCTTTACTGCCTTTCCGGTTTGGGGCTGATTGCTTAAACCCGGTCCGAGACCAATGGACGAATAAGTGCCCAGGGGCGGACAGGCCGATATACTGTCCTTTTCGGGGTCCGAAATCCACATGGCTTCGGGCACAGAGGTTTGCACGATGATTCTTCCCGAAGAAGGTCCGTAAACAGTGGCCAGACCAATTCCCGACCGGAGCATGCCTTTGGCGGCCAGAACAGCAGCACCCATTTTTCCCTTGGATCCGGCAAATAATACGCCATGTCCGAAAGTGCCTTTGTGCGAAAACCTTTTTCTTGGCCGGATCAGGCCCTTGATGTTTTTTTTTTCCAGGAAAAATATACCCGGCCCTGACGGTTCCGGCTCTTCCAGTCCGATGTCAATCACCGCAAATTCAGGGACATATTTTTGATTGGAGGGATATAAAAATCCGGGTTTCGGGCAGTGAAAAGTTCCAACCCAATCGGCGGTAAAAACCGCATCTTCAGACCGATTTGCCGGTTGAAATCCGGAGGGGACATCCAACGCAATTTTCAAACCCCCGAAATTATTCAGATTCCGGATAATCTTAGCCCAGTCGCCCTCCGGCTTCCGGTTAAGGCCCACCCCGAACAGCGCATCGCAAACCCAACCGCAGTGTCCGGCCATTTCTTTTACCAGGTCATCCGGATTTCCTCTGACCACCTTCACCGAGGCCGGCAGCTTTTTTTCCTGTTTCACTCTTTCTTCACTAAGCTTTCCCGAAAAATCAGGAATGAAAACACAAACCGTTTGTTTTTTTTCGGCCAAAAGCCTGGCCAGAGCCAGCCCGTCGCCGCCATTGTTGCCCGGCCCCGCCACAATCAGGCCCGGCCCGGGCTCCGGAAATCTGAGCAAAAAGGGCTTCAGAAAAGCCGAAACCGCCCTTTCCATCAGTCCCATGGACGAAATGTTCTGATTTTTTTGGGTGAGCAGGTCTGCCTGCTTGATTTCCAAAGGGCTTAGAATACGCATAAAGGCTTGAATTTCAAGGAATCCTGTGGTCCATTATCCGATGCCAGAGGGGCGGAATCAGGGCAATGTAGAACATGCCGTAATATCCGAAAGGCAGATGAAAAGGACTTTCCAGATCGTGAAGGGCGTGGTATTCTACACGGGCATCTATGTGGTGGTGGCTGTGTCGGCTCAATTCGAACAGGGTAAACCGGGAGGTGGCCGAGCTGGATTGCCAGGCATGATGGGCCTGAACTTTTTCTCCGGGCTTTCGCAGCAGGCCGTAGTGCTCTATGTAATTTACATATTCCAGCAGAAAAAACCCGATTATGGCCTGAATAACAAAGGCATACAGTAAATCTCCGCTTCCGCCGAAAAGCAGCAGGGCGAGCAAAATCAGCTGAATGTAGAGGGTGTTTAAGACAAAATTTCGCCATCCGAGGGGAGCGGCTTTTACACGCTTCAGACGGGCTATTTCAATCTGCAAGGCGCTGACCCATTGGCCGGGGATGGTGCGTACAAAAAAGGCATACACCGATTCTCCTTTGCGGGCAGTGGCCGGGTCGCGGTTGGTTCCGACATGGGCGTGGTGGCCCTTGCGGTGCTCCACATAAAAATGTGCATACAGGCAGGAAATCAGGTTGAGGATGCCGAGGGTTTTAAAAAAATAACCTTTTCTATGGATCAGTTCGTGGGCAGAAGTAATGCCCAACAGGCCCGAGTTCAGCCCGGTAGAAACGGCTGCCCAGGTGATGGCAGAACCCGAAAGAATGCCCGTTTGAATGCCGTATAAGAGTGTTCCCACACACAGCATTTGAAATAAAAAAGCAAATACCAGTACAAAATCGGGCAGATGGCTGTTGTCGGGCTCTTGCTTGGATTTGTTTTGGGGAACAATAAAATCAATCAAAACCAGAAAAATGAGAGAAAATACAGCGTTGGAAGCAGACCAGATTCCGCCGTTCAGATTCCCGAACAGGG
>CANHCT010000184.1 GCA_947459175.1 Hymenobacteraceae bacterium
GGTGCCAAAACCATCCTGATCATTATCGAGGAACCAGAAGGAGTTGTACTCCAGCGGGTCGGCATCGTTGCAATCCCAGTTGTTGCGCACATACGGAGCAAATCCGGGAATGGAAGGATCTATGCAGCTTCTAACTATATTTCCCGGCTCAATTGACTGTGTACCATAACCATCGCCGTCGAAATCCCGATACCAATTGGTTGCAAGGAAACCAAGATTGAAATCATCGCAATCCTGATTGTTGGTCACGCTGCCGACAATGGGCGAACAGGATGAAGTTCCGGTAGCGGAGGCCGAACCGTAGCCGTCACCATCGGCATCGGTATAATAGGTGAGGAAGGGAAGTCCGTCGTCCACAGTGCCGTCGCAGTCGTCGTCTATGCCGTTGCAGACTTCCGCGGCAGCTGGGTTAATAAGAGGATCTATATCATTACAATCGTTTGCTGTTGGACCGTTTGGACTCAAAGGAGAAGATAAGGGTAGGTCAAATATGTTGTACAACAAGCCGGATCCAAAATAGCCATCGCCATCCTTATCGTAAACACGAGATACAATATCATTTCCAGAACGTAAGGCCTTGAGTTGATCGCCATTTTCTATTCCAGTGATATAGTGGGTAGTAACAGCACCGTTTTCGATTGATTTTACTGTGCCACCTGAACCACAGAAGCTTTGGAACGATTTTAGCTTTTTTGTTAACCATCCATCTGTGGTTTCGTAGATGGCGGCCCGGCATGTAAGGGCAATCCCTTTATCACCAACCATGTCAAAATCCGCGATTCTATGGTCCAGGGTTGTGATACTGGTTCCATCGATGAGGATCTGTTGAATAATTTCATTGGTACTCACTTTGTATTTGTAAATCACATTGTTTGGATTTCTGTTTACGGCATCACTCAAAGTAGTATAATAAATTATGTCCGGGCTTACCAGTTTGGCCTTGTTTAAAATGGCAGGTGCCACTATCGGAAGAGGCTGGGCATTCTGAACCCAATTAGATCCACCGTTTGAGGTCCTGAACATGGTGTTGCCCGAAAATGCGATCCCGTTTGCGTCATCCAAAAAACTGGCTTTGCTAATGGGTGGCAATGGATCTGAATCGCCCAGGGCAGCAGCAGTAATGGTTCCAACGAAGATGCTACCAGAAGGCGTTACATCAACAGCCCGTATTTGATTTTCGGTCAGGGATGTATTTATGAGGAGACATCGGGTTGGAGATACCATCGCTAGAAAGGTCCATGAGGGAAGCTTTATCGCCGAAGGAAGACTGTTTACAAATTTCCAGCTTTCGCCAGAATCGTCGGTGTAGTGTAAGCCAGCTGAATTTAGTCTGAAACCAAAGTTTGATTTAAACTGGTACCTGTTATTTATGGGCGGCGTGGTACTGCTTATTACAGTAGGTTCATATTCGTACCACGAATTTCCATTGTTTGTGGTTTTTAGTGTAAGCCATGTATCGGGGCCGGTATTGACGGGGTTTTCCCGTTTCAGCCAGACCAACCGATGGTTGTCATTCATAATTTCAAAACCCCTTAAAGAACTTAATCCTGTAAAGAAAGGAGAAGTAAGAGACCATGTGTCACCTCCATCGGTTGATTTATATCCGGAAGTAGTTAACAGCGTGTTTTCATCGAATGCAAAGGCCAATCTAAATTCACTTGGGCTAACACCTTCAACCCCAATTAATGGGAACCATGATGCACCAAAATTGGTTGTTTTGTAGCAAGTGTAGGAAGTTGGGGAGCAAGCCGATAAATAATTTGTTAGTTCTGCATAGCCAATCCCACTTGGAAAAACATTCAGGTTTGGAGTGCTTACTCTCAATGCACACTCAGAAAATGGCACAAACCATTCTCTTCCTCCGTTGGTAGTGGAAAGTACATAGGGAGCACCTACACCCCCTCCCAAAAGAGCAACACCTTTATTTTCATTGAAAAATTTAACATTGACTGTTAAAGCTGACCCATCTGATCCGGCAGGGAAAAAAGGAGAATAATTATATGAAAAATCAGCGCCGCCATTGTCTGACACCCTGGTAGCTTGATTATTTGAAAGCACCAAAAGCCTGTCAGCACTACCTCTGTGGGTAATATAATAACCGGAAACAGAATTGTTCACAATTGTCCAGGCCCCTCCTCCATTGGTTGTTTTCCATACTTTATCATCTTTCAATGCAAAGCCTGTGCTGATATTAAGGAAAGAAACAGATTTTGCACCAGGTAATATTTCGTACCAGGTAATCCCCCCATCAACGGTTTTATAGTTGTTTACGTACACAATATTTGGGGCCGGGTTGAATATCTGGAAACTGCTTGAACCGCCTCCGAAAGCTATAGTCTGAAATGAGGTGTAGTTCCAGGTTACTCCCCCATTGGTTGTTTTTACTACACCGAGGAAAGAACCCCCTTTTTGGATGGCATAGCCTTCGGAAGAATTGCAAAATGAAATAAGTAAACCACCCTGTTTATTTGGGGTAAGGCTGTTGTACATTAGGTTTACATTCTGCCCAAAAGCAACATTCAGCCAAAGGGCAAAAACAGGA
Organism: Hymenobacteraceae bacterium; assembly: GCA_947459175.1. Taxonomy (GTDB): domain Bacteria; phylum Bacteroidota; class Bacteroidia; order Cytophagales; family Flexibacteraceae; genus CAMDMI01. The sequence goes on from CANHCT010000184.1 coordinate 2,543, forward strand.
ATAAGAATTTGAATTTTTTTCATACTGATTTTTTTTAAAAAAAGGGGACGAAGAATTGATTGACCAATGTTGGTTGATAAATGACAAAGGCGAATTAAATCAATGTTTTATTCAGCATTACATTACAAAAACAATCCGGTGGATATGGGTTAGGATCCGGTAGGTTTTGAATGGAGTCCGGTAAAGATTGAGCCAGCGGAAAAATTTCCACCAATCACAATTTTACCATCTGCCTGAATCACTATTCCGTGTATAGTTCCACCGGAACTCGGGAAGCCAGACAGAACGAAGCTCGGATCGTGGGTTCCGTCTGGATTAAGCCGGGCAATTCCCAGCGGAGCAGGGATGCCGTTGTAGCTGGTAAAGCTTCCCGCAATCACAATTTTACCATCTGGCTGCATTGCCATGATGGTAATTTCGCCGTTGGCTCCGCTTCCCGGGTTAAAACTTTCATCCAGTGAGCCGGCCTGTCCGAAAGATGGCATCCTGTTAAGGAGGCCAATACCAAGAAAACAGAGAAAAAGGACCGGCCAACAGATTCTGACCTTTAATTTTCCGGAGAGATTAAAGGAAACGCTCCGTTTACCCTTTGAATGGGAAAAGGCTGTTGAAGACGGTACTTTTCCAAAGATGGAAATCATAGAATTCATGGTAGTTGCATAAGAAATGATTGTAAAAATTTTCTAAATCAAGACATAGTTTCAAAAGCCCGCAAGCACCAATTAGAATTCGGCAGAGATGATTTAGTATTGGGTCGGTTTCGGGAAGAATTGGTTTTTACAAAATTTCGATTTTTGTGAAAAACCAGGATTATCAGGGAAAAGTCAAAAGCATTTCAAGTGGTCAGTTTTAGTGGATAAGTCAAAAGTAAAAACTAATAAATCAAAAGTTTTTTATAACAATCTGGTTTTCATAAGGAAAACCACCTTCAACTTTCAACTTTGAACTTTCGACTTTGAACCTTGAACTCTGAATCCCCCCAAGCTGAAACTTTGAAACCTGAAACCTGAAACTCAATTCCCCCAACCTGAAACTTTGAAACCTGAAACCTGAAACCCAATTCCCCCAACCTGAAACTTTGAAACCTGAAACCTGAAACTCAATTCGCCCAACCTGAAACTCTCATCAGGAACCAAATCCGGTTTGCTTATTGTCTTTCAGGGGATTACTTTTGTATAAATGTCTTTAAAGGATGAATTACAAAGTATCATTTCAGGAAATGGTTCGGTTAGGAACGGAGAAATTATCCGGTCAATTGCCAACCAACTTGGAGGAAAAAAGGCAACAATTTAGGGAGCTTCAGAAACAAAACTCCTCAAAGAGCAGGAAACGCAGATCCTGATTGGATGTATTGGGGCAATGGGGCTGTGGTTCCCGGAGCTGGATGAGACAAAATACATTGGCGAAGGGGCAGAGCAAAAAGTTTACGAGTTTTCAGACCCCGGATTTATTCTGAAGGTAAACGACTCAGTTTTTTATGAAAATTGGGAGGATTATTTCCACAGTCTTCTCTTGCACAATTTCTTTTTTCCGCACCTATCCTATGAACTCTTAGGCTTTCAAAAGACAGATAAATTATATGCTGTTGTGAAACAACCCTTTGTAAAATCAACAGAAGGAACAAATCTTGAAAATGTAAGAGATTTTTTGAGTTCAAACGGATTTATCAACAAAAAGAATAACGATTATTATAATCCCGAACTCGGGATAATAATAGAGGATTTGCATGATGAAAATGTATTGACAGAAGATGGCGCTCTTCAATTTATTGATACTGTATTTTTCCTGATGCCGTCTTTCTTCAATAGGGACTGAGATGTTGAAAGGAAATTTCTGGTAAAATTCTGCCCCCCGCCGCCGTGCCGCTGTGTCATCACACGCCAACCCCTGCTGCCGGGAACACTTCCAAACAGCCTTTGCTCCTGATGTCCCACTTCTTCGGGTTGGAAATCATGGGGTTGTTTGAAGCGGATTGAAAATCCTACGATATGGCTTCCCGATTACAAATCGGGAAGAGCCCTTTAGACAAGTCAAAAGTCGAAACGAATAAGTCAAAAGCATTTCAAGTGGTCGGTTTTTAGCATTCAGTTTTAAGTGAAGGCAAAAGTCAAAACGAATAAGTCAAAAGTTTTTTATAGCAACCTGATTTTCAATGGAAAAACCACCTTTTACTTTGAACTTTCAACTTTGAACTTTGAGTCCCCCCAACCTGAAACTTTGAAACCTGAAACCTGAAACTCAATTCCCCCAAGCTGAAACTCCTTTGGACTCATCCTCCTACACTTCCACCTCGATTCCGGTACGGAGGATTTCGGCTACAAAAGGATTGGTTTCTGCTGTTTCATCAGGATGAAAA
>CANHCT010000185.1 GCA_947459175.1 Hymenobacteraceae bacterium
AAAGAAAGCGGATTTAAGCCAATTTTAAGGCAAATTGAAAAAGTCAATTTTTTCAGATTCTGAATTCTGTGTTATTTTGTATTCCGGATTTTGTCCGGAGATTATTTAACCAATTTTTAATTTTATTTTTGTTCATTTCCAAATGAAAGTTTTTCACCGGTCTGTCATTCTTTTGGGCCTTTTTCTCCATGCCCAAAGTTTGCTTCTTTTGGCACAGGACAATAAAAAAATCATTTTACAGGGCTTTTGGTGGGATTTTAAAAACAACAACTATCCCCAGGGATGGGCAAATTATCTGGCAGATATGGCACCCCGTCTCAGGCGAATCGGGGTGGATGCAGTTTGGGTGCCCGTCAATCAGAAAAATGCCAATCCCAACTCGGTGGGATACAGCCCTTTCGATCATTACGATTTGGGTGATAAATTTCAGAAAAACAACCTCAAAACACCCTTCGGAGATAAGGATGAATTTCTTAGGATGGTAGGAGTTTTTCACCGCAACGGCATTGATGCCATACAAGATATTGTGCTCAACCACTGCGATGGTGCCGGTTCAGGTGCCGGAGCAGGTGGTGTTGACAGTGCCGGGCTTGCTTTTTACAATTCCAACCGGCCCTCTTCCAACTATCAGGATATCCCCACAGACCCCACGAGCGGATTCAAGAATTTCCGCTATGTCAGTTATGTTACTCCGGCCACCAATGAAACCAGATCCAACTATCTGGCCCGCAGCGGACGCTGGCCGAAAAACTGGCAAAACTTTAACCCCGGACCCGGTGACAACCGATTTACCGGAGACGATTTATCCCGGATTACCTTCGGGCCTGATATGGCCTATTATCCCAACTCTATCGGCCTGAGTTCCATTTCTACCTTCAATCCTGTGCAGCAATCCGATTATATGCGCACCCAGGCCAGAGAGTGGATGATTTGGTTCAAAAAACAGACCGGCGTGGATGGTTTCCGGCTCGATGCCATCAAGCATTTTCCGGCATCCGTCTGTGAAGATATCCTGTGGAACCTCCAGAACAATGCCGGTTTCGCCAGCGGAACCAGCCAAATGCTGACTGTGGGTGAATGGGTTGGCGGAAAATCGGAGCTCGATGCCTGGGTAGACAATGTACAGGGAAGAGCCGGAACTTTCGATTTTGGACTCAGGGGTTTTTCGGGCACTGCAGGTCTCTATGGTATGGTTTACGGATTGGGAAACTATAATTTGTCCAACCTGCCCGGCACACAGCAGGACAGAAGATACCGCACCGTACCTTTCGTAAACAACCACGATACCTTCCGGCCCACCCAGCCGGCCACCGGCTCGCCCGGACTTCAGGCCAATGGAAATTATCCGGTGGACGCCAACGGAAACCCTGTGAGATGGAATTCCAATTCCGAACTTTCTCCCAATGTCGATCCCAGAGAACCCAGACTGACCGCTGCCTATGCCATCATGATGGCCATGGACGGACATCCCTCTGTTTTTTTTGAGGACCTTTTCGATGTGGGCACCACCGGCAAGCGCTACACCCATCTCCCTACAAGCGAAACCGACCTGCCGGTGCGGCAGTCCATTGCCAATCTCATCCGCTGCCACCGCAAACTCGATTTCAAAGGGGGTGCCTACCGGGTCAGGAGCTCAGAGAGTACTGTGTTTTTTGATGGTAGCAATGCCCAGGATCTTATTGTTTTCGAAAGGTCTGCAAAAGCCATCATTGCGGTCACCGATAATTTTACAACCAATCAGGCTGCCTGGATAGATTGTGATTTTGCTGTCGGAACCATACTGAAAGACTATACCGGCAACTTCCCGGATGTCACCGTGGTAACCCGGCAAGGCGGTGTTCCCGGTGGAAGGGTAAGGGTTCAGGCCCCGAGATGCAACGGTACCGGCAACAACACCCTGAATAAAGGGGTGGCCGTATATGGTCCGAAGTCATTGGAAACATTTTTCAATCAACCCTTCACTGCCTCCAACCGAACCACCACCCACGAATGGGAAATGGCCGATGACCTTGGTGACAGTAACCCCCGTTCGCTCCGTCAGGGCGGTGCATTACCGGCCAATTCTACCGAAGCCCGTTGGGGAGGAAAGGTGTATGCAGAAGCAGGAAAGACCATTACCTATCGCTTATTTCCCTCATTTTCAGACAGAAATCTCACCCTTTTACTTACAAATGCTTGCGGAGTGGTCCTCGATTCTGCCAAAGGAACCGGGAATCTGGTGAAAACTTTCACCCCAACCTCTACCAATTGGTATCAGTTTCGTGTAAAAAATTCTATCGATACCAACAGGGAGCAGCGTGTTTGGATCAATGTTACCTATACCGGTCCCGATTCTGTCAACGCTCTGGCTTCCGCCTCCCGGATTCTGCCTTTTGTTGAACTCGGCCCCGACCGCTACGGATGCAGTTCGAGTGTTTCCATAAATGCCGCTTTCGGAACTGGCCTTTCCTATGTATGGAGAGACAGCCTTGGAAACCAAATTGGCAGTAATGCCACCCTCTCGGTAAATCAGCCCGGAAGGTACTCGGTAACCCTTACCGATCCCATAACCGGCTGTTCAGCCTCCGACCAGATACGCATAATATCTTTTGAATCTCCCCCTTCTGCAGCGCAGGTAGTCCGGGTAGGCGATACTTTGAAAATTACGAATGTGCAACCCGGTGTCCGGTATTTCTGGCGGATAAACGGCATAACCAATCCTGCAGACACGCTTTCCTATTTGATAATTCCCGCCGGTGCCACTTCCATAAATCTTACCTCGAGAAATCAATTTGGTTGCCAGAATGTTACCCCCAATCTCATCACTTCTGTGGAGTTGTTGTCTGATGCGGATGAACTGATCAGGATATTCCCCAATCCGGCCAAAGACCAACTTGTTTTTGATTATCGCGGTGAATCCGGGCCTGTTCAGGTGGAATTTGTGGACATGAAAGGGGCCTTTGTAGCTGCTGAAAGCATTTCGGGCGGAGAAGCCATTGTGCGGAGTGTAGATGTTTCCGGGTTTAAGCCGGGCCTGTATTTTCTCCGGCTCCGGATAGGAAACCGGTTTGCTTCCAAAAAACTGGCTGTTCAACCCTGATTTCAAACCGAAATCTGTATAAACATTACCGGGGCTGTCTGAAAAGGCAGTCCTTTTTATATCCTGTCGTACACCAGCTTCAGCACTGTTTTGTACCCGGCGTATTTTTTAAAAGTAGAGATGCCGTCTTTCGGGTAGGTGACATTGGTTAAGAAAACAATGACCAAATCCTTTGTCGGATCCACCCAAAAAAGAGTGCCCGTATAGCCTGTATGACCAAAGGAATTCTGGCTTGCTTTCGGAGGAGCGATGGATTTGATGTTGCGGCTGCGGGCAGGCTTTTGCCAGCCCATGGCACGGGCATGTCCGGGCTGAATCTGCCAGGCAAATTTCCGGATGGTGGAAGATTGTAAATATCTTTTTCCCTTGTACAAGCCGCCCGATTCCAGCATCAGGCCGATTTCGGCCAGGTCTGCGGCATTGGAAAACAGGCCTGCAGCCCCGCAAATTCCACCCAGCTTTGCGGCTTCGGCATCGTTTACCCAGCCATGGTACAGGGGATCCTCCAGGGTGGGAGCAATCCGCTCTTTGGGAATGCCGTTCACAAGGGGATTGAAGGCAATATTTTTCAGGCCCATGGGGTCGAAGAGCCAGTCTTTCAGGTATTTATCTAATCGTTTACCGGTTACCTCCTCTACCAGACAGCCCAAAAGGATGTAATTCAGGTCGGAGTAAATGGTTTTCATTCTTCCGGTGAACGGCAGCCGGCAAAGGTCATTCAGCATGCCCTTGCGGTATCCGCGGGGCATGAATTTTCCCCGGAAGGGGTCGGGATTGTCGGGTGTAGGGATGGGGGCGAATGCCGACTCATTCCATTTGTTGGTGCTCAATAGCCAGTAGTTGCTGAAATAGTAGGGAGGCAATCCGGTTTTGTGTGCCAGCAGACGCTCGATGGTCAGTTTGCCAAGGGGGTTCCCCCTTGCGGCCTTCACATGTTTTCCAAGGGTATCATTTTCAGATACTTTGCCCTCTTCTACCAGATGCATGATGGTAATGCCAATGGCCACGGCTTTGGTTACCGAGGCAAGGTCGTAAACCGTATTTTCACTGTGGGGCCTTTTGCCTGATTTATACCGGGTTTCGCCCCAGGCTTGATTGATGATGGGTTTTCCATCTTTCAAAACGAGCAGTACCGCACCCGGAAAATCTTTATTCCGGATGTAGCGCAACATTCTGGTGTCCAGCGGGGTGATTTTTGGTTTTCTTACCGGGCCGCCCGAAAAGGCATTTTCAGAAAGTAAAAGCAGAGAAAAAACAGCCCCCGTCAACCAAAAACGGCTGCATAAGGAAGCAAAAAAAGATGCTGTTCTCCCAATCAATCTGATTCTTCCAGTTTTTCCAGAATATCCTGAAGGTCCGACAAGTCCATCCAGCCCGGTCTTTCTTCGGTACCCGAGCGCAATACAAAGCCCGCCTGCGGACAGGCTTCATGCCATGCAAGAACTTTTTCTGCATCTGCCGGTGCAGCAATCCAAAACTGTAGGCCCGTATCCGTGTCTGCAGGCACTGAAGACCGTTCGTTTCCCGAAATGCCCGGACCTTCCAAAAGGGTTTCTGACTTTATCACAAACCGAAGTTGATCACGATTCAGGTCTGCATGTTGATACAATTCCGGGGAGATGGTCCACTCGGCAATGCCGTAAGAACCGGCAAGCTCGAGCAAAATTCCGGGGTCTGAGCCCAAATATTCTCCCACCCATTCCACCCCTTCGATCCAGGCCCGGATGGCATTCCATTCGCTGATGTTCAGCGCAGCCTCACCGTTTTCGTC
>CANHCT010000186.1 GCA_947459175.1 Hymenobacteraceae bacterium
CCGGGTTTGCAGGTCCCGACCTGGGTCCGAACGGAGAGCAGCCGCTGGCCTATTTTGCTTTGGTTTTCCGGGGTCAGGTGGTGGCCGAAGGTGCGGTGTCGGAGATTCTGGAGCGCAACCATTTCCGTAAGCTTGTGGCAGAAAGGGCAGGAGCAGCCCTCGAAAACTGGCTCTTAACCGGGGGCACAAGTCCGGACAAATAAAAAAGGGCAAGCGTTTCTGCCTGCCCTTTTCAGAAAGCGCTGTTCTCAGGAAATCGCCACTTTCTTTTTCGCTTTTTCTTTGGCCTCTGCCCGCTTGGGAAGTGTCAGGTGCAAAACACCGTCCTCGTATTTGGCCACCATTTTCTCCTGATTGGCATTTTTGGGCAGGCTGAAGGCCCTGGAAAAGCTGTTGTAGGAATACTCCTTTCGGGTATAGCGCTCCTTCTCTGTGGTTTTTTCTTCTTTCTTCTCGGCCGAGATGGTCACCATGTCCTCGTCAAGGTCAATGGTAAATTCATCTTTTTTGAAACCGGGAGCAATCAGGTCGATCTGATAGTCTTTGTCGTTTTCTTTGATGTTGGCCGAAGGCATGGTTTTTCCGAATTCCCTCTCCAGCCAGCCGGGTTTGAAAAAAGGATCACTTTGAAAGAAATCTGAAAAAAAGGTAGGAAGCGTATCGTTGTCGCTTCTTTTTGCAATGAGATTTGACATTTTTTTTTGCTTTTTAAGTTGATAAGAAATGATAGGCCAAAGGTCTTGCCCGCCCTGCTCCCTACCCATGCCGAATCTCAGCCCGGAGCTTGATTTGTGAAAAATTTCAGGCTGATTGTTATCAGGTGCAGGCACCTGTATGGCCCCAGGGCTCAGGGCAGGGTGCCGAGGATGGCCTTGTACCTGCCCTCCTGCGGATACAGGCGAATGAGAAGGTTCAGGTATTTTTTTGCCTGCGCAAATTGTCCCTGTTCCATTTTGCTGCGGGTCAGGTTTTCGAGGGCCAGGGGAAAATCGGGATTGCTTTTCAGGGCCAGAAGCAACAAGCTGTCGGCCCGGGGATAATGCCTGTTTTCCAGGGCATGAAACCCCAGATTGGAAAGGGCTTTCATGTGCATGGGGTTCAGGTTCAGCACTTTTTGGTACTGTGTTGCTGCCATAGGACTGCCCTCATACGCCAGGGCCAGCCGATATTGAAACTCTGCCCTGGCCGGGGCAAGGGCACAGGCTTTCTCCAGTTCGCCCAGATAAGGAAGTCCTTTCTTCTTTTTCAGGTCTGCCCAGCGGAACAGCACCCATGGGTCACGGGAGGCCGAAAAATCGTGAGTATCCAGATCTTGGCTCCAATCGGCATTGCTCAGGTAATAGTAATTCAGTTTTTCTATGCGGGGCAGCTGTCCGAGGTATGCTTTTATCTGCCGGAGCTTTGAGCTGTCCTCGTAGATTTCGGCGTATTTCAGAATGGCCCTTGCCTGGTCGGTTGCTTCAAATCCTTTTCCTGCAAAGTGCTGAAATTCAATCGCCTTGCCTTGATTTTCTGCCGGGCTTCTCGGCTTCTTTCTTATCCAGTGGTCGGTGGAGTTTACATGGGGAATGTCGTTGGTACCTGAGCGCTTCAGGTGGCAGGAAATGCAGTTGCCTTTTTCCATATCCTGCTTTTTAAGGCCCGAACACGACTTCATATGCCCGGAATTTTCATGGCAGGACCGGCATTTCACATTAAAAATAGCAGCCTTGTTTTCTTCGGGAATGGAGCTGTGGGGGTCGTGGCAGGTGTTGCAATTCATCTTCCCGTCCGAAACTTTGAAGCATTGGCTCATCTGAAGTCTTTCGGCGTGAGAGGCAAAGCCAAAATCTGATTTTCCTGAGGCCGGAATGAACACTTCATAGTAATCTGAAAACAGCTTACCCGGCTCATAGTCACCGGCTTTGGCTTTTTCTTTCCTCACCTTGATGCCCTCCAGATGGCATTGGCGGCATACATCCAGCCGGGCCTGAACCGGGCTTTTTCCCAAAGAAACCAGTTTGAGGTTTTTTGATTTGCCTCCTGTCCGGTTCATTTCTTCCAGATGGTTTCGGGTATCGCCGTGGCAATTGTTGCAGGAAAGGGTTGCGCCGAAATGCTTGTAGCGGTTAAATGAATTCGGAATTTCCTGAAAACCGGCATTGTGGCAGGCCATACATTCGCTGCCTACCTCCCGTTCGAATCGGCTGTTGTGTCCGTCTTCATAGCCCGGACTCAGGTCCCAAATTTTCTTTTTGCTGTACCAGGTAATGGGAATTTCGAACAAATACCCCTTGCGCTGAAAAAGATAAGAGCGGGTCTGATTGCCCGAACCAATGAAGAAATCAATCTTTTCGGTCCTTTGGTGAATGGTGTCCGTTCCCTCCAGCCGGAATTCTTTCACCCAAAAAAGGGAATCTCTGCGAAAGGGCAGATAGTAAAAATCAGATTTCGGGTCATAGACCGGGCTGGTTTTCCAGTTTTCGAAAACCAGGCTTGGGTCTGCCTTATAGAAAGACCGGCCCTTGCCTGTTTTCATAAACGAATCCACAATGCCGGTATGGCAGGGGCGGCAGGATAGGGGATCAGAGCGGAGAGCACTGAATGTCAAAGGATTCTGAGCCATTACCGGGGCTTTTTCTTCCTGCTTTTCCTGGCAGGAATTCACCAGAGAAAGGAGCAGGCCCCCCGATAGGACAATGAATAGCAGCAGATTTTTTGAAGGCATAAAACCGTTAAGGGAATTCAATTTTACGGAATGTTTTAAAAAAATGGTTCTGCTGGTATGGCTTTGCTCCCGGTTTTTTTTAAATCAATGGATAGGTAATACCCCCTTCATCCTCTACCTTGCCCCCTTCAAAAAATGAAGCTCAGTAAAAAAGACCGCCTTTACGCCGTTCTTTGTTCGGTATTTCTTACCAATGCCATCCTGGCCGAAATGGTGGGGGTAAAAATATTTTCCCTCGAAAAAACCCTGGATATGGCCCCGGTACAATGGGAGGTTTTGCAGGGCTTTGTGCTGGATTTCAACCTCACGGCCGGGGTGGTGGTTTGGCCCATTGTGTTTGTTACCAGCGACATCATCAACGAGTATTTCGGCCGCCCCGGCGTAAAATGGATCAGCTACCTCACCGCCATCCTCATTGTCTATGTATTCGGGGCGGTATATGTGGCCACACGGCTGCCGCCTGCCGATTTTTGGCTCGGCCTCAATCAGACCGATGCCGAGGGCAACCCCATCCACATCAATGCTGCTTTTGCCACCATCTTCAGGCAGGGACTGGGCATCATCGTGGGTTCCATTACCGCATTTCTGGTGGGCCAGATTCTGGATGCCCATGCCTTCCACTGGATCAAAACCATCACCGGGAGCAAGCACCTTTGGCTGCGGGCTACGGGTTCTACCCTCTTTTCGCAATTGATCGACAGTTTTGTGGTGCTGTTTGTGGCCTTTTTTGTGCTGGGCAACTGGTCGCTGAACCAGGTGCTGGCGGTAGGCATCATCAATTACATCTATAAATTTTCACTTGCTGTGCTCATTACCCCGCTGCTGTACGGGGTACACCATCTCATTGACCGCTATCTGGGTGAAGCGGAGGTTTAGACCATTCTGGCCCGCTTGGCCATAAAATTCATGAGAATCTGATCAAAGCCCAAAGCGGTATTGGCTTCCGCATAGTCTATTTTCATTTGTCCGCAGCGCAGCCTGATGGCTTGGTTGCGGTGTTTCATGGCTTCCTGGTATTTCAGCTGGATTTCGCGGGGATACAGCTTGATTTGGCTTTGGGTTTCGGCATCTACAAAGAGATAGGGCTTGTTTTTGAAATCGAAATCCACCTCTTGTTTATGGTCGAGCACATGAAAAAGCAGTACCTCGTGGTGGTTGTGCCGCAGGTGCGCCATGGCATTGAACAGCGATTCCAGATCGGCATCCATTAGTAAATCACTGAAAATGACCACCAAAGACCGCCTGTGGATGCTCTCCGCTATCAGGTCGATGACAGCGGGAATGGCAGACTGGCCGGCGGATATTTCCTGCTGCATGAGGGTTTCGAGCTGCATCAGCAGTTTGTGAATGTGGCCGGATATGGATTTGGTCTGGCTCTGGCTGATGATGCGGTCGGCGAAGGTGGTGAGGCCCACGGCGTCCCGCTGTTTGCTGAGCATGTACATGATGGCCGCCGCCCCCAAAATGCTGAAAGTGAGCTTTTCCTGATTGGGTTTGGGCAGGTACATGGAGGGCGAAACATCCAGCAAAATCTGGCAACGCAGGTTGGTTTCTTCTTCGTATCGCTTGGTGTAGAGCCGGTCGGTTTTGGCAAATACCTTCCAGTTGATGTGGCGGGTACTCTCGCCCGGGTTGTAGAGTACATGCTCGGCAAATTCCACCGAAAAGCCATGATAGGGAGAGCGGTGCAGACCTGTGATAAATCCTTCCACCATTTGCCGGGCCAGCAGTTCCAGATTTCCGAATTTCCGTGCCCAGGCCAGATCTATTTTTTTGCTCATGGCATAAGGATTGGGTTTACAGCGATTTACACATTAAATCTGAAGTGCATCACATCGCCGTCCTGCACCACATATTCTTTTCCTTCCACGCCCAGTTTGCCGGCTTCTTTGCAGGCCAGTTCGGTTTTGTATTGCACATAATCGGCATATTTGATTACCTCGGCCCGGATAAATCCCTTTTCAAAATCGGAGTGAATGACACCGGCCGCAGCAGGCGCTTTCCAGCCTCTTTCGATGGTCCATGCCCGAACTTCTTTGGGTCCGGCGGTGAAGTAGGTGATGAGATTCAGGATTTTATATGAGCTCTGAATCAGTTTTTCCAGCCCTGAATAGGTCAATCCGTATTCCGACA
>CANHCT010000187.1 GCA_947459175.1 Hymenobacteraceae bacterium
GCTCAACGATAGCCCTTCAGGGAACCGGTGCCCACGACCTGCGGTTCATCAACTCGGCCGGGATGACCTGGTCTGCAGGAACCACGCTGACCATTACCAACTGGCAGGGACTGCCGGGTGCATCGGGTACAGGCGGCCGGATATTCTTCGGAAGCACTTCCGGTACCCTGACAGCCCAGCAGCTCTCGCAGATTGTCTTTTCCGGTTTCTCCGGCACACCGGTATTGCTCAGCACCGGTGAATTGGTGCCCCGTGCCGGTTTCAACTGGGTGGCCACCTCCGGCTCAGCCAACTGGCAGAGCCCATCCAGCTGGAATCCTGCCCGAACCAGTCCGGTATTCAGCGATATCCTGGTGTTTCCCAACGGCGGCAGCTCCGTTGCCACCAATGTCCCCAGCCAGACAGCGGCCCAGATCCTGATGTATAACAACACAGCGGTAACCCTGGAAGCGGCGTCTTCCGGCAACACCCTCACCCTGCAGGGCAGTACAGGCAATGACCTCAGTATTCCGGCCGGATCCTCGCTCACCATAGGCAATGGTGCCAATGCCATGGGTATAGCCTTTACTGGAACGGGCAATGCCACCAATGTGGACGGCACCCTCACCCTGAGCAATTCCAATTCTGCCAATACCTTCAACACCACCAATTCCACCACGCTGATCACCGGAACCTTCAACATCGGTGGAACAGTAACCGGAAATTTTGCCAACAACGGGTTGGTGAATTTCACCCGCACCGATGCCTATACCTATTCAGGCATCATTTCGGGTACAGGAGCGGTAACGGTTTCCGGAACAGGGCCCATCACCCTCACGGGAGACAATACCTACTCGGGTGCAACCACCATCAATGCCGGAAGTTCACTCACCGCAGGGAACGGGGCCACGGCCGGCTCTATATCAAGCAGCTCAGGCATTTCCAATGCCGGTACGCTTACCTTCAACAGGTCCGACAACATTACTTACTCCGGTCCTGTAACGGGAACAGGTACAGCCAACCAATCCGGGACGGGTATTCTTACGCTGGATGCCATAAACAACCAAGCCGGAAATTTGAATATCAATTCCGGTAGCCTTGCCCTGGGCAACAATTGCAGGATGGCCCTTTCAGGTGATTTTATGGCCACAACCGGAATATTGATTTCCAATACCAGTACCCTGGCATTCACCGGTTCGGGCAACAGTACCATCACCGGCAATTTCAATCTGTACAATCTGGAAATCAACAAAAGCAGCGATGCACAGAAGCTTTCCCTTGGTTCGGGTATTTCGGTAAGTAATCAGGTGGATATGCAATCCGGTGATCTGGATTTGAATGGGTTTCAGCTGGATATGGGCAGTACCGGTAGTTTGGTCAACGAAACAGCAGCCAATTGTGTAACCGGCATAAGCGGAGGCAGCATCCGTGCGGTCCGCAACCTGAATGCGCCTTCATCGGTGGATGTGGGTGGATTGGGTGCTGTACTTAGTTCTGCTCAGGATATGGGCAGCACCGAGATTATCCGGCGCCACAACCAGACCACCCTTCCGGGCGTCAATTATGGCATGAACCGCCGCTATGAGATCCACCCGACCAACAACAGCGGTCTCAATGCCACCTTAGTTTTCCGGTATTTCGACAGTGAACTGAGCACCGGCCTGGGCAACATCAGCGAAGCCGATCTGGTGCTGTGGAGATACGATGGCAGTACTTGGGTAAATCAGGGCGGAACAGTGGATGTGGCAGCCAATACCGTGACCAAAACCGGCATACCCCAGTTCAGCGAGTGGACCTCAGGTGCCTTTGATGTACCCCTTTCTCTTACCCTTGCCGACCTGAAAGTAAGTTGCGGAAATCTGTATCCGCAGCTGAGCTGGAAAAGCCTGAAAGAAGAGAATACTTCCCGGTTTGAAGTGGAGATTTCCTCAGACGGCAACAAATGGGAACGGGCAGGCGTGGTGCTGGCGGCCGGCAATTCAGAGAGTCTGAAATTATACAATCTTGATCTGGATAAGCTTGGCCGTTCTTTCGGATATGTGCGGCTGGTGTTGCTCAACGGAGATGGCAGCAGGGAAATATTTGGTCCTCTTGCGGTCAATTGCAGGGGATCACTGGATGAGGAAACCTTCAGTCTGTATCCCAATCCTTCCCGCGGTTTTGTATCCCTGGATCTGAAATCTGTGCAGGAGGGTTCCGTACAGGTTCGCATATTCAATACCTTGGGAGCCGAAGTATATCAGCAAGTACATCAGGCGGAATCGGGCAGCCAGATCCGTATGGATTTAGGCCGTCTTCCCGCCGGTATCTATCAGGTAGAAGCCACGCTGGAAGCTCAGAATCAAAGGACTGTATTCAGGCTAGTAGTACAGTAAGGGGCTTTCTGTCCATTTAAAAAAGCTTCCCGAAGGCAACAGGTTTTCGGGAAGCTTTTTTTTTAAGTTTAAAGTCGAAACTCAAAAGTTTTTCAAGAATTCAGATTTAAGTTGTAATACATTGAAAATCAATGCGTAAAAAACTTTGAACTTTAAGCCTTGAACCCCGGCTCGGGCGAGGCGGAGCCTCGCCCCAAAAGTCTTTTGTCAAAATATGAAGCTTTGATTTTCCGACTTTGCGTCGTTGTGATTATTGATTTATTTTCGACCCTTGGCAGAGAGGTTCTTTACCAGCCGTATTGCTCCGGCTCGGGCGAGGCTCCGCCTCGTCTGTACTATTCGGTGGCCTCCGGCCACAATAAATGCCATGTCTGAAAAATATAAAACATTTCCTCAAGGAACCTTCTTTGTTACCCTTACTGTGGTAGGTTGGATTGATGTATTTACTCGTGCTCAATATTGTGAGCTGATTGTGGAAAACCTTAATTATTGTGTTGAACACAAAGGAATGGAGATATATTCATATGTCATCATGCCCAGTCATATTCACATGGTTGCTTTTGCAGAGCAGCCCCTTAGTCTGATTTTGAGGGACTTTAAGAGTTTTACTTCAAAGAAATTGATTGAAGCCATCAGTTCCAATCCAAAAGAAAGTCGCAAGGAATGGCTGTTGCATATGTTTAAGTTTTTTGCACACAAGTATGGGGAAAAGCAAGAGTATCAATTTTGGCAGCAAGGCAATCACCCCGTTTCTTTGAACAACCTGCCCAAGAGGTTTTCCCAAAAGGTGAATTACATCCATAACAATCCTGTTAAAGCGAGGATGGTGGATGAGGCAGAACACTACCCCTGGTGCAGTGCATATCCGTTAAACAGGGTGAAGTTGGTGGATTATTGAGTTGAAAAGGCGGCGGCCGGAGGCCTGTCAATAATCGGAACGAGGCGGAGCCTCGCCCCAAAATGCGGAAGAAGTAGTTAGTTTTTAGCGGTCAGTTTTAAGGGGAAAAGGCAAGAGTAAAAGGTAAAAAGTCAAAAGCTTTTCAAGTAATCGGCTTTAAGTTATAATACATTGAAAAACAAGCACTAAGCAACTTTGAACTTTAAACCTTGAACTCACCCCCCAAAAAAAATCCGGCTCGGGCGAGGCTCTGCCTCGTCTGTACTATTCGGTGGCCTCCGGCCACAAAACACCCTGCCTTGAGAAATGCCTTTCTGATCAAAATCTTTTTGAAGCGGCCGGAGGCCTGTCAATAGTCGGAACGATGCATTTTCAAGTAGTTGGTTTTTAGCAATCGGTTTTAAGTTGATAAGGCAAGTCAAAAGTCAAAAGTAAAAAGTAAAAAGCTTTTCAAGTGGTCGGTTTTTAGTTGTAATACATTGAAAATCAATGCGTAAAAAAAACTTTGAACTTTCAATATTGAACTTTGACCCCTCTCCAACCTGAAACTTTGAAACCTGAAACTTATTCCCCCCCCAAAAAAAATCTCCCTCTTTTCCTCCACAATCTTACCTCCCTGCCATTTTGGCTTCTGCAGGTATTTTTAGTCTGTACTTGCATATGACCTTTGTTTTAAAGTCCTGATGCAGGTTTTCTGCAGACACAAATGCAAATTTCCTTTTGTATCGGAAGTTGTTTTTTTGTGTATTTCCGGTGTTTTAAAGAAATCAAATTATTGACATACAAACTCCTGTAAAATGAAAAAGTTGTTTATTCTTCTTCATCAATCGGCCGGAGGAGCTGAGACAGTGAAATCTGGTTCCTGTGTTTCGGTAGATCAAAAGAGGCAGCATTCTAATCAGATTTTTAAGCGTTCTATTCGGATGTTGAAAAGCATGAAATGGAGGGGAAAAGATTTATATAATGAGCCAATTGGAGGATTTCACCGAATTTTTTTTTTGATGAATTTAAAAAAAAATTGCAGTTTTGCCTTACTTTTATCAACTCATGGCATTATGAAACAATCTTACAAAGCCTTTATTTCTTTCATTAACAATCAAAGCGGATCAGCGCTTTCCTTTCCGGAGCCTCAGGGTAGTTCCTTTAGTTTGGTAAAGCCTTGGTTTAAAGCTTTTTTCCGGAAAGCCGCACCGTTTCAAATCTTATGTTTTCTCCTTGCAACCGGTCTTTTTGCTCAGGTGACCAAAACCTCAGTATCCTCCGGCAATTGGAACACTAGCGCAACCTGGAGTCCTTCCGGTGCACCGGGGGCTTCTGACAATGTAGTGATCAGTGCGGGACACACCGTTACCTACAACACTGCCGCCAATTTCTCCACCTCGGGTGCGATGACCGTATCGGGCACCCTTGCGATTACACAGGCTGCTGCCCGAACCTTTGCAGTAGGCGGGCTGAGTGGCTCGGGCAACATTGCTGCCTCCGGCGGGGCCCATATCCTCAGGACAGGAAGCAACAACCTGAGCACCACTTTTTCGGGTGTGTACAGCGGAACTACGGCTCGTTTTGAAAAAACGGGA
>CANHCT010000188.1 GCA_947459175.1 Hymenobacteraceae bacterium
ATCTTTAAATTCACGGTGCGTAAGCAAATCAAAATGTTCGCTTAACTCCTTCGGAAAAAACAGGCTTAATAAGGTTTCCAGCATCGGCTCTTTTTTGACCCAAAGCAAACCTCTTTTATACTCTAATCCCCAACTTTTTCCGCTGACCCTTTTGATTTATTCCGGATATTCAATCATGTAAAATTTATAGGCATATCTCAGGCAGTTTTTCCTGCTTTTTATTTCTTGTTTTCCAACCTTGGAATGATTTAGTTTGTCAAGTACTGAAATATTGAATTACTATGAAAGCTGTTCTGCTTTTTTTCTTGCTTATGATGTTTTGCTCAAAAGGCATGGCCCAATCTATGGACTGCCAGCCCGGCACCAGCAAAATGGAAATAGAAGGAGAAAACTTCCGGGCCTTGCTTTTGAATCAGGCCGATATGTTTTGGGATCCTAACTTCCAAAGAGCGGCATTTCAATGGCCAAAGACCAATGGCTCTATTATTAATGGCAAGCATCTGCTCTTTTCTAATGCCCTTTGGATGGGAGGAATTGACAGTACCAATGGCTCCTTTCTTTTAACTCTTCAAAGGTACAGATTGAATTCTAGGTCCTATTGGCCAGGGCCTATTCTGAATAACCCGGCAGATTCTCTTAATGCCTCTGTATGTAATTTCTGGAACCGGCATTTTAAGGTAGATCGGCCAAGCCTTGATTCGTTTGCTTTGGCCGTTCAAAACCACCCGCTTCCTTTACCTACTCATTTAATTCCACATCAAATCAGGGAATGGCCCGGAAAAGGAAATCCTTTTCTTTTTGCCCAGGCGCAAAACATCAGCCCAAAAACAGCCCAATCTCTTTTACAGGAACTGGCTCCTTTTGTGGATGTAAACAACAATGGTATTTATGAACCTGCGCAAGGGGATTATCCCGATTTGGGCCAGCGAAAAAGCATGGTTTGGTGTGTTATGAATGATGCAGGCAATACAAAATGGTTTTATTCTGATTTTCCTTCTGCTTCATCCATTCCTTGTAAATGGGAATTTCAGTTGTTGGCATCAGTTTTTCCTTCTTATTCTGGTGTCAATCAATATTTAGGAAATAGTCTCTTTTTAGATTGGAAAATAATTAACAAAGGGCAAAAGAGTTTGGATAGTACTTTCATTGCCATTTTTTCGGATCCTGACCTGGGAAATGCTTCGGATGACTTTATTGGTAGCCACCCATTAAAAAACCTCGCCTATTGCTACAACGGAGATTCTGTAGATGAAGGTTCCCCAGGTTATGGGAACAATCCCCCTGTTGTAGGATTTAAAATTCTGGATGCTCCGGGACCATTTGCTACATCGGATGGATTTGATAATAACCTTAATGGTCAGATTGATGAGCCAGGTGAAAAGAAAATTGTAAATGGATTTGCTTTTCACGAGACCAATAACCCTGGCCAAAATCCTCCCCAATATTCTAACATCAGAAATTTACTAAGGACTCGCAGAATATCTGGTGTACCCTTTTCATATGGAGGAATTGGCTTTGCCCCTGTAAGTCCAAACAATCCTGCGACCAATTTTATGTTTCCAGGAGACTCTGATCCAATTGGTTATGGTCTAGGGGGCACGGTTCAAAATCCAATTTCGATGGCTCCATGGTCAGAGATTACTGAAAACAATCTACCAGGAGATCGCCGATTTGTTTTGAGCTCCGGCCCCTTCAAATTCCGGCCCGGAGAAAGCATCCGCTACCAATATGCGGTTTTGGTGGGCCATGGCGGAAACCATCTTCAGAATATCAACAACCTGTTTTCGGTTTCTGATTCTCTGGATTTACTGCGACCGCTTCTTACTTCTTCGCTTCCCTTATTGCCCCAATCACCAGAAGATATCCGGCTTTATCCCAATCCCACAGCAGGCGAGTTGTATTTTCTAAGTAAAAATCCGGTAGAAGAATACGCACTATTTGATGCCCGGGGAAGACCAGTTAAAACTGAAAGGCTATCTTCTACAAACCAATTCATCAACCTCAAAAATATGCCAGCCGGGATTTATTTTCTCAAACTGGTTCAAGGCGGAAAGGTGATTTTCAGAAAGGTGGTGAAGGAGTAAAGGTTTAAATTTTGGCTTTGGTTTGGTTTTTTTTAAGAATTTTTCACCTCCTTGCAGATAATTAAGGCCATAAATACTCTAAAAAAATCAAACAGTTTTCACAATAAATAATGAAAATAATAATTCCAATAGTCCTGGTTTTTCTTTCTTCAATTAGAATTTTCCCTGCATATGCTGGTAATTTGGGGAAAAAATCCACGGAAAGATTAGATTCCCTTAAATGGGAGTATTCCATTTTCATCGGGAGGTCAAAAATGTATATTGGAAATTTTGAACTGGGCTCAAAAAGTACCGTGTCTGGTTTTGGGAGCATCCGCCTTGCCAGAGAGTTGACAGAATGTATAGATATATATGGGCAGTTTACCATTGGGCAAATCAACTTTGACCCCAATCGTGAAATCCGGCCAATGCCTTATCAAACCTTTATGTTTGGGCTTCAACTTAGTTTGCCTCTTCCCAAATTTCAACCCTTTATCCAGGGTGGCTTTGGTTTGGGATTTTATTCGCCCACGAATATTTCTTCATCAAAGCCACAGGTTCTTCTTGATTTACCGGCACAGAAAAATTCAATTTATGGTTTTGGCCTTGGTCTGAAAACTTTCACCAAAAATCATTTTGGTTTTGTGGTTTCAATGGAGTACAACTTTATGAATTATTATCTACCCACATGGGACAAAGACGGTTCCAATCAAATTGGTGGTCTTAATTTTTCATTGGGCTTTTGCCGCCGGATATAAATTTACCACCTCATCAGATTGCTGCCCCATGTAAAACCGGAGCCAAAAGCGGTCAGGCAGATCAGCATCCCATCTTTTAGTCTGCCTTCATGCCAGGCTTCGCTCAGGGCGATGGGGATAGAAGCAGCGGTGGTATTGCCATATCTTTCAATGTTGGAAACCACCTTTTCATCCGGCAGACCGAGTTTTTCCTTCACATATTGGGTTATCCTCAGGTTGGCCTGATGCGGTACGAGCAGGTCCAGATCCGATTGGGTAAAGCCATTTTTTTCCAAAATGGCCAGCGTTACTTCAGGAAAGCGCTGCACTGCATGCTTAAATACCTGATTGCCATTCATATACGGGCGGGTTTCTTCCGGATGCAAGGCCAGCTCTGCCATGTGGCGAAAGGGACGACTGCTGCCGGGATCTTTCAAAATTAACTCCTCTGCAAATCGTCCGTCTGAGTACAAAAGACTGTCAATCATGCCCCTGTTCTTATTTTCCGACCGCTGCATCAGTACAGCCCCTGCGCCGTCGCCGAAAATGACGGCCATGCCACGGCCTTCGGTACTGATGTCCAGCGCAGAAGACTGAATTTCGGCCCCTACAACCAATACATTTTGATATACACCGGTTTTGATAAATTGATCGGCCATGGATACGGCATACACAAAACCTGTACACTGATTCCGGATGTCGAAGGCCGGCACAGGCCCAAGCCCGAGTTCCCGCTGAAGCAAAACCCCCGAACCCGGGAAATAGTAATCGGGGGTGATGGTGGCAAACACAATGCAATCGATAGCGCCGGCTTCCATTCCCGCATTTTCAAGGGCCATGCGGCTCGCCTTTGCCGCCATATTGGCCACGGTGTCCACACCCGGTTCGTACCATCTTCGCTCTTTTATACCGGTTCTTTCTGTGATCCAGGCATCGCTGGTGTCCATCAGAGTGGACAGATAATCATTGGTAATCACCCTGTTGGGGGTATAGTGGCCGGTTCCGGTGATGCGGGATTTGTACATGGCGGTTCGAAAATTACGGAGCAAAATAGGTTTTCAAAAGTAAGAAAGCATCCGTTTGTCTTTTTTGAATATGAAAATTTTCGGGAATCTTTACTTTTGGAAACCAAACCACGGTTCAGAAATGCCCAAAGGCTTACTTTATTTCGGCACATTTTATCTCGCTCTGCTCCTCACCCGGAGCCCGGCATCTGCCCAGAGTTATGAGGTAGTCAATGGCGATACCATCAACCGCACCGACGAAAAGGGCCTGAAACAGGGTCTTTGGAAATTCTGGGACAATAACCTATCTCTCAGTCTTTTATGCCATTATGCAGACGACAGTCCGGTCGGAAAACTCATCTACTACCAAAAAAATAAAACCATTCTGGAGCTGGAGCCCCTGAAGGGCAAAAAGGAAATAGTTTGGCGGTATTTCGGCAGCGGTCAGTTGGTGCAGGGCCGCTTGAAAAGGGGAAAAAAGAACTTTGAGTTCATCAATGTGAAAGGTAAAAAGCTGAAAAAGTCTGAAATAGAAATCATTACCTCCCTCATGGAGCTGGATCCCTCGTACAAGGGCGGCTTTTTTGAGCTGTTTCAATATTTCAAAGACCACATCAAGTATCCCAAATCTCCCGATGAGGGCCATAAACAAGGCATTGTGGAAATTGCCTTTGTGGTAAAGGAAAACGGCGAAATAGGGGAGGTGAAACTCCTTTCGGGTTTTGACAGGGCCTGCAACGAGGCCGCTCTGGAATGTGTGCGCACGATGCCCCGCTGGAGACCGGCCACCAAGATGGGCTACGCTTTCGAGAGTACGGTGAAGGTGCCGGTCGAATTCAAAACCTTTTGAATCAGAATTTTAAGGCATAAGGAAAGAACTGTCGCCGTAGCTCAGAAAGCGATATTGATGCTCGAGGGCACTCTCATACACCTTTTTCCAATTGTCCCCGATAAAGGAAGAAACCAATACCATCAGGG
>CANHCT010000189.1 GCA_947459175.1 Hymenobacteraceae bacterium
AAAATACTATGCCCACCATTACCGGCTTATGTTTCCGGGTTCTCAAAAAACACGGCCGGTAGCTACTTCAGAACCATTGCTTCCGGTCTATAATTTTTATTATGGAAATGATGAAAAATCATGGACATCCGGTGTCCGGTCATATTCCGATATCCGGTATCCGGATCTTTATCCCGGGATAGATTTGGCTTTAAGCCAGAAAAAAGGCCAGATTAAATATGACATTGAAATGAAGGCCGGATTGGATGGCAAAAACATTTCATTTCAGTATCTGGATACCTGGGGAATTGAAATCCGCTCAGGTCGGCTGGTTATAAAAACCTCCTTGGGAAATGTGGAAGAATTTATTCCCAAGGCCTATCAGCTGAAGGATGGGCATATTTCGGAGGTGGCCTGCCGTTTTGTAATGAAAGGAAAAGATGCCGTGGGTTTTGAGTTTCCCGATGGCCTTTCGCCCCGGCACAAAACCATCATCGACCCGGTTCTGGAGTTTTTCACCTACAGCGGTGCTTCAGACGACAACTGGGCCAATACAGCAGTGAGCGATAAGGCCGGCAATTCTTATGTGGCCGGAATTGTTTTTGGCAATGGGTTTCCTACCACCACGGGCGCATTCGACAGGAGTTACAACGCCCCCAACACCGAGCCATATTTCGGTTATGATATAGGTGTTCTGAAATTTGATCCCACCGGATCCCGCTTACTCAGCGGTACATTTTTGGGCGGCTCCGCAGCAGAAACACCCCATTCTCTGGCCCTGGATCCGGCTGATAATCTGATTGTTTTGGGCAGTACTTCATCCGTAAACTTCCCTGTTTCCATCAATGCTTTTCAGCAGAATTTCCGCGGTGGCCCTCCCGAGTTTCCCTTTGGAAATTCA
Organism: Hymenobacteraceae bacterium; assembly: GCA_947459175.1. Taxonomy (GTDB): domain Bacteria; phylum Bacteroidota; class Bacteroidia; order Cytophagales; family Flexibacteraceae; genus CAMDMI01. The sequence continues at coordinate 881 of CANHCT010000189.1, forward strand.
AGCAGTTTTATTCTCCCCCGTTATTCCAACGGGGCAGATATGTTTGTTTTTAAATTGAGAAAAGACGGCGGTGCCATGCTGGCTTCCACATATATAGGTGGCGGCAACACAGACGGGCTTATGAATGTCAATGATTTCCTGGTCACCAATTACGGAGATCAGTTCAGGGGCGATGTAGTGGCCGATACCGATGGGAGTATTTATATTGCAAGTCAATCAAAATCAGCCGATTTTCCTATTCGCAATGCATCGCAATCCCAGTTTGGCGGAGTCATGGACGGCGTGGTTATGAAATTTTCATCCAATCTGAGTCAGCTGCTTTGGTCTACCTATGCAGGCGGAAGTGTCGATGATGCCTTTTTCTCTTTACAGTTGATGAATAACGGAAAGCTGGCAGTTTGCGGAGGCAGCATGAGTCCGGATTTTCCTATCCAATTGCCATCATATCAGCAGATTAAGTCAGGAAACGGAATAGATGGGGTAGTGGCTGTTTTTGATAAAAATACAGGACAAAGGCTTGCCTCAACCTACACCGGAACACCGAGTTACGACCAAACCTATTTGGTCCAGTCTGACCTTTCCGGTTTTGTGTATGTCATGGGTCAAACCATGGGTGTAATGCCCAGGACGGCAGGACGATACGGTCAGGACCAGGGCGGTCAGTTTATTCAGAAATTTAACAGCAATCTGAGCCAATTAATATGGAGTACCACCATTGGCTCTGCCCCAATGCAGCCCAATATTTCGCCCACGGCTTTCCTGGTTGATTCCTGTAACCGAATCTTCATTGCAGGCTGGGGTGGCAGAGTCAATTACCAGGGTACCGGGTTTTCAGGAGCCAAAGCCTATGGGTTACCCGTAACTTCCGATGCCTTTCAAACGACAACTTCTGATAGCTCCGACTTCTATTTCCTTGTGCTTCAGCCGGATGCAGCAGGTATCAATTACGGCACCTATTTCGGTGCTGCAGTGGGCCGCGGTGAGCATGTGGACGGAGGCACCAGCCGATTTAGTAAAAGCGGTATCATTACCCATGCCGTTTGCGGCTGCCGCGACGACAATGATAATTTTTTCCGGGGTACTGCCGGGGCTTACCGCCGCGATATAGGCAGCAACAATTGCAACATAGGGGTCATGAAAATCAATCTTTTTGATTTGAAGGCAAACTTTGAATTGTCGGGCCAGATTCAATGTCCGGCCAACCTGACCCTCAGAAACGAGTCGCAGAACGGGGCTAATTATGTTTGGTTTTTTGGAAATGGTGATTCTCTCCAAACCAATGATCCTGTTGTTAGATATCAGTATTCCAGTCCCGGCACCTACATCATTACCCTGAAGGCCACCAACCTTCGGACCTGCAAAAGGGTGGCCCTTGCATTTGATACCATCACCATTCCAAATCCTTTTCCCTTCGACAGTCTTTTTAAAAAGGAATTGTATTGCGTGGGAGATACCTTATTTCCCTCATTCCCCGAGCTCATTCCTTATCCTGTTTCCTGGAGTCCGAATCTGTATTTAAGCAATCCAGCCATTTACAACCCCAGGGTTGTTCCTTTGAGCGATGTCCGGTATACCATTACTGCCAGAAACACCAATGGCTGTGAAGTGGTTTCGCATTATGAAGTCAAAAACCGAAAAATTGATTTGGGAATAGGTATCGAAAAAGAGTTTTTTCTATGCGACGGGTTGTATAAAATCCGGTTTTTCAGCAACCGCGATTCTTCTGAGAAATATGTCTGGTACTTTTCTGAAACAGATTCTGTCATTGGCAAAGAGGTAACCAGAACCTATCAGGGCAATGGGCGAATACCCATCAGGCTCAACGGGCTTTATCAGGGCTGCGGAGCCAATGCCGTGGATACCCTGAACCTAAATCAGCAGAAAATCACCATTTTGCCCAATTTTCAATATTTCAAAAAACTCAGGGGTTGCAATGATATTTTCCTGCAATTCGTCAATAAAACCCTGAACGGACAGGCATTTATATGGGATTTTGGCGATGGAAACAAAAGTACGGAAGACAACCCCGAGCATCGTTTTGAAGAAGCTGGCACATACAGGGTGAAATTGAAAGCACTCAATTCTGGTTGCTCCGAGGAGCTGGAAATACCTGTTGAAATTATCAATATAGAGTACCCCAATCTGATTACCTGCAACGCCGACGGGAAAAATGATGCATTTATAATCAAGGGTATTTTACCCGGTTGGAAACTGGAGGTATTCAACCGCTGGGGAAAAAAGGTGTATGCATCAGACAATTATAAAAATGACTGGATTCCGGATAACCTCGGTGAGGGAACTTATTTCTATCACATCATATATCCCGACGGCGGCCATTGTAAAGACTGGGTGATGGTATTGAAGAAATAGGGCTGAGATTAGCATGTCTTTAATTTTTTTTCATCGATTGGCAAAATCATTTCTTTTTTGAAAATTTTGCTTTAGGTTTACCCAACCTATTCCGGGCTATTCCGGATTTTTCTCTTTACTTTTTTCATTTTACTATCAACTGAAATGAGAGTTCGGCTTGTATTTCAAGTTATTAACCGTGGAGGGTTGCTGCCTTTCCATCACCAAAGACTACTGTCTGATTTCATCAAAGCCACCATCAGAGGCTCCCGACAGCCTTTCGCCGGCTCAGCATTTTACAATTTTTCAGGCCTGAAAGGCCAATCAAGGGTTACACGAGATGGGCTTTTTTATGATTCGGCAAAAGTTACCTTTGTGTTGTCTGCTGGCGATTCTTCCTTTATCGATAACTTCATACAGTCTTTGTTCACATACGAACAGATCTATTTGGGCACGCTTTTGCTCAGACCTTATCAGGTAATTAAGGAAGATGTTTATTTTCAATACAACACAACGAAGTTTGTATGTCTTTCCCCGTTGATTATCATTTCAGAAGGTTTGCCGCAAGCGGAATTGAAAAGGTTTATCTCCCCTACGGATTCTGCATTCAATAATCTGCTTTACGAATCCACCATGAGCCGGATGGAGCGAAGCGGCTTTTTTTCACCCGAAGAAATTGCCGGTTTTTCAAATTTCTCCTTTGAGCCGGAGTTGGAATACCTGCAAAAATCAAAGGAGCTGGATAAGAAATATTCCCGGATTTACACATCAAACCGGAAAGGCTCGGAAACGGAGGTCCGCGGATATACCTTGCCCTTTGTACTGCGGGCTTCTCCGGCGGTCCAGGATTTTATTTTTCACAGCGGTTTTGGCGAGGAAACAGAGGAGGGATTTGGCATGGTGGATTTGGCAGACCGCTCTCACAAAACAAAATTGGTTCCTTATTACGAAGGCAGCTACGACATGCAAGGAAAAGAAAACCGGAACTAAATCACTTCGTTTGGAATGGCCTGATTTTGCAGAAATGCCCCGATATTTTGCATAGTAGTATCGGCAATGTTCTTCAGTGCATTTTGGGTTAGAAATGCCTGATGACTGGTAATCAATACATTATTAAAAGTAAGCAGCCTGGCCAGAGTGTCATCCTGAATGATATCTCCTGAATGGTCATGAAAAAACAAGCCATCTTCTTCCTCATAAACATCCAGCCCAAGGCTTCCGATTTTTCCAGATTTCAAAGCTGCAATTACCGCCTTGGTATCTACAAGGCCGCCTCTGCTGGTGTTGATGAGCATTACGCCTTGTTTCATTTTTTGGGTTTTTTGTTCATCAATCAGGTGAAAGGTTTCGGGCGATAAAGGCAAATGAAGA
>CANHCT010000190.1 GCA_947459175.1 Hymenobacteraceae bacterium
GAGAAACCTCAACTGATTCAGCCTGGTTACTGGCTGGCAGCGCAGTATCGCTTACAAAAGGGCTGGTCCATTCGCACCGAAATCCGACGAACGGAAATGTCTGCCCGAATTCTGTCATCAGCGTCATCCAACAGCCGAAACCTGATTCTGGGATTTGGTTTTGTCCGGAGCTGGTGAAAGGAGTTGGCTTAAGGAATGAATTCTTCAAGTACACAGTTTACTGAACAGCGTTTTAGAATTCCGGGTCAGAAGGCCCTGATTGGACCCTTGTGAAGGTAGTTCTGATTGCTTTTTTAAGCCCTATGGAATTTCATGTTATCAAGCGTTTGACGCAAAAAAACCATGCTACACCAAGGCGTAATTTCCTTTGTCGAATATCCAATTTCGAACTCCCATTGACAAAATTCGCAATGGCTACGCATTAGAAATCCCTATTGCGGATCCGGGTTTATTCCTGCATTCCTGGAGAAAAATTATTAAACCAGGCAGAACAATTCATAAATAGCATCAAATACTCAAATTGGGAATATCCTCATGCCGGATGACCAGTTTGGCATCTTCTTCCCTGAGCCGAAGGACAACATCTACTGCCTGGGCCACCACATCTGAGCAGACCACGATAAAACTTCCGGGTACTGCATTTTTTATGGCATACTCAATGGCCTCCACCTCCTTGAAAATTACCGTTACGGGTGCTTCCGGCTTAATGCTTCGAATGCCTTGCTCGAGTAACTCTACAATTTCTGTATCGCTTCTGCCTCTGAGGTGCTTGTCCTGGCGGATGATAATCTGATCAAAAATCCTGGCTGAAATGGCACCAAGGGCTTTGATGTCCTCATCCCGCCTGTCTCCAACCCCGGTGATGATGCCCACTTTGGGCGAATCTTCCACCTTTTCAAGAAACTTACCCAAAGCCTGCAATCCGGCCGGATTGTGGGCATAATCTATGATCACGGTAAATTTCTGAAAGTTAAACACATTCATTCTGCCGGGAGTTTGGGCCGGCGAGGGTATAAAAGTCTCGAGGGCTGCTTTGATGTCTTCGATGGAAAAACCACGCAGATAACTGGCCATCATCACTGGTAAAATATTCTGAATCATGAAGATGGCCTTACCTCCGAAGGTCAGGGGGATGTTCACTATTTTGGCTACCCTGATCTTCCATGTGCCCTTGGAAATGGTAACAAATCCGTTTTCGGCAATGGCAGCGAGCCCACCGGCTTCACAATGCTCCCGGATGTGCGGATTGTTTTCGTCCATGCTGAACAGAGCAACTTTACAGTCGAGGCCCTTGCGCATGGCATACACATGTTCGTCGTCGGCATTGAGGATGGCGTATCCGCCCGGTCTCACACTTTCCACGACCACAGATTTCACCCTTGCGAGGTCCTCCAGTGTCATGATGTCCTTCAGGCCCAGATGGTCAGCGGCAATGTTGGTGACAATGCCAATGTCACATTTGGTAAATCCAAGGCCGGATCTGAGAATTCCGCCCCTTGCAGTTTCCAGAACGGCAAATTCCACGGTGGGGTCTTTCAGGACAAACTCAGCACTCTTCGGACCGGTGCAGTCGCCTTTTTCCACCATGATGTTTTGAATGTAAATGCCGTCGGTGGTGGTAAATCCAACCCTGTAACCCATGCTTTTCACCACATGGGCCATGAGCCGGGTGGTGGTGGTTTTTCCGTTGGTTCCGGTGATGGAGATGATGGGAATCCGGGCGGTTTTTCCCGGGGGGTACAGCATATCGATGACCGGTTCGGCCACATTACGGGGCAATCCGCCTGTGGGGGCAATGTGCATGCGAAATCCGGGTGCGGCGTTCACCTCCAGAATGGCTCCCCCTGCTTCTGCTACAGGTATGGAAATATCAGGCGTCATCACATCGATTCCGCAGATGTCCAGCCCGATGATGCGGGAAATGCGCTCGGCCATAAACACATTTTCAGGGTGAACCAGGTCGGTGACATCGTCAGCCGTTCCCCCTGTGCTGAGGTTAGCGGTTGATTTGAGCCAGAGTTCCTGTCCGGCGGGCAAAACGGAATCCAGGGTCAAACCCTTTTCTGTCAGGATGTTCTGGGTCATATCGTCCACCTTGATGGCGGTGAGCACCTTTTCATGCCCATAGCCCCTTCTGGGGTCGTTGTTCACTTCATCTATCAATTGCTGAATGGTGGATTTGCCGTCGCCCCAAACCGCAGCAGGTGTTCTTTTTGCAGCTGCAATGAATTTATGGTTGATGACCAGAAGACGGTAGTCGTATCCCGAGATAAAGCGCTCGGCAATTACGGCCCGGCTGTATTTTTTTGCTGCTGCCAGGGCCTGCACCGCTTCTTCCCAATTTTTGATTCCGATGGTGGCCCCCTTGCCATGGTTGCCGTTTACAGGCTTGGTTACCAATGGATACCCAACCTTTTCCACCACCGCTTTCAGATCATCCTCGTCGTAAACAGTCATGCCTTTGGCGACGGGAATATTGGCGGCATCGAGCAGATTTTTGGTTTCTTCCTTATCGCAGGCAATTTCCACGGCAATGCTGCTGGTTTGGCCGCTCATGGTGGCCTGGATGCGCTTCTGGTTGATGCCGTAGCCCAATTGCACCAGGCTGTGGCGGTTCAGGCGAATGAAGGGAATATCCCTTGAGGCAGCCTCGTCCACAATGCTGCCTGTGGAGGGACCCAGTCGTTCATCTTCCCGGATCTCCCTCATTGTCTGGATATCCAAAGCAAGATCATAGTGTTTTGCATCAACCAGAGACTGGACAATCTCTACAGCGGCTTTGGCAGCATAGATGCCTACCTTTTCTTCCATGTAGGAAAAAACGACATTGTAAACCCCTTTCTCTGAGCTGCTTCTGGTTCTTCCGAAACCTACATCCATTCCGGCCAGGGTTTGAATCTCCAGGGCTACATGCTCCACGATGTGGCCCATCCATGTGCCTTCCCTCACCCGGCTGAAGAAGCCACCGGGTTTGTTTTCGCTGCATTCATGCTCATACATAGAGGGAAACATAGCCTCAAGTCGGTCTGCAAAACCGGGAATGGTATGGCTGGGCCGTTCTTCCATGTCCTCCAGATCCAGCCGCATTACAATCAGTTTATGCCGTCGGATGGACCAGTAGTTGGGACCACGCATGGCCCTGATTTCCAATATTTTCATTGATAATTTATTTGAAGCCGGAGGATTTTTTCCGTGGCAAAATAGGGAGAAAAGGGTTCAGGGCAATATTCTGCCAACGGATTGCACAGACTCTGCCTGATTTTACACCGTTTCCACCCCGGTAAATTCAAACTTCAGTCCATCAAACAGCCCTTTGTCGCTCAGCTTCAGTTCGGGAATGACCAGCAGGGCCATAAACGAGAGCAGCATAAAGGGCGCCTTGGGGGTGGCCCCCATTTTCCGGCAGACTTCGTTGAGTTTTTCATATGCTGCAGCAACTTCCGTTCCCGCTTGATCTGACATCAGACCGGCTACAGGGAGTGGCAAAACCCAAGATTCTACGGCATTTACGACTGCAATACCGCCCTGATGCTGCATAATGAGGTCAACAGCTTTTTTCAGCCAGATTGGCGAAGTTCCTACCGCCACCACATTGTGGGAATCGTGTGCTACAGAACTGGCTATGGCACCCTCCGAAAATCCGAAGCCGGAGATAAAGGCATTGGCTGGGGGAGCATTTCGGTACCGGTTGACAACCGAAATGTGCAGCACATCTTCCTCCGGATTGGCCGAAATGAACCCGTCTTTTACTTCCAGCCAAACCTCTTTTCTTTTGGTAATCAACTGACCTTCAATGGCCTCAATGCATTGAACACAGGTAGTCTCCCTGCTCTTGGCGGATATGTAATAAGCACTCTCCTCAGGAAAGGAGGGAATAAAACGGTTGGGCAAATCCTGAACCGGTTTGGGGCTCCATTGACAGCGACCCTGTGCGCATATCTGGTTGCCATTGCGCCAGGTTTCCAAAACCTTCATGGTCTCAGGGCTTTCCACTACAATGAAATCGGCAGAATCGCCTTCCTGCAACAGGCCAATCGGCAAGCCGTAATGGCGAACGGGGTTCAGGGAGGCAGCACGGAGCACATCAAAAAAATCATATCCTTTTTTTAATGCTCTGGCTACCAACAGATTGATATGACCCAACACCAGATCGTCCGGGTGCTTATCGTCCGAACAAAACATGACCTGTGCGGGGTAATGACGGATGATTTCAATGAGGTCATCAAAATTCCGGGCAGCGCTTCCTTCCCGGATGAGGATTTTGACACCGAGCAATGCCTTATCCAAGGCCTCTGCCAAGGTAAAGCATTCGTGGTCTGTTTCAATTCCTGCGCTGAAATATTGTTTGGCCTGGTATCCCCTCAGGCCCGGTGCATGGCCGTCCACGGGCTTTCCCATGCTGCGGCTCAGCCGTATTTTTGCCATCACTTCCTCATCCCCGTGCAAGACTCCCGGCCAGTTCATCATCTCGGCCAGGTAATGGCAGGTTCCCGATTCAAAAAGTGCCTGAATTTCATGAACTTGCAAAGAAGCGCCGGCAGTTTCAAAACCAGTGGCCGGCACACATGACGGTGCCCCGAAATGAAAATGCAAGGGGGC
>CANHCT010000191.1 GCA_947459175.1 Hymenobacteraceae bacterium
GAAACCAAAAATCCCCGCCGGGCGTGGGTAGGGGATGTTGTGGCCAGCGGTTAAAATCCGGGCTGCGGAAACGATTTTCTGAAAGCAAAAAACTGGAAAAAAGCCGCTTACAAAAGGAAAGGCCCCGGTACTTTACCCCCTAAGGCAAAAGCGCCTTTGAGACGGAAGCCAACCCGGGCAAGGCAACGTTTACTCCCGCCCTGGCGGGAACCAAGTAGGCAAAAGCCCCCAATCCAATCTCCGGTTGGGGTGGGCGACAATCTTTGTCGTATGGGGAAAGCTTTTTTATGCTTTCTGTTTCCGGGTATCCTTAGCCTTTGATGTTCGGGATTTTTTGTTTTCAGTTCCCGTCGATTGCCTGATTTTATGCTGCAATCTATGGGTTTGTGTTGGCAATAGGTGATTATCTGCAGTTTTTGTGCCCTTTGGGCAAAAGGGCCTCGGAGCCAACTATGAAAACTACTCAAGCAAGGTCAGGACATAGTCAGTTAGATTGCCAGCCCGACATTCAAAGAAATCCCCGGTCCGTTACCCATGGCGCAGATAAAGCCGTTTTTTTTATTTTACCCGCTTGTAAACACTATTTTTGCTCCTGATTATTTCCACACCATGGTTATCGGAGACAAAATTGCCCTGATTGGCGCCGGAGGAGCGGCCAGAGACATCCTCTGCCAGCTGGCCGATGCCTGGCAAAAAGAAGGAAAAGACTACAAAGGCCATGTTGTATTTACCGAGCCCGATTCCGTGCACCGTCCGCGGATGATCATGAATTGCCCGGTCATTGCCCAGTCGGCCTTCAATCCCGAAACCCATCATGCCGTTCTGGCTATCGGCAATCCGTCAGACAGGGCCAAAGTGCTGGAACAGCTGCCCCCGCAAACCCGCTTCGGAACCATCATCCATCCTTCCTGCATCATCTCCGAATGGGTAGAAATAGGGCCCGGTGCTGCTGTATCTGCCGGCTGTATACTCACCTGCAACATCCGCATCGGGGCCCACTGCCACCTGAACTACAACACCACCATTGCCCACGATTTTGTTGCCGGCGACTTTTTCACCACCGCACCCTCAGCCAGCGTAAACGGCAATTGCACAGCCGGAAACCGGGTATACATTGGTTCTCACGCCGCATTGCGCCAGGGGGTGAGCCTTGCCGATGATGTAGTCATCGGAATGGGGGCAATGGTTTTAAACTCTATTTCAAAACCAGGCACTTACGCCGGAATACCCGCTGTGCGGATCGGATAAATTCCGATTAGGTTTTTTGATTTTGGGCCTTCCTTACTCCCTTTTTTCACTCGGCCTTTTCCATCCATTTTCCCCTTTCGGAGGCCGGCATGGCCCAGGGGGCGCCATTGTTTTCCAGATTGGCAAACATAGAATTCCACGAAGCGGGGGCCTGGGTAGCTTCCATGATGGAGTAACGCCGCATTTCCAGAATGATGTCCAAAGGATTGATTTGAATCGGGCAGGCCTCCACGCAGGCATTGCAACTGGTGCAGGCCAGAATTTCTTCTTTGGTCGTGTAGTCGCCGAGAAGAGATTTGCCGTCGCCCTTCCACTCGGGATTTTTATCCATGGCCTCCCCAATTTCGGTAATCCGGTCCCGCACATCCATAATGATTTTGCGGGGCGACAGTTTTTTACCGGTCAGGTTGGCCGGGCAAACGGAGGTGCAGCGGCCGCACTCCGAACAGGAATAGGCATCCATGATGTGCTTCCAGGTGAGGTCGGTGGCATCTTTGGCACCAAAGGTACCGGCAGCCGGAGGTGTACCCGAGTCCTGCGCAAGGCCCAATGCAATTTTTACCTCAGTTGATACCGATTCCATGTTGTGAATTTCTCCTTTCGGATTGAGCCTGGCATACCAGGTATTGGGAAATGCCATGCCAATGTGCAGGTGCTTGCTGTAGGTAACATACAGGGCAAATCCCAGAATACCCGCAATGTGTACCCACCAAAGACTTCTTTCGAAAGCCACCAATCCGGCGTCGGACCAGTTTTCGAGAAAAGGTGAAAAGAAACTGCTGACCACAAAGGGTCCGGTATGGGGATAATGGTGATTGCCCCGGGATTGCAAGACATGGTCGGCGGCATTCATGCCCAGAAATGCAGCCATGAGGATGATTTCAAAAACGAGAATCAGATTGGCATCCAGGCGGGGAAAGCGGTTGAGGTCGGAAGATGTAAACCGGGGTATGGAGGCCATATTTCTGCGGGCCAGAAAAACCACACACACCAGCACCACCCCAAAGGCCAGCAATTCGAAAAAATTAATGACAAGGGAATAAAATCCGCCCAGAGGTTTCAGAAAAAGCCTGTGGGTACCCAGCAGCCCGTCCAGCACAATCTCCAGCACTTCGATGTTGATGAGAAAAAATCCGGCGTAAATCACCAGGTGCATGATGCCTACCAGTGGACGGTCGAACATCTTTTTTTGACCCAAAGCCATCCAAAGCATGTTCTTCCATCGCTCCGCTTTGCGGTCCGAAATGTCGGTATCCCGCCCAAGTTGAATATTTCTAATGATGGCCCTCAGCCTGCGAAAAATGAGGAATCCCATGAAAATCAATAAGATGGAAAAAAGAATCTGGCTTATCATAGGTGTAAATGAAACAGGCCCGCAACATAAAAATTAAAAAGGATTTGCAGAATGAAAAATGAGCAATACTTTTGCGGGCCCAAATCGGAGGGGATGTAGCTCAGTCGGTAGAGCAAAGGACTGAAAATCCTTGTGTCGTTGGTTCGATTCCAATCGTCCCCACAAAATGAAGCCACTGCATCATGCGGTGGCTTTTTTTATTGGAAAATTTTTAAACAAATACGCAGCAGACTGTATTAGGTCCCATTATGAGAAAGTCCACCATTTCCATCGATGTGTTGCTCGACACCCAAAATATTCCGGAAGAAATTTCCTGGAGTGCCTCCGACAATCCTGGGCAGGCAGAACAAACCAAGGCATTTGCCCTCTCCCTCTGGGATGCCGAAAATTCGGCCATCATGCGCATAGACCTTTGGACCAAGGACATGCTGGTGGGTGAAATGAAGCGTTTTTTTCTCCAGACCCTTGGCGGTATGAACGAGACGCTGAAAAGTGCTACCAACGACCAGGAATGGTTTGATGAGGTGGAAGCCACCATTCAAAAGCTGGCCCTGAGACTCCGGCAAGAGGAAGCTGCAGGCCAAAACTGATTCGGTTTCCTGTTTTTAAAGCAGCCGGTGCCCTGTCCGGCCAATGCCGTTTTGCCATTTGAAATATGAGACCAAAGGAATGGTTTCTATTTCCATATTTTTGCACTTCATTTTTCTCTCCACAGAAAAATATTCAAGCCGAAAAAGTTCTGTAAATGCCCGATTACCAAGAAATTATTCATCCCGATACCCATGAGGAAGAGTTCCTGCCCGACCACCTGAATTACATAGAAATTTATGGTGCCCGGGAACACAACCTCAAGAATCTGACCCTTCGGATTCCCAGAGAAAAGCTGACGGTCATCACCGGGATTTCGGGTTCAGGCAAATCTTCCCTCGCTTTCGATACCATCTATGCCGAAGGGCAGCGGCGGTATATGGAAAGTTTTTCGGCCTATGCCCGAAGCTTTCTTGGCGAAATGAAGCGGCCTGAGGTGGAAAAAATCGATGGCCTGAGCCCTGTGATTTCCATCGAGCAAAAAACCACCAGCCGCAATCCCAGGTCTACGGTGGGCACGGTAACGGAGATTTATGACTTTTTCAGACTCCTGTATGCCCGGGCTGGCGAGGCCTTCTCCTATATAACGGGCGAAAAAATGATCCGGCAATCGGAAGATCAAATCATCAATTCGATTTTAAATGACTACGAAGGTCAGGCCGTTATGCTGCTTGCCCCAGTGGTAAAAGGCCGGAAAGGACACTACCGCGAAGATTTTGTTACCTGGCGCAAATGGGGCTATTCCAAAGTGCGGGTAGACGGGGAAGTGCAGGACATTGTCCCCAAAATGCAGCTCGACCGCTACAAGGTGCACGATATTGAAATCGTGGTGGACCGGCTCCGGATAAAAACAGACGACCGCACCAGGCTTTCGCAGTCGGTGCAGGCCAGCCTGAAATTGGGAAAAGGGGTGATGATGCTGTTGCCGGAGGGAAAAAGTCCCCGGCATTTCTCCAAGTTTCTGATGTGTCCCAGCACAGGTATCGCCTACGACGAGCCTGCACCCAACAGTTTTTCCTTTAACTCGCCCTATGGCGCTTGCCCCGAATGCAATGGCATCGGCATCATCGAGCAGATAGACGAACAATCTGTGGTACCGGATAAGTCGATGAGCATCAGCATGGGCGGACTTGCACCATTGGGCGAATACCGCGATATATGGGTATTTCACCAACTGTCAGCCCTGCTGAAATTGCACGGTTTCAACATCAGCACCCCCATCAAAGATCTGCCTCCCCTGGTGATGAACGAGGTACTCTACGGCTCTGCGGGACTCCTGCAGGTGAATTCCGAAAAATACGGCCGGGCCTACGAAGTGCGTTACGAGGGACTCATCAACTACATGAAGAAATACTTCGATTCGGGCTCAGACAAGGTGATGGACTGGGTGAGTGAATA
>CANHCT010000192.1 GCA_947459175.1 Hymenobacteraceae bacterium
CAAATCCAGGTATTTTTCAGGCTGGCAATGCCTCCAAGACTCCGCTTAAAAGTAGCCACTCCACTGTTGACCATTCCCCTGAGCGAGCATGTACCCAAGTCCAGCAAGCGAATTTTTCGGGCAGCGGCATAATCGTAAATACCGGCATGAAGCAGCACTACGGGACTGAACTTCCTGAATTTCAGGTCATCTGCAGTATAAAAAACATACAGGATATCAGAATTGACCTCCACGGTAATGGCCATTGCAGCCGGTTCCCCGTCCTTCAGAACCGTAAACAAGGAGTATTGCTCAGGAAACAGAGCAAACACCCTTTCCAGTGATTCCCGGCTCATGCTTAATTCATAGCCTTTGCGGATTCGGCTTTCAAGAAAAAAGGGATAAACCATTTCCCATGAGATGGCTTCCTCCTTCTGAAACACAAAACCATGCCGGATGAGTTTATTCAATTTCCATCTTTCGGAGCGGTGGAGATGTTTTCTGAAAGACTGATTTACAAGGAGATGAAAATTGATGTCCTGATGTTGCAACTCAAATCCTGTCTCCAGCAGAAGCCTGGCAAAGGATAAATTTTCCTCCGGTTGATAGGCATCCGGAGATTGGGTCATCACAAAGGTTTGAATTTTTTCTTCTTTCAATTCTGCCATCAAGCGAACAATCAGGTCACTTGCTGCATCCAAAGACCAGGTACCGGTATAATCCAACCCTCCGAAGGGTGCCCGCAAGGGGCTGAATCCCTCCCTTTGTTGCTTAAACCAAAATATTTTTCCCGAAAAATCTCCGCGACAGGATTCCGCTGTATGGAAAAGGCCCTGGTTTTTCAGAAAAGCAGGCGAATGGAAAAAATATCTGAAACCGGCTTGTTCAGACATCGCTTTTGTCCTGACACAATTCTATCAATACACCCTCCGTACACCTGGGATGAAGAAAAACAATGAGTTTGTTGTCGGCCCCTTCCTTGGGAACAGGATTAATGAATTCGAAACCCAGTGCCAGCAGGCGTTCCACCTCAGCAAGAATGTTATCCGTCTTCAGGGCGATGTGGTGGATACCCTGTCCCCTTTTGGCAATATACTTTGAAATAACCCCCTCAGGGTCTGTACTTTCCAGCAATTCAATCTGGCTTTCGCCTGCAGGAAAAAAATGAGTATTCACCTTTTCCGAGGCCACACTTTCTGTTTTTGTTTTTCGGGTACCCAAAATCTTCTCAAAGGTATCAATTGCCTTTGCAGAATCAGCGATGGCTATGCCCAGATGCTCGATGCCAAGAATCATTTTTATGGTGGTTTGTTTTCAATCGCCGTCCTCCGACTCCAGCCAGAAAGATTGCTCGTTCATCCCGATTTTTCCTGCCTTAAATAGCTGTCCCAGAGCCTTTTTAAATATCTTTTTACTCATCCTGAAGCGTGAATAAATATCCTCTGCCGGCGATTTATCCCCCAAATGTATCCTTCCTTTTTCAGATTTCAAGGCATCCAAAATTCGCTGCGAAGCCGGCCCGACTTCTGCAAATCCAGGTTTCTGAAGGAGAATATCCAACTTACCGTCCTCTTCCCTGCGCTTGTTTACAAAAGCTTTGATTTTCTGGCCGGGCCTCACGGGAGAAAAAATCTGATTTTCATACAACATGCCGGCATATTTTTGGTCTGCCAAAACAGAAAATCCCAAAGGAACCGGTTCAACTACCAGGATTTCAACCTCTTTGCCCTTTTCATATTCCGGACCGGCAGGCTGGAGAAGATTTTTCCATTTCATATTGGCAATAAGGCGGTGTCTGACCTTATCCTCCGACAGCATGACAGGGTAAAAAAGACCCGGCCTCAGATGGGGAAGGGACAGGGAAAGCGGACAAAAAAGATCTTTTTCAGGACCCCAACCAAAGAAGCAACCGAAATGCGTGGTGTTCTTCAACTCAAGAAAAGCCACCTCGCCCGCAGAAATTCCCGGCAATTGCAGCGAACCCATCCACTGACCGCTTTCATTTCTTTCCAAAATAAATACCTCTATCCTTTTTCCTTTAGTAAAAGGACCGAAAGGGGGCACCTGAATGCTGATTTCAGGCATATCTTCAGATTCCAGAATCCAGAAATCCTGCCTGGATTCCTTTTGAATGGCATGGACAAGACTACCTGGTTTTATCATTGGATTGGAATTTTTCTGGCTTTGCCTGTACAACCGTTTGGCTCCATGATGCGAAGCAGGTGGGACAATGTCGGGGCGATGTCTTCGATATGTATCAACTCCGCTGTCTCGCCTTGTTTCACTTTCCAGCCCATCCAAAGCAGTGGGACATGGGAATCGTAACTGTATGGTGAACCATGGGAAGTTCCTTTTTTTCTTTCGCTGTCCAAAATTCCGGGTGGCAGAACAATCTGTATATCGCCCGACCTGCCTCTGAACCAACCCTTTTCATATTTTTCGAGCAAAGGAACATCGGGAAATGGCCGCTGTCCTGAGAAAGCAAATGCCCTGAAAACCATAGGCTGACCCTGAGCGTAACTGACAATCTTATCGCAGACCGATGATCGCTCGAGATTCAGGCGGGTGATTTCTTCTTCATTCAGGTAGATTTGAAGGTTTTCGAATGCCTTGATGATATCATCGCTCCCGAAAATTTGGCGGCAATATGCTTTGAGGCCTGAGAGAAAAACTTCGCCCTGAAACCTTTGGGAGGGAAGCCTTTTTTCATTCAAAAATTCCGGAACCTCCAGAATGCCGTGGTCAGCGGTGAGGAACACCAGATAATTTTCGCTGCCAATTCTTGCATCCATAAAATCAAAGAATTCGCCCAAATCCCGATCCAGGCGAAGGTAAGTATCCTGAACCTCCATAGAATTGGGGCCATAATCGTGGCCGACAATATCGGTACATGAGAAGCTGAGGGAAAGAAAATCCGTTTTTTCATCAAGGCCGAGGCCTTCATTTTCAATCAGAACCTTTGCAAGTCTGGCTGTCAGTGAATTTCCAAATGGGGTTCTTCTTACAATTTCGAAACCGGGGCTGTTATCCCGGGACAGTGCATAAGGAAAAACCGGATCCTGTCCCTTGAGGATGGATTTTTCATAATCTTTATTATCCCCGGTACTGGCCGAATAGGATTGAGCCGGCTTCAGCAGGTTCCAAACCGAATCTCTATAACTTCGTGCTATTCCCTGATTATTAAATTTTTCCAACCAGGATGGCAGTCGGCCTTTCAAACTGTGATACCAGTTGCTGGAGATAAAATTTCCGGATTTTGCCTCAAACCAAAAGGCAGCATCAGCACCATGCCCTGCGGGAAGAATAGCACCCCTGTCCTTCACCGAAATCCCGAAAGACTTACCTCCGCAGGACAATTTCACCTGATCGGCAACCGAATAGGATTGCATATTTTTCGGAGACATAAGCGCCTCTGTTTCAGAAGAGCCTATCCCCTGGACCGAATCGTCCCGGGTACAATACATAAAGCCGCCGGTTTTTTTGTCAAACCAATTATTGCCTACGATGCCGTGTATCCAGGGAGTAGTGCCTGTAAATACAGAAGCGTGCCCGGGTCCGGTAATGGTCGGGAAATAAGAATATTGGCAGTTGGAGAATGAAAAACCACTCTGCATCAGTCGCTTAAATCCTTTCTCAGAATAAGTGCCAAGATACCTTTGGCAGAAATCATAGCGCATTTGATCAACCACAATGCCGATGACCAACTTTGGCCTGTCAGGCAGACCTTTGATAGGTCGGGGTTTGGATGGCCTTTGGGCTAAAAGCAGCAAGGGCAGAAAAAAAATAAGAACAATCGCCGGTAGAGCCTGTCGCATGAAAAAAAACTTTGCTGCAGATGGGACAAAAGTAAGAAAGGCCCTCCAATTGTCGCCTGTGTTTCTTCCGGGTAGTCTGACCGGAATTAAAAATGCTGTGCGGATAAAGTTCAAGATAATCTGAGTTAAAAAAGGGCATAAGCTCAAAACAAAAAATCGGACCGGGCAAAAACTGCCTCATCAAGCCGGATTTTGAAAGGCCCGGGAGCAAGCAATCAGACTATCCGAAACTATATTGAGGTACTCAAAGGCACCTAAATGCCGGAGGTAATCACATAAGTCTCGGATGGAGCCACCGTTTATTAGTAAAGTTTACTGGTAAGGGGCAGGGAATTCTGACAACTTGTAAATATAGTTTTGTTGTTTGAATATACCCCGGCCTTCAGAAGCCTTTGGGCCTGAAGGCAAAAGGGAAAAAAAAGGAACAACCAAAACAACATCCCCAAAAATGATTACTGATTATCAATCCCTTTATACTTTTTTGAAACCTGAAACCTTACACTTTTGAGTTTTGAGTTTTTACTTTTTACTTAATTTTTCACCACCTTCCCCGAAAAAAACCTGGTCTTGGTTTGGATTCTATACAGGTACAAGCCCGAAACCAAATCGCCCACATGAATCTGCTGATTTGGTTTTACCCCCAACTCCTTTACCATTTGGCCTTTTACATTGTATAGCTGTAGCTGCCCTTCCTCTTTCAAACCCTTAAAAACCAAGGTGCCTAGGCTTGGATTTGGATAGGGAAGTAGAGTTTCTCCTTTCAGGATTTCTCTATTGGAAACA
>CANHCT010000193.1 GCA_947459175.1 Hymenobacteraceae bacterium
ATCGGGGCACTGGTATTTTCTCTGGGGGTATTGTTTAACCGGAGGCTGATTCCCTCGGTATTTTCATTGTTTGGTTTCTTGATTTGCATAGCAGGTGTATATGCTTCTTTATCAGCACATTCGGCCACATTTGCCCAGATTCTTCTGTATGTGGGCGGGGTAATGGTTTTGGTGGCTTTTGTAATGTTCCTCAATCCCGAACCCAAAACCGAAAATCCGCCATTCTCTTTTTTGCGCTTTCATTTCGGCAAATCTCTGGTGGTGCTGCTGCTGACAACCATTGGTTTTTTCTGGTTCCCGTTTCGGGAAATGAACGACTTTTTTCTCCGGTATCAGGCCGAAAACAACAGCATAGTTGCGGAAAAAGACCTGGCAGAAACGGGCAAGGTTCTGGCTTCCGAATTTTCTTTTGAATTTGAATTGCTTGGTTTGCTGATGCTTGCGGGCCTCATTTTATGCGGCTGGTATCTGAAATCAGGCCAAAACACCGTAAATAAATGAGCAAGCCAAAAAACAGAACCGGCGTAGTATATTCTACCGACCCGGACTTTTCTTATCAGGAAAACAAAACCGAAGAAATGGCAGACATTCCTTTTTCAATGCAAAAACTAAAAGTAAGCCTGGACAAAAGCGGCCGGGCGGGAAAAACTGTTACCCTGGTAGAGAACTTTTCGGGCTCGCTTGCCGCTCTGGAAAAGCTGGGAAAAGAATTGAAAAACCACTGCGGCACAGGCGGTACGGCCAAAGATTATGAAATCCTGATTCAGGGCGATCAGCGGAAAAAAGTGGCAGATTACCTGCAGAAAAAAGGGGCTTCAGTAAAACTTATTTCCTGAAAAAAAAGGCTTCTTAAGCTGCAAAGTGTTTCTTTTGCGCCGTCGAAAAAAGGCACATTTCATCCTTGATTTAATCGCAACTTCATGAACGGAATTATCAGCATGCCCCGGCCTGTAAATGAGCCGGTTTTGTCCTACGCTCCGGGAAGCCCCGAAAAAGCCGCCCTCAAGGCCGCCCTGTCCCGGGCCAAAAGCACCGTTAAAGACATCCCGATGATCATCGGCGGGCAGGAAATCCGGACAGGCAAAACCAAAACCATTCATCCGCCCCACGAACATGCCCATGTGCTGGCGCACTTTCATCAGGGCGATGCCGGACATGTGGAACAGGCGATTACCGCGGCAATCAATGCCAAAAGAGACTGGGAAAACCTGCCTTGGGACCAAAGAGCCGCCATTTTCGTAAAGGCAGCCGAGTTGCTGGCCGGGCCTTACAGGGCCGAAATCAATGCAGCTACCATGCTGGGGCAAAGCAAAAACGCCTATCAGGCCGAAATAGATTCAGCTTGTGAATTGATTGATTTCCTGCGATTTAATGCGGCATTTGCAGAGCAAATCTATACTGGCCAGCCGGTTTCTGCTGCCGGCCAATGGAACCGGATGGAGTACCGCCCTCTCGAAGGATTTGTGTTTGCCCTTACGCCCTTCAACTTTACCGCCATAGCCGGAAATCTGCCTTCTGCCCCCGCACTCATGGGCAATACTGTGGTGTGGAAACCGGCCAATACCCAGATCTATGCCGCTCAGGTCATTATGGAGGTTTTTATGAAAGCCGGTTTGCCCGATGGCGTCATCAATTTGGTTTTTGTGGACGGGCCTACAGCCGGATCGGTTATTTTTCAGCATCCCGAATTTGCCGGCATCCATTTTACAGGCAGTACATCGGTGTTTCAGGATGTATGGAACCAAATAGGCAAAAACATCAAAACCTATAAAAGTTATCCCCGGATTGTGGGCGAAACCGGAGGCAAAGATTTTGTCCTTGCGCACGAAAGTGCAGATGTGGAAGCCCTGGCCGTGGCATTGGTTCGCGGTGCCTTTGAATATCAGGGACAGAAATGTTCGGCTGCCAGCCGGGCTTACATTCCCAAAGGCATGTGGCCGCAACTTTCAGCCTTGCTGAAGAAGCACCTTTCCGAAATCAAAATGGGCAGTGTCGAAGATTTCCGCAATCTGGTGAATGCGGTAATCGACAGAAAATCATTCGATAAACTTAAAAAATACATAACCGAAGCCGGCAGCAGTCCCGTGGCCGAAATATGGGCCGGAGGAAAATGCGATGATTCGGTCGGGTATTTTGTTGAGCCCACCATCATCCTGACCGAAGACCCTATGTATGTCACCATGCAGGAAGAGCTTTTCGGTCCGGTACTGACGGTTTATCTGTACGAAGACAGCCAGTTTGAGCGGGCTTTGGAATTGGTGGACAGCACCTCGCCCTATGCGCTGACAGGTGCAGTATTTGCCCGAAACCGCTACGCCATAGACCTGGCTACCAAGGCCTTGAATCATTCGGCAGGTAACTTTTACATCAACGACAAGCCCACCGGTGCAGTGGTAGGACAGCAGCCATTCGGCGGCGGAAGGGCCTCCGGAACCAACGACAAAGCCGGTTCGGTTCTGAACCTTTACCGCTGGGTTTCTCCCCGGGCCATCAAAGAAAACTGGAATCCTCCGGTTTCGGTAGGCTACCCTTTTATGTCAGAAGCCTGAAACCGGGTCGTGCAACCTTTGCCCGGACTCAGACAGCCTGATTTTTAAAGGTAAGTTTGCCGGCTTTGGCAGAAGGAAGCCACAGGGCAAAGACGGATACCAGCATCACCCAAAGGGCTACAAGCACAAAATCAAACCATTGAATATCAATGGGATATGCCTGTATTTCTGTGGATTGCATACCCAATGGAATCCAGCCAAACCACAACTGCAGCAGGCAAATCAGCCATCCTGTACCCAATCCCAACAGCAAGCCAAAGCCCGAAATCAAGCCTCCGAGCCAGTGCACCACCCTTGCCCGGGCAGTAGGCAGCATGCCCAATGAAGAAAGGATAAAAAAATCGGCTTTTTTGTTGATTACCAGCATACTGCAGCTTACAAACAAATTGAAAGACGAAATAAGAATAATGAACGCCAGTGCCATAAACACAAACAGTTTCTCAATCTTCAAAATGCGAAACAAGTCGGCGTGCTGCTCTACTTCATTCTTTACCGCATAGCCGCTGCCCAAAACCGAGCGCAGCTTTTTCTTCACCTTTTCGATTTGCTCAGGATCTGACACATACAATTCCAGGTGGCTCACACCGGAGGGTTTATCCATAAGCAGTCGGGCCGAAGACAAGGGAATAATCACCTGACTTTCATCGCGGTACATAATGCCCGAAGGCACAATGGCCAGGGTATTGAAGATTTTGGAAATGCCCGGCTTCAGTATCTTTTTCCTTTTGGGGTACAATACCTTGAGATAGTCAAACTGATTTTTCAGGCTGATATCCAGGGCATCCCGTATGCCGGCCGAAACCAATGCCCGGGGTTCATTTCCGTCCATAAGCACATTGCGCCCCTGACGGACCAGCGAATCGAGGCGGCTGAATCGGGTGGAAGCAGGCTCAATACCCACCATTTCAACCACCATCTGCCCCTCGCCGTATTGCACCGCAGCTTTGTCCTTCAGCACCTCAAACACACCCGACACACCGGCAATCGCTTTGATTTTTTCCTTTTCACCGGGCCTGAGTTCAAAGAATTTGCCTTCATTTTTCTCGACCTTCAGGTCCGGGTCCTGGTGGTGGTAAATGTTAACCAGCAGATTTTCAAAGCCATTGAATGCCGAAAGGACGATAATCATGGCCATGCTTCCGAGGAGAATTCCAAGGAAGGAAAGCAGCGACAGAATCTGAACCGTAGAAGCACGGCGCAGGGCCAGCAGATACCGGACAGCAATTCGGAGCGGAAGCATGGGGCAAAAATGGCAGGAAAACGAGAGAAATAAAGAAAGATTGAAAATGAGGCCGGCCAATTCAGAAATGACTATTTTTGGCCCATGTTTTTGTGGTTGAAAAACAACCTGCCCAACTTTCTCACCTGTATCAATCTGACTTGTGGGGTTACGGGCATTTTTCTCCTTTCTTCGTTTGGGCTTGAATCATCCGATTGGATTGAATATCTGATTCTTATCGCCGGTCTTGCTGATTTCTTTGACGGCTTTGCCGCCCGCTGGCTGAAATCGGTTTCGGGCATCGGGAAGGATTTGGATTCTTTGGCCGACTGTGTCAGTTTCGGCACCCTGCCTGCCTTACTCTTGTACCTGGTTATGCAGCGGGAGGATTTGGGAATATGGTCATTTTCGGCCGCACTTGTGGCAGTATTTTCGGCGGTCCGGCTGGCCATTTTTAACAATGACACCCGCCAAAGCGATCAGTTTATCGGTATGCCAACACCCGCCAATGCTTTTTTCCTCGTCTTTTTATCCGGCCACCTGATAGCGCAAGCCGACATTGTCCTGCCCGGCTGGTTTTTTCCGGGGCTCGCCCTGCTTGCCTCGGTTTGGCTGCTTGTGCCGGTACCGCTGTTGGCCCTGAAATTCAAATCTTTTTCTTTTCAAAAAAACTGGTCCCGCTTTCTGGTGATGGCCATGGCTTTGCCCATTTTGCTTTTTTTCGGAAAATTAGGCATCGCTTTGAACGTTTTGTCTTATCTTGCTGTCTCATTAAT
>CANHCT010000194.1 GCA_947459175.1 Hymenobacteraceae bacterium
AACTGCCACCTCCGAATGAGGAACCCGAATGACGGCCTCCTCCAAAAGAAGAACCGGAAGACCTGTTGCCACCAAATGAACTTTCAGAACCACCGGAATTGTTGTTTCTGAAAAAGCTTCCCGAACTGCCCGAAGACCTGGGATAATCCCAGCTTTGCTCCTGACGAGGAGGCGGACTTTGCTGATAGGGCTGGGTCGGTGTATTGTCGTTTCTGAAAAACCTGCCTGTGTTGCGCTCAGGCTGGGAAGGGGTTGAGGTTGGAGGCGGCACATAAGAAGGATTGGTATTTCTGAAACCAGGCGTATTTGGCGATTCTTGCCTTCCGGGCTGAGCGGGTGTGTAGGTACTCGGGGTAACCTGAGGCTGGTAGCGCTCGGGCGTATTGTTTCCGGAAACCGGTTGCGGAGGATTATTGTCCGGATTGGGATTGCGAAAGCCGGAGGTTTGTCCGCGGCCCGTTTCAGCCTGAGGTTGACCAGGAGCCTCAGCAGTATTTCCTGAGGCAGAAGTATTGGTTCCGGGATTTCGAAAAACCGGGCTCGTGCCCTGGCCTGCCCTGCCACCTGCTGGATTCGTTGCACCTGTCTGATTTTCGGTAGCGGCACGGTTGTTTCTGCCGCCTGTTGGGCCCTGTCCGGTGGAAATTACATTGCCACCGGCATTGCCGCTCATATTGGTAATGGGCATATTGGTCCTCACCCGACGACCGCCCCCGGATTGATTTTCGCCATTGCCGCCCCAGCCATTGCCGTTATTGTAGCCATAATATGGAGAATAAATGGGCCTGTTCCATGGACCCCAGGGATTCCAAAAAGGGTTGTAACCAAATCCGGGACCCCAGAAAGGATCAAAAAACGGATCATACATTCCGCCAAAACCCATGTTCCATCCGCACCAGGATCCCCAGCCATAGCCAATGCCCCAACCGGCATTCCAACCCCAGCGGTTTCTCCAACCCCATCCAAGGTAGGGATTACCCCAGCCATAATTTAACCCGACAGCAGGACCGTAAACACCAAAGCCGGAATTCCATCCCAGCCCGATGCCGAAACCCGCGCCCGGCCAGCCCATCCCAAATACCGGCACAGGGGTGAATATGGGATTAAAGAAGGTATTACGAAAAGCAGAACGATAGTAGTGGTCGGTGTCGTAATAATTGTTGTTGATGATGGTGGTGCCGTTTTGTCCCCGGCCTGCATCCTGATTGCCATCACCCACGGGACCCGATGCCCTGTAATCGGGATTTACATAATCGGCTGCTGCATTGGCTGCATTTTGGTTTTGTGTTTGGTTTTCACCGCCGGCAGGAGCCTGACCGCCGGCATAGGGATTCAGGCTGCCATCGTTGTTGTAGTTGTTGGGATATGTTTGTGTTTCGTTTTGGTTGCCGCCTTGCCGCGAAGATTGGGCTTTGGCCCTGTCGGAAGAGCTGAAATAAGCATCGTCGTATCCGGGACCGGTAACCTGGGTGGATGTGCAGGAAATCAGGCTTGAAACAGAGAATCCGATAAGCGCTGCCTTAAATATGATTTCTTTTTTCGTTGTCATGGTGTTGGAAAGTTGAAGTGCTTGTTAATCAGGGCTTGTTCAGTTTATATTGAGTTCTGTATTTTTGGTTTTGACTCCGGCAGAAGCCGTATGCTATTCAATGCTCATGTAAAAATACAACCAAGTTTCTTTGTTTCGCTTAAAAAGGTCTAAAATCGCATGTTTTTTAACATAAATTTAAGAGAGATAACAAACAGAAGATGAGCAAAGGACTTCCAAAACGCAGTGAAGATTATTCGGCCTGGTACAATGAACTGGTTAAAAGAGCGGATCTGGCTGAAAACTCGGCAGTTAGGGGCTGCATGGTAATCAAGCCTTACGGATTTGCCATTTGGGAAAAAATGCAGCAAACCCTGGACCGGATGTTCAAAGAAACAGGCCATGTGAATGCCTATTTTCCGCTTTTTGTCCCGAAAAGTCTTTTTGAAGCAGAGGAAAAAAATGCCGAAGGCTTCGCCAAAGAATGCGCCCTGGTAACCCACTACCGCCTCAAAGCTGACCCCGACAACAAGGGCAAACTTATGGTGGACCCGGAAGCAAAACTGGAGGAAGAACTGGTGGTAAGGCCCACATCGGAAGCCATCATCTGGAGTACCTATAAAAACTGGATTCAGTCTTACCGCGATCTTCCCCTGCTCATCAACCAATGGGCCAATGTGGTGCGCTGGGAAATGCGGACCCGTCTCTTTTTGAGGACAGCAGAATTTCTCTGGCAGGAAGGCCATACTGCACATTCTACCCAAGAAGAAGCCATGGAAGAAACGGTGAAAATGCTGGGCGTTTATGCAGAGTTTGCCGAAAAATTCCTTGCTCTGCCGGTCATCAAGGGTGTGAAAACGCCGAACGAGAGATTTGCCGGTGCCCTGGAAACCTTTTGCATCGAAGCCATGATGCAGGACGGAAAAGCCTTGCAGGCAGGCACTTCTCATTTTCTGGGTCAGAACTTTGCCAAGGCCTTTGATGTGAAATTTGCCGGAAAAGACGGTGCATTGGATTATGTATGGGGCACGAGCTGGGGTGTGAGTACCCGCTTGATGGGGGCCCTCATCATGGCACACTCTGATGACAACGGCCTGGTATTGCCACCCAAACTGGCGCCCCATCAGGTGGTGATTGTACCCATAGTATTTGGCGACAACAACGAGGCCCTTTTTAAAAAATGCGAAGAAATTAAAAAAGCCCTGCAATCGGCCGGTATTTCTGTTTTGCTGGATGCAAGGGATACCCACAAGCCCGGCTGGAAATTTTCGGAATATGAACTGAAGGGTGTACCGGTGAGGCTGGCCATCGGCAACCGGGATTTGGAAAACAATCAGATTGAACTGGCCCGCAGAGATACCCTGAGCAAAACATCGGTACCAATTGAAGGCCTGGCAGAACGGATTTTGGCTTTATTGGATGAAATTCAAGAGAATATTTTTCAGAAAGCGCTGAATTTCAGAACCATGAACACAAAGAAGGTGGACGACTACGAAACTTTCAAAAAAGAGCTCGACGAAAACCCCGGCTTCATCCTCGCCCATTGGGACGGCAGCCCGGAGACGGAAGAGAAAATCAAAAACGAAACCAAGGCCACCATCCGCTGCATTCCCCTCGACAGAGAAGAGGAAAACGGCTTCTGCATGGTAAGCGGAAAACCCTCAGCCGGAAGGGTGGTTTTTGCCAGGGCGTATTGAAATAAAAATGCCCTGCGCTCAGACCGGAGACAGGGCATTTTTTTAGTTTTTCTCCTACCCCAACCCGGAAAACTGACCGATAAACCGGACATCGTTTTCGGTAAAAAGGCGCAGATCCTTGATCCCGTATTTCAGCATGGTGATGCGCTCAATGCCCATGCCGAAAGCAAAGCCTGTAAATTCTTCCGTATCTATACCATTGGCGCTGAGCACATTGGTATCTACCATGCCCGACCCACCTATTTCTACCCAGCCGGTATGCTTGCAAATGTTGCACCCTTCTCCATGGCAGATAAGGCAGGAAATATCAATCTCCGCACTGGGTTCTGTAAATGGAAAAAAGGAAGGCCGGAACCTGATTTTCTGGTCCTGCCCAAACATTTCTTTTACAAAATGATACAGGGTTTGCTTGAGGTCACTGAAGCCAACCTGACGGTCGATGTACAGGCCCTCGATCTGATGAAAAAGGCAATGTGCACGGGCCGATATGGCTTCATTGCGGTACACCCTTCCGGGCATAATGGCCCGCAGCGGGGGCTTTTGCTTTTCCATTAGCCGTACCTGAACGGTACTGGTATGGGTCCTGAGCAATACATCAGGATCACGGGAGATAAAAAAGGTATCCTGCATATCCCTCGCCGGGTGATTCAGTGGAAAGTTGAGTGCAGAAAAATTGTGCCAGTCGTCTTCAATCTCCGGTCCGTCGGCCAGGGCAAAACCCATCTGCTCAAAGATTTCAATGATCTCCTGCCGTACAATCGATAGCGGATGCCGGGAACCCAGGGGCAAACTTTTTACGGGCAGGCTCATATCCGGAATATCGGCCTTCTCCTCCCCTGCCTGAAGGGCGTTCTCTGCCTGTTCAAACTTTTCCCATGCCCTGTTCTTCAGCTCATTGAGGGCCATTCCGAGTGATTTTCTTTGTTCGGGTGCCGCATCTTTCAGTCCGTTCATCAAATCGGTAATCAGACCTTTTTTGGACAGATACGCCAAACGAAATTCTTCCTGACGGGCTTTGGAATCGAGGACAAAGGCCTCAATTTGTTGCTTTATCTCCTCTATTTTTTCGAGCATGGAGGCAAAAGTAATGGTTTTGGAAAAAGCAGCGGTTGATTTTGACACTCAATCAACCTGAAACTTTGAAACCTGAAACCTGAAACTCAATTCACCCATCCTGAAACTTTGAAACCTGAAACCCAATCCCCCCAACCTGAAACTTTGAAACCTGAAACCTGAAACTCAATTCACCCATCCTGAAACTTTGAAACCTGAAACCTGAAACTCAATTCACCCAACCT
>CANHCT010000195.1 GCA_947459175.1 Hymenobacteraceae bacterium
AATCTTGGCTGCACCTATATCTCAGCAAAATTTACATGTTTTAAATAGGGACTTGTCTTTGCCAAATCCAAATCTGCCTGAGAGAATTGATTTTGCAGTAAGCCTTTGCGGATGATGTTGGAAAGCGAAAGGATGGTTTTCGGAACCGAAATCTTAATGATTTCGAAGGTAGAAAATTTGTCTATACCGGTATAATCATGGCCCCCCCCGCTGTTTTGTCGGGCCGGCGCGCCGGATATTTTTTTCAAACAGCGGAACTGAACTCCTATTGATCATGTCGGGAATTACAACCCACAGCAAAAGAAAGAATCACCCTGCAGGGTGATTTGGAAGAACCGAAAAAGTCCATCTTGCAAAAGGCACTTGCGGGGGAGCTTGCCAAATCAGCAAAAATGTTACCGTGAAAAGTAGTATATTGGCAATGTTTTTCACGGTAAGTTGGGCAGCATAAAAATGATAAACCAAACCACAAAAGATAAACTGGAGGGCTTGCAAAAGCAATACACCTCTTTGGCAAAAGGCAACGAAACCCTGCTTAAAGAAATAGCCCTTGCCGAAATTCCCGAAATGGTTTACAACTCAAACGCTATTGAAAATTCAACACTCACCTTAGAAGATACCGAAAAGATTTTGGCGGGTGGCCACTTAGAACGAAAAGTGAGTGTGCGGGAAATTTACGAAGCCAAAAACCTGGCAAAACTTACGGAAACCCTGTTGGAAAAGTACACACATAAACTTACCATAAAACTCATTTTAGGTTTGCACAAAACCCTGCTTACGCACATTGATGAACCTATAGCAGGGCGTTTTCGCAGTGGCAAAGAATGGGTAAGAGTTGGGAATCACCTGGGTGCAAATCCGCAGTTTGTGCCCACGCTGATGCAAGAATTAGTGGATGGTTACAACCAAAATAAAACAGCATATTTTTTAGATGCCATTGCACACTTTCATGCCGAGGTTGAAACCATTCACCCTTTTGTAGACGGCAATGGGCGAATGGGCAGAGTGCTTATCAACCTGCAGCTAATGAACGCAGGTTTGCCGCCTATCATCATTCAGAATAAAAGCAAAAACACAGCATACTATCCGCTGTTTACCAAATACCAATCTACGCTGAAATTTGGTGGTTTTACCGAATTGTTTGCGCTGCTATTACAAGAAACATTGCACAAACGCATCACCTTACTTACGGCAAAAAAAATAATTCCGCTTTCGGTTTGGGCAAGCCAAAACAATGTAAAAGCAAATGTGGCTGCCAATAAGGCCAAAAGGCAAACTATTCCTGCTTTTCGTTCAAGAGAAAAATGGATGATAGCTGAAGAATATAAACCTACCGAACAATGAACGAATCCGAAACCCGGGCAGAACCCATAGACCCAAAGCTAAAAGTTTGTGGTTGGGGCGTTGTGGAAGGCGCTAAAGTCCTTCATTTTCTCAAAATCATTTGTCAGCAATCAGCTGCCCTGCGAGCTGAGACGCAAAAATTGGGAGCCGTGTATCAAAAGAAAATTGATGATTTTGAAGAAACGAAAAAGTCCATCTTGCAAAAGGCTTTTGCAGGGGAGCTGCGTTGTGGTGAGCCTGTCGAACCAAAAACAGAAAAATCCCGAAGGGATGACAAGATTATAGAAAACAAGATGAACCAAACACAACCCAACCCCGAAGGGGTGATATAGCATTATGGCAGGCACATTTTCACAAATTTATATTCAATATGTTTTTGCCGTAAAAGGAAGAGAAAATTTATTGCAAAAACCTTGGCGTGATGAAGTATTCAAATACATAGCCGGCATAATCAAAGGCAAAAATCAAAAACCAATTATCGTAAACGGTGTCGCAGACCACGTTCACGTATTTGTTGGTTTAAAGCCTGTTATGAGTATTTCTGATTTAGTTCGAGACATCAAAAACAATTCTTCTAATTTTATAAACGAACAAAAATTCATCAAAGGAAAATTCTCCTGGCAGGAAGGATACGGTGCATTCTCTTATGCTCATTCTCAAATTGAAAATGTATATCAATACATTGCCAATCAGGAAGAACACCATAGAAAGAAAACTTTCAAAGAAGAATACCTTGATTTCCTTCAAAAATTTGAAATTGAATACAACGAAAAATATTTATTTGATTGGATGGATTGAGAATATCACCCCTTCGGGGTTTAATGACATTTTGGGCTTCATCTGGCTATAATCTTTTCATCCCTTCAGGATTAAAACAACCAAATTCAAACACCGTAGGGTAAGATGATTATAGAAAAGGAAAGAAATAGTCTTCAATCAACCCCGCAGGGGTGATAAGATTATAGAAAAGGAAAGAAACAGTCTTCAATCAACCCCGCAGGGGTGATAAGATTATAGAAAAGGAAAGAAACAGTTTTCAATCAACCCCGCAGGGGTGACAGAATCTGCGGTTTGGTCCATCGTTGCCGTATCATACATTTTGTTCTTTTTGCCCCGACATGTCGGGATTTTCAACTTGATAAAAAAGAAGGGCAAAAACGAGAGTTTTTGAGCCAGGATGTGGGTTGGCAAATCTAAGACAAACAGGCCCACCCGCATCCGGCCCACCCCCGCTGTTTTGTCGGGCCGGCGCACTGGATATGTTTGGCAATCCTTGATTTTCAATTCTCACGGGCTCATTTTCTGATTGGATTTGCCAGCGTGTGGCATGTGGGGACACACCGAACAGCGGTGGATTTAGACGGATTGAAAATCCTGCGATATATGGTACGGGATTGCCAATCCCGCATAGCGGGGAAAGGCAGAACACGGTGAAAGAAAAATATTGTTCCTCCTATTTTGTCTGACAATCAGTCTCCTAAAATAGAACCCAATTCGATATTGAAATAGTAAGAATGACCCTGGATGGTTCTTTTCTCAAGAACACCCATCTGGCTTAGTCGGTTTAGATATTCCCTTGCTGTATTCTCTGCATACAAACCCTTATCTGTAAAATGCTTTACCTTCGAAAACGGTTGATGGAAAATCATTTGTACCAATTGTTCCGGATTTTTGAAATTGGATTGTTTTTCAATTTCCGCTTGAATCGCTTCTTTACTTGCCAGAATCCTGTTGATCTTTTCATAGGTCAGATTGGCCATGTGGTGGATGGCCGTAAGCATAAACATGAAATATTCGGCCCAGTTTCCTCTTTGAGAAATCCCTTCAAGCACCCTGTAATATTCGGATTTGTTGGTGAGAATGTACCGGCTCAAATACAAGATGGGTAAATCCAATACACCCTTTTGTGTGAGAACATGTATGCAAAAAATCCTGCCGGTTCGGCCGTTTCCATCCCGGAATGGGTGAATGGCTTCGAATTGAAAATGTCCGATAGCCAGTTTTAAAACCGGGTCAATCGGAAAAGCAACATCGTCGTTTAAAAAGCTACATAGATTTTCCATCTTTTGTTCCAGAATTCCGGAACCCCTTGGGGGGGTATAAACCGGTTTTCCCGAATTGGGTCCGCTTCCTCCCCGGAGAATAACGGTTTGTGAAAATGGAGGCCTTAATCCTTCCTCAACCTGTTTGATCTGCTGCATGGTTTCAACAAAATAGGTAAGGGTAAAACCATTTTCTTTTCGTAGCCTTTCCAGTCCTTTCCACAACGCTTCCTTATATCTAAGCACTTCTTTTACAGAAGCCTGCATAGGTTTGGTCATGGTTTCGGAATACGACTTATACAACTCGTCGTCTGTGGTGAAAATGTTTTCAATTTCACTGGACGCTTTTGCCTCCTGTAACGAAATGGAGTTGATAAGCATGGCAGGATTTGAAATGGCTATGCTCCTTCCCTGCAACCTCCCAAGAGCCTCCTTTGCTTTTACAAGGTGCTCGAGAACAGAAATGTTGCGATACAGTGATTCAGCAATCGGTAAATCTGGCAAGTCGTTCCACGGTTTGGTTCGATCAGGATTTATTTGATAGAGAATTTCAGGCATTAATTTTATTGCTTTTTTAAAGTCTGGTTCATTTTTACGGGGCGAATTTATGGTGTTAATCCATAGCAAACATTAAAATCAAAATATTTTAATGTTTGCCCACTCCGGAGACCTCAAGCCTCTTCAAAAAACCAGTTAAGTAGTAAGAACAATTCTACCGTAATCTGAGGTTTTTAGAATCCCTATTTCTTCACCGCATTCCGACATTTGTAATGGCGAACCTTTATCGCAGGATTTGCAATCCGACACACACTTTCCTTATTTAAAACACCGCCAGATCCAAAAGCCCTTTGCGCAGGCCATACATTGCCCCGCAACCTCTCCATAGGTATTATCTTTTTTACCAATCCTGCCCGTACCGGGGCAATACAACAAAAATCTGAAAACTTCCAAGCCTTTTGAATTTTGACTTATCCGATATGTCAAATCTTGGCTGCACCTATATCTCAGCAAAATTTACATGTTTTAAATAGGGACTTGTCTTTGCCAAATCCAAATCTGCCTGAGAGAATTGATTTTGCAGTAAGCCTTTGCGGATGATGTTGGAAAGCGAA
>CANHCT010000196.1 GCA_947459175.1 Hymenobacteraceae bacterium
AGTTGGGTAAGCCATACGACGATGCCTTTTTGCCGGGCAACGGAAAATGGTACTGCTCCGAATTGTTGTATGAAGCCTTCAAATCGGCCAACAGCGGAAAGCCCGTTTTTGAACTCTCGCCCATGACCTTCAGGATTCCCGGAAGCGACCGGTATTTTCCCGCTTGGGAAGAATATTACCGCCAACTCGGCATCGGCATTCCCGAAGGTGTTCCGGGTTGTAATCCCGGCGGGATGAGCCGGTCTCCCTATCTGGAGGTGCAGGGCTTTTACCCCTGATGGCGAAAAAACCATCCTGATTTTTTGGATTTTCCCTTTTCCCAAAAACTAATAAAAAAAGGCCTGCAGTTTTCACTACAGGCCTTTTTTGTAGAAAGGGCCTTACCGGTTTACTACAATTTTCTGAAGCGCCTTTTCCTTACCATTTATAATGGCGGCCTGGTACACTCCGTTCGGCAAATCGGTCTGCAGCCGGATGGAATTGCCCTGTCCGGAATATTGTTCATCCAAAATCACCTTGCCCAACATATCGGTGATGATAATCCGGGTGGACGAGGCCACCGGATTTTTCAAAAGGATGTTCAGGTTTTGACCATTGCCCGGATTCGGAACCACACTGGCAGCGAAAGCATCCCTTCCGGTGCTTACCGCAGTAACGGCAGATGGGGCAAAAACAATCTCAAACCGCTCGGTCTGAGAAGCGGCATTTCCGTCAATGGAGAATGGATACTGCATGCCCTCCCCAATCGGAATAATTTCGCCCAAATAGTTGTCTTTCAGGTAAACAGTTATGCCTTCATCGAAGGTATTCACATCCCCGAAGGTCAGGGTAAAATTACCGGCCAGTTCTGATTTTACATACAGGGGAACAATGGTGGTTTCATCAAACATGGGCAGGCTGTTGTAGGCCATTCCGATTCCGTCTGTGGTACTGGTATAGAGGCTCAGTGCCGGGTTCATCAGTTTGTGGGCATCCATATTCAGGTCGAAGCCCCCGCTGGCTTCCGGCTTAAACCAGATTCCGGTCTGGTCTGTCAGACCCTCACCAAAAATGCCGATACCCAACTGATTGACTTTTACCGCATTGGTTCTGAAAAATGAACCGGAGGAAGACACCTTGCTTGCCTCTGTGAAGGTAACTGAGCCGGAGTTTGGCGCAGCTCCGAGCACATACACAAAGGCACCCTGACTGCTGGGCCATACATTGGATGGAACGCCGGTAGATGCAGGAAGGCCTGTGACAAATGTCTCAGCACCCTGAATGTAGGCCCGGTAGGCATTGGTTTCCCAGCGGTAGAATGCATTGTTGATGTTTGTTTTGCCGAGCGAGGCATGATTCCAATCAATGCCCGAAGGTAAGGGATTGGCAATCAGGTTCCAGCCCTGGTCTCCTACAGAACATTGGTCGGAACTTCCGCTGCAGGTGTAGGCAGTTTTCGTCAGGTTAATCGTCTGCGGTCCCACGGTCATTCCGCCGGTCACATCCCAAATCCGGTTGGATAGTAATCCGTCTCCTTTTATGAAGGTACGATATCCCTTTCCAACCGTAATGTTGTTGGAGCCCAGCATCCTCCAGGTACGCTTTTGCGCATTGTCTAGGAAAATGCCGCCCTGGGTTTCCTCGCTGGTGAAAATGGTTGACCTTTCCGGATTGTCGGTAACCACATTGGCTTCTGAAACCGGAGAAGTGACCCGAAAATCATCCGCCATCTGTGACACGGAAGCACCGGTTATTGGAGTTCCCAAAAAACTCCAGCGGCTGTCATTTCCGGTAAAAAAGCGCTCCATGGTCCAGTTGGTTCCGGTCACCGTTGCCCCTGCAGGAACAGCTGCGAGTCCACCAGTCTGACTGGCATCTGAAACAAAAGTGATTTTTCCTGTTGAGGCCGTAACCTGCGTATTGGAAACAATGGTAAAGGTTCTCAAAACCCGCAAATTGCCGCTTTGGCATGAAAAATTGCCGGAGGTCTTGTTGACCCGGACATCCCGGAAAGTAATGGCTTTATTGGTGGAGGAAATGTAGCTTTGGTCTCCCGATCCACCGCCAATTACCAGATCAGCGCCATTGAAATTGGCAGTGCCGCCGTTAAAAGTGAAATTTCCGGCTGCAAATGCGCTTTGGCCAAGATTGAAATTTCCGGCTGCTTTGGAAATGGTTCCGCCTGTCATGATGAAATTCCTTACCACACCGAAAGGGCAAGTTGCGGAGTTGGGCAGGGTTACGGTTCCCCCGCTCTGAATCCAGTCCCGCGATGTACCATGGCCCACAGGATTGGTTCCGGCCGAAAGATTAACCACCCCGTTTTCACTGATCAGCACATCTCCGAAAGAAGTAGGGCTGGTTCCGAAATATCCGTTTCCGTTCACAGTGACAGAACCATTTCCTGACACAGTTACATTCCCGCTTCCGGCACCCACAAAATTGGAGTTGTTGGTGGTAATGCTGCCGGTGCCGGAAACTATAAGTCCAATGCCACCGAGATTGCCATCATTGGTAGGCGGGGCAACGAGGCTCCCCCCAGTTACAGTAAAGTTACCTGCACAAATCAGGTGCTGACTTGCTGTTGGAGTCAGCGTAATAGTAATGCCCGGCCGGTTCAGTGTCAGTGTATTCAATTTTGTTACCAAACTTGTGTTCGAGTAATAATTGGTAAACATATCTCCTGTAATTGTACCTGAGCCCCCAACGGTGATATTGTTCAGATTGGAGCCGCCCGGACCCACAAGCTGAAAGCCATTTATCGGACCATTCAGCGTAAAGCTATTGAATGGACTTAATGAATTTCCGGCCAGAATAAGGATTCCGGAAGGATTGGCCAGATTGGTGAATGTGGCTGTTCCATGGGCAATCACATTGGCTCCGTTGGGCAGGGTGGCAATCTGGCTGGCACCTCCGTTAATACCTTTGGTATAGCTCCAGTTAGACATTCTGCCCGAACCCATCAGGTAAGCTTCCTGTCCTTCGAGGGTATATCCTGAATTGGATGGGGAGTTAATGGTCAGGTAAAAATTAAGCCTGGCAGAAGAGGAATAGCCCCAGCCTATCTGGGAGTTGGCATTGGTAGATTTGTCATAAGAATTAAAAAAGGAGAAAGCGGTATTGGTATAATCCGGACATATATAATTCAGGGTAGCGGTATTGCCAAACTGCCATTTGTTTGCCATGAGCACACCCGCCCGGTTAAACAACCGGACATCCAGCTGATTGTTGACACCTACAGTTACCCCACCAACGGGAATGTGTTTGAAGCTGATGGTTCCGGGTTGTCCGGTAGTAGATCTCGAGTCAAGGATCACCAGATTTTCATAATTACCCTGTCCGATATTTTGGGCATTGTTTCCATTGTATTCCACAATGCTGGTCGGCTGAAATTCATTGGTTCCGCTTCCGGAAGCAGTAACAAAGTTCCGGATTTGAAAGGAAGCACTGCTGAGGGTGCTTCCAGAATAAGTCCCGTTGCTACCGGTTGATAACAATTCCACACTTCCGGAATTTAAAAAATTGGTAATCAAACCAAGATAATTTCCGGATCCATCCAGCAAAACCCGGCCAACCATACCGGCCGAAAAGGTTCCTCCGGATATGCTTACCAGCCTTTGACCGTTTGTAAGACTGATTTGTCCCGTTCCGGGCACAGCCACAGGGGTAACAAAGTTAAAACCCATGCCGGAGAATGCTTCGGGCGTTTCACCGCTGAAGCCATTGGCCTGAATCTGAAGGATTGAATTGCTGGTAATTCCGGTAACCAAACCAATTAAAAGGTTGTCGCCAGATCTGTAAATATAGCTGCCGGGCTGCAATTCAGTAAGAAAGGATGTGCCTGTTCCTGTAAGGGTGTTGATCCCGGTCGAATTAAGCAGACCGGTTCCGGCTTGCAGGGATGATTGAGGGAAGTTGAGGTTGTAGTTACCTGCAATTCTCAGGTAAGCGTTGGGAGAAACTACAAGTTTTCTGGCATTTTGAATAATATTTCCAACTGCAATGGTGCTTCCGCCGGGAATGGTGGGATTGCCTGTTCCGCCCAGAATCCGGACCAGATGTATGGGATTATTCGGATAGGGATCAGAGGCAAAGTCCTTTTGCCAGTTGTTTGCCTGGGTCCAGGAATTCGGATCGGGTAAGCCACCACCGAGCCAGGTAAATGTGGGGTCATCCGGGAGGTCAAAGCCGTTGGTTTCTCCGGTGATAAAATAATTGGAATTCACATCATCCAGGTTGTTGACTACACCTCGGGTGAGGCGGTAGTTCCCAAGAGAGCCGATAATTTTATTGCTGGGTGAAAGTTTGGAAAAATATCCGCTTGCTCCTGTCCGTGTTCCCACAAAGCCTGCAATGGAGGCGGCAGAAACAGTTTCATTAAAATCATTGGGAATGAGTACTTCGTGGGAAACAGAGGCTGTTGAAAAACCGGTGGATGCTTCAATTTTCCACAGGTAGTCGCTGCGTTTATTGATTCCGCCGGACTTGGGCATATTGATGG
>CANHCT010000197.1 GCA_947459175.1 Hymenobacteraceae bacterium
AATATGCCGCTGAGCAATATCGTGCCAAGGATTACGAAAATTCCCCAATCCGGAATTGTCCCCATCTGGTCACGGAATAATTTTCCTGCAACCAGGCTAAGCAAAACAGAAAGTAAAGGAAAAGACTGCCAATGGTAAACCAATGCCGCTCCTGATTTATTTTTCATTATTAATATTGTCTTTACAACGATAATGGACTAATTAATGTCTACAGTTTTTAGTTTAAATTTTTTTATACGTTTGTAAAACAAAATTAAATCAAATGAAGTCAGAAGAAGCTTTAAGTCAAGAAAACTTTAGCTGTGAGCAGGAAAAAGCATTTGTAAATATTGTATATACAGCAAACACATTCTATCTTCAAGAGGTTAAACGACTTAAACCCCACGGCATCTCGCCCGAGCAGTACAATGTCCTTCGGATTCTTCGTGGTTCGCATCCCCGAAAAATGAACCTTTTAGATATCAGCAGACGGATGCTTGACCGAAACAGCAATGCAACGCGGCTGGTAGAAAAATTGAGAATGAAAGGTCTGGTTGATAGAAAGCCCTCCGATAAAGACAGAAGGCAGGTTGAAATTTGTATTACCAACGAAGGATTGAATTTGTTGAAATTATTGGATCGCGATAGCCTGATTTGGGGCAACAAAAACCGGGAATTGGCGGAAACTGAAGCTGAAATCCTGAACAAATTGCTGGAGAAAATGAGGTGAAATGCTTCACTTCCCAGAAAGTGAAGGATAAGGCTTTGTCCTGCAAATGATTTTTTCTTGAGCATCGGGAGGCCGTGGCAAACGGTTGCTTCAGAAAATAACATTTTATTTCATTGATTTTTAGCAAATTGAAACTGCACCTTGCTTGATTTTAAAAATTAAAGCATTTTGCATCGGTAAAAACGTATCAAAAAACCTAAACCCTTGATTTTCATGTTCTTTTTTTACCCCAAATTATTTAATCAATTAACTTGTTTACAGGTGTTTATGCGTGTCTCTGCCCCTTTAAAAATGCACAAAAGCATTAGAGTAAAGTCATTTTTTAACGTTTCCTTACTTGCTGTTTTTGGATTTTTTGTTCAAAACCACAACATGCTTGCTACAAAATACTATGTAAGCAGCACTACAGGAAATAATTCAAATTCTGCTGTTCAGGCACAAAATCCCGCCACACCATGGCAAACCTTGGGATTTGCTGTTTCGCAGGCTGTTTCGGATGACAGCATAGTAGTTCAGGCAGGCAACTATAATGAGGTCAATCTCACCATCAACAAGCGCCTCAAAATTTTTGGAAACGAAACCGCAGGCGTTCCCGGAGTAGGAGCAAGACCAGTTTTTGAGGCATCTGCAGCTCCATCATTAAGTTCCTATTTTATTGTTACCTCAACCGATGTAACCATCCAAAATTTTGAACTCAGAGTCAACCAGATTACAGTTATGCGGGGAATTTTCAGTCCGGGCTCCGGATTCAACAGGCTTCGGATTTTGGACAATCACATTTTTTCCTCCAGCAGCTCAGGTCTTTATGAATTTAATTCTTTTGGGATTCTCTTGGGACAGGCTGCTTCTTCGGCCACACTCGATTCCTTTTTGATTGCCCGAAACATCATCCGCCCTTTAGCCTTCGGCAATTCTTTGTTTGGTAGGGGAATTCGGACATTTGGTGGGTTTGGAAAAATCGGAGGAGCCAATCCTGCAGACTCGAATCAAATTTGGGGGATTTTCGGTATCCAATCCGGAAATTCTTTTGCCAGATTGCAAATACTCAACAACCATATTTTGGGCAGTTCGGCCGCTTTGGAAATTAATATTCCCGCAGCAAACCAAACACACCTTGTTTCCGGCAATGTTTTTGAGCCTCTGCAGGGCCTGGAATCGCTTTGCATGCTGGAAATAAAGAACAATACAAGGACCAATTCCATCATCCGTGTTCAAAACAACCGCTTCAACCGGTTCATGTACAACGGAGTTTTTTCAACGCGGTCCCGCAACGTAGAGGTTTTGAACAACACGTTCAATCCTGTGGACACAGGACGCAGCTATACCTGTATTGCAGCCAATACCAAGCAACAATCCACCGCCAACGATGCTCCGGTCAGCAACAGTATTGTAATAAAAGGCAATGTGATGAACGGCTCGGCTTTTCCCGGAGGAACCGGTATTTCTTTTCAAAATCACAATTTTGGCACCGGTGTAGTGCCCTTTGTGAATGTGGAAGTGGGAGGCGCCGGAACCGATGCCAATACATTCGGTTCCAACATCCGGACCTTTGTTGCCCTTGACTCCGCTTCCGGAACCTCAAGACGAATTCCCGTTTGGAACCAGACCGGATATCCTGCTACACAGATGCGTCCGGTCGATATTGACCTGAATTTGGGTCAAAATCAATTCAATCTTGGATTGGGTCCGAAACTTCCCTCTGCATTAACAGAAACCGAACTCCTGCTTCTGGAGAACAAACTGAACCATGGTATCGATTTCGATTCTCTCGGATTTCTTTCTGTATTACCCAATGCTGCATTTGTAACTACCTCCAGTTTTTTATTCCCCAAAAGCACATCGCCTTCGGTGCAAAGAGCAGTAAATCAGGCCGCTGACGGATGGATAATTACCGCTGAACCCGGTACCTACTCCGAGAATGTGACCATTGATAAATTCCTCACCCTTGAAAATTTTTCCAACGGCACAGTTACCCTTCAGGGTCTCACCATGAACGGTTCGGGCAAAATATTTTCTATTGAAGACCCTGTGGTGGTCACCAATAATTTTAACCTTACCGATGGTATTGTTTCGCTTTCTGCAAGTAATCTTCGGATTGCCTCCTCCGCAGCAAACACCGGAGGCAGTCAGCAGAGTTATGTCAGAACCAATGGCACCGGGCAATTGATTTTTTCAGGCCTGCAAGCTGCGAAAACATACCACATCGGAACATCCACAACCTATTTCCCAACAACTTTGGCCAATTCAGGAACGGCAGACGATATTGGACTTCGGGTCTTGAATAATGTCTTTGAAGGAGGTACAACCGGTACTCCGGTGGACAGCGCGGTAGGAGTAACCTGGGTAGCCAATGAGGGTACGCCCGGCGGTTCCAACCTGACGCTGACTGCCAACTGGCCGGGCTCTTCCGAAAAGCCATTTTTTAACAGGACAGCGGTTGTTCTACAGGCTTTTGGTTCCGCCTGGACCACCATTTCGGGACCAGCCCCGATTTCGGCCACCGGTACAGACCCCTATCAGGCTGTTTTTTCAAACATCAATGCATCTTTAAGCAATACCCCGCTTCGGATTTTCAATTTTCAAATCCCGCCAGTGCCCGATTTGTTGTATGTAGACGATGCCACAGGCAACGATACCCGCACAAGGGATGATGCACAAAATCCCGCAACGCCCTGGAAGACCATTACCAAAGCCCTCAGTTCAGTCGTAGATGGCGACAGTATTCAGGTTTTTTCAGGAACTTACAATGAAGCCAATCTTGCCATTAACAAAAAAGTAAAGATTTTTGGCAGCGTGGTTGGAATAGGAACCGGCCCCGGAGCAGGTACGGGTATAAAACCAATTGTCAGTGGTTCTTCTCTTTCCCCGAACGGCAACATTTTTTCCGTTCAGGCAGCAGATGTTCTGATCCGCAATTTTGAAATCCGGGTAGACCAGGCCAATGTGGTAAACGGAATTATTGCGCCCGGGCCGGGCTTCAATGGTTTAAGAATTGAAGACAATCTTATTCTCTCTACAGGAAGTGCCGGTCCGTCTGTATTTGGCACTTATGGCATTCAATTGGGTCAGATTTCGGCATTGGCCGGTCTCGATTCGTTTTTGGTTTTGAGAAATACCGTCCGTCCGCTTGCGCCTGCCAATTCTCTTTTCGGAAGGGCCTTGCGCCTCGCCGGAGGATTTGGCCGGGTGGGAAGTGCACTGGCTGCAGATTCCAATTTTTTAATGGGTGATTACGGCATTCAGGCAGGGGCCCAACGCAGTACCCTTCAGGTAATCAACAATTCCCTGTTTGGCCGCACCTCGGCTTTTGAAATTACCATTCCCGCAGCCAACCGTACCCACAGGATTGCAGGAAACAAACTTCGTCCCGTCCCCGGATTCAATGCACTTTCGCTATTGGAAATCAAAAGCAATCTTCGCGACAATTCACAACTGATTGTAGAAGGAAATCAGTTTACCGGCCATCCTTTTTATGGTGTTTTCTCCACCCGAAGCCGGAATGTTACCGTAAGAAACAATGTCTTTTCACCCGTGGATACGGCCCGGAATTTTTACCATATTGTGGTGAATACCAAGCAACAAACCACCGGTACCGACACTGCGGCCAGCAGCAGCATAGCCGTTTTCGGAAATACTTTCAACGGTTCTTCCGCCCTGAGCGGAAATGGAATCGTTTTCCAGAACTACCATTCGGGTGCAATACCGCCCTTTACCAACATCCAAATCGGGGGCGCAGGCGCTTTGGCCAACT
>CANHCT010000198.1 GCA_947459175.1 Hymenobacteraceae bacterium
AAATAGATGGCTTTTCGCCGGACCAAAGATTTTTCCTCAGCTGGGCACAGGTTTGGCGGGGAAATATTTTGCCCCAGACCGCAGCGCAACTCATTGTTACCGACAACCATTCGCCCGGACCATACCGAACCATCGGACCGGTAGTTAATATGGATTCATGGTACAAGGCTTTTGATGTTAAGCCGGGTGAGAAATTGTACAAAAAACCGGAAGACAGAATCAGAATCTGGTAGGCTTATGAACCGGTCTGAGGGCTGGTACAATCCTTTTACTGATTTTACGAATTTTCATATTTGATTCATTGACAATAGTTTAAATCCATTTCCATTATGGCATATGTAGAAACCGCTTACCCACGAAGCGGGATTGCAGAAATTACTTTCTTTCACGAGGCCCAAAATTCCCTGCCTTCTGAAATTCTTATGAAACTCGCCTCAGCGATTTCAGAGGAAGGCCGGAATCCCGAATCGCGGGTCATCATTCTGAAAAGTGGCGGCGACCGGACCTTTTGCGCCGGTGCCAGTTTTACAGAACTGATTGCCATTCAGGATTTTGAGGCAGGAAAAAAGTTTTTTTCCGGTTTTGCCCATGTCATCAATGCCATCCGTACCTGTGGTAAGATGGTCATTGGCAGGGTACAAGGCAAGGCCATCGGCGGCGGAGTGGGATTGGCTGCTGCGGTGGATTATTGTTTGGCTACCCGGCATGCGGCCATAAAATTAAGCGAACTGGCTGTAGGCATCGGACCCTTTGTGGTTGGGCCTGCGGTTCAACGAAAGGTGGGCTTGTCTGCATTTTCTCAGCTTACCCTCAATGCCACAGAGCTTTACGATGCATCCTGGGCCAGAGAAAAAGGACTTTATGCAGGTGTATTCGAGACCATAGAAGAGCTGGACGGAGCCGTTATGGTATTGGCCGAAAAGTTGGCTGCTTCCAATCCTGAAGCACTGAGTCTTCTGAAAAAAGTGTTTTGGGAAGGAACCGAAAACTGGGATACGCTTCTGATGGAAAGGGCAGGCATGAGCGGCAAACTTGTATTGTCTGATTTTACCAAAAATGCCCTGGCCGGGTATGCTTCGAAGGGGTAGGGGAGGCCTACTTTACTTCTTCAAAATCAACATATTCGCCCAGGTTCTGGCTGGATTTTTTGTCGGTCTTTGGTCGGGTGTTTTCGGGATTTTCTACCCGAATTTCCCCCTCTTTTCTTTTTTCATACCCGTAGGCATCGGGTCCGAATCTGCCGCTGTAGAAAAATGCCTTGCCTCCGTTTTTCATCAGCCAGTAACGGAATGCAATTTTGAACAGAAACTTCACTACCTGCCAAATCAGGTAAATGCAGAGGAGGGTGATGATGAATCGCATGCCGTATGTAACCCCAAAGGTTCTTTTCTGGTTGTCGGTCTTTGATTACCGGCAAAAACCGGGTGCAAAAATAGGATTTCCTTTCTTTGACCGGTGATTAAAAAAGCATGTAAAAGTTCCGAAGGACCTGCGGCCGCCGCTTTTCAAGTCCTCAAAATACGCATGGAAGCCCTGGCGTGGCAAGGCCGCTTCTTGGGCCAAAACAAAAATTGCAGGTATCTTTGCGGCCTTCCTCATGAAAAGAGTCGCATTTTATACCCTTGGCTGCAAACTGAACTATGCCGAAACTTCTTCTATATCAAGGAGTTTTGAAGCAAAGGGCTACCAAAAGGTAAACTTTGGTGAGCCGGCCGATGTATATGTAATCAATACCTGCTCTGTGACCGAACAGGCCGATAAAAAATGCCGCAAGGTGGTTTCGGAAGGACTTAAAATTTCTCCCGAAGCACGGGTGTTGATTATTGGCTGCTATGCCCAGTTGAAGCCTGAAGAAATTGCCTCTATCCCCGGTGTGGACTTGGTTTTGGGAGCGAATGCCAAATTTCAGGCTGCTGATTATGTAGAAAAGCTCGGGCCGAAAGACAAGGCCAGAGTTGTGGGCGGCGCCATCGAGGAAACCCGTGATTACCACAGTTCTTATTCTATTGCCGACCGTACCCGTACTTTTTTGAAAGTTCAGGATGGTTGCGACTACCCTTGTACCTACTGTACCATACCCCTGGCCCGGGGAAATAGCCGCAGCGATACCATTGAAAATGTATTGGCCCAGGCCCGTGAGATTGGCAATTCGGGTGTAAAGGAAATTGTGCTCACAGGGGTTAACATCGGCGATTTCGGCATTCAAAACGGCAGTCGAAAAGAGCGCTTTCCGGAACTGATCGAGGCCCTCGACGGTGTGGAGAATATATCGCGGTTTCGCATTTCAAGCATTGAGCCCAATCTCCTCCGGGACGAAATCATAGAATTTGTTGCGAAAAGCAAGCGTTTTGTTCCTCATTTTCACATTCCCCTGCAAAGCGGCAGTAACGAGATTTTATCCAAAATGAAGCGGCGCTACCGGAGGGAATTGTACACCGACCGGGTAAGTAAAATAAAAGAACTGATGCCGCATTGCTGCATAGGTGTGGATGTGATTGTGGGATTTCCGGGCGAAACGGAAGCACTTTTTCTGGAGACCTATGAGTTTCTTAATCAGCTTGATATTAGCTATTTGCATGTATTTACATACAGCGAAAGACCCAATACCGAAGCCATACAACTGCCGGGAAAAGTAAGCCATGCAGATAAAGCGGCCAGATCAAAAATGCTCCATATCCTCAGCGATAAAAAGCGAAGGGCTTTTTATGAAAGCCAACTAGGTAAGATGGATACTGTCCTTTTTGAGGCTACCCGGAATCAGGGCATGATGGAAGGCTTTACCGGTAATTATGTGAAGGTAACGGCACCTTTCGACCCTTTGTGGGTAAACGAGGAGGTAAAAGGATTTTTAAACCGGATTGATGAGCAGGGTACCGTGGTATTTTCAGAACTCCCGGAGTTTCGTCCTGCAGGAAAAACAACTCCTCAAGTTCAGTCTATTTAGTCCGGACTACCGTATTGAATTCAAAAAAAATCCCGCCGAAGCGGGACTTATCAAGGCATTGCTGCCTGTTTCTTTAAAGCGTGTTATTCTCCGACTTTTCCGAAACCTATCAGAAGCTTCACATAAAATCCCGATAAGTCAACTTTTGGAATTTCGGCATCTTTCCAATCTCTACCATCTTTGGGATTTTTGTTTGCATTTATCCTAATATTATCAGTTTCAGGTTGCAGTTTGTATCCCATCCTCAAACCAATTGAAAATCCTTTGGCACGGTCTTCGGTGGATGCACCCAACATATACTGAGCCCCCAAACCAAAATCGAAAATCGGGGTTTGAGTCCAGATGAAAATATTCTGGAGGTTGGGGTCACTAACGGTAACAACAGAAGCAATATCTGGGTACAATCTGGTCGGAGCTTCAGAACTGAGCAGTAATCCGGACATTCCGTAACCCAAACCAAGCATAGGATAAACAATTAAACCTCTTTTCCTTACCGCAATAAATCCCAAATTTACCAATGCATCGGCTCCCGCAAGTCTGGATTTAGTTGAATAAATATTTGTTGCATTACTGCCATTTTCAGATAATATGTCTATATGTTCTGATTCAGCGGGTGAGCCAATATTTAGGTTTAGTTCTCCACCAAGAATGAAACTATTGAAGACGCCGAATCCCTGAAATCCGGTAGTTAGAACTCCTGAGGATGGCTTTTTAAAAGAAGCTACAGTGGAAGTAGTCCGTGTTCCGGAAGTGCTGCTTTCAATCAAATCATACCCGATTTTGGTTTCATCAGAAAAATAGGATGAGGGATTGTATCCCTGATATCCCATTGATACATTGAAGCCTCCGCCGAAGGAGTTTAACTTGAAAATTTCCTGAGCAAAGGCTCCGAGTGAAATGGAAAGGGATAACAAAAGCCCTTTTACTGCCGACTTTAACATGAAATATAAACGAATTAAATTTTGACTTTTAAATTAAAACGAACGGTAAACTCAATGTCCATATCCACAGGCTTCTTATTCATGGTTGCGGTATATCTGCAAATCGCTCTGTATGGACTATTTTTGACGGAGTTAATGATGAGATTGGCGATATCGGAATTGTACATTACCTTTTCTTCCCAATTCCTTTTTAATATCTTTTTGTTGTAGCTGGTTAAAGTTTGGAAAGTTCCTGTAACAGGATTCAGAACTTCTAGCTTTCCATCGGTAATTGTGTCGGCAGAATTACTGTCTAGACGGGTAACATTAAATAAAATGTCCTTTACTTCAAGACTTTCGATTTTAGACTTGTTGTTCATAAAATCCGGATTATTGGACAAATCGATGGTGTCATTTTTTACTGCCTGATTGGTGTCAGTACTGACAACATTAAAAGTCATTTTCCCGGGAACCAGGATGTTCTGAAGTTTCAGTTCATCCACTGCTTCACACCCTGAAAAGGCAATGAA
>CANHCT010000199.1 GCA_947459175.1 Hymenobacteraceae bacterium
CCCCCCCCCCCCCCCCCCCCCCCCCCCCCCCCCCCCAGAAGTCGAACAATTAACCAATACCAAGCTCGGTGGAATAAGTTAAAGGATAGAGTTTATTCCAATCCACGAAGGTTACATAAAATTTCAGTAAAGAATACTACCGGGCATATTGCAAAACAGTATTACTTTTACATTTACGGTTTAGTTCGTGGCTACTAAAAAAATAATCTACTTTCTTTTTGGAGCAGCTCTGATTTCCATAAATATTCAGGCTCAAATCAAGATTTTTTTTGAGCCTGAATTTAACTTTTTTAAGCCATTAGGGCGTATTGAAAGATCGATTGCTAATGGAGCTTTGG
The DNA here is from genome assembly GCA_947459175.1 of Hymenobacteraceae bacterium. Classification (GTDB taxonomy): domain Bacteria; phylum Bacteroidota; class Bacteroidia; order Cytophagales; family Flexibacteraceae; genus CAMDMI01. The sequence goes on from CANHCT010000199.1 coordinate 339, forward strand.
TGCATCCGGTAACCCTTAATTTGCCTGTAGAACCAGGGGTTGCGGCAGGCTTAAGAATCAATCAACATTTTCTGAAGTTTGGATATAGATTGGTTCAGGCTGGGTTAAATTGGAGGATCAATACCCCTGATTACTATTTTCAAAATTATGTAGGACCCTATAATTCTTCCAAAGTTTCAAGGGTGTCTTTGTATTCAAACCAAATTCACCTTGGATATTCTTATCTGTTCAAACCCAGGTCTTTTTTACCACTTTTCCGATTGGAAGAAGGCGATCCAAACCAAAAATATTTGTTTCGTTTTTCCTGGTTTACCCTCTCCGGGGCATCTCTTAAGTGGTATTATCCCACCTTTTATGACTCTACGATGTTTTCCTTTTCAAATAGCAGTGGGATCAACATTCAGGACCGGATAGAATACCGTTTTTTAAGACCTAGAAACTTTTCTTTATTCCTGGGGGGCGGGATTCAATTTTTTCATAAAAATAAGGAAAGGCTCAAAATTTCACTGGTTTATAGTCAAGGCCTTTTCCGGTTTTATGAGTTTCCTATCACGGTTACTTTTGATGGGAAAACGGAATATCAAGGCCTGATGAGCACCCGTGGTTCCTTCATTGGATTATTTGTTTCTTATCCGATTTTGATTTGGTCTGATAAAAGGATCAGACAAAAAAAAGGCCTTTTTCCCTAGTCATTGCCTTAGTAAAAAAACAGTGGCATACCTTTCAAATGGCGTTTTGAAAGGGCAAATTCAAGAAAATCAATTTTTATGGCCGATTGAATATATACCTTACAATCCCATTGTATGCAGCTCCGTTTTTGGTTACACTTCCGGCATCAAGCATCAGTGTTGCACCGGAGGGATGGTTGATGGTGCCGCCTGTGGAAGGGATAATGCCCGTCTGATTTTTTGGCATCAGCCTTATGCGGAGATTTCCTCCGCCGGAAGCCGGAAGAAAACTCCTTGAACCCGGGAAATAGCCGGCTTTTTCTACCTGAACAAAAGCCAGACTGCTTTTGCCGGGGGCATTTTTCAAAATAAAAACACCATTGTTATCGGTGGTGGCAGAAACACTTCCTGCTTTCACCAAAGCGCCCGCCAAAGGATTGCCGGTGGCATCATCAAACACCCGGCCGGCAATGGTGAGACTTATGCTGCTGCCCCAGGTATTGCTGCCGGAGTCTGAGGGCTTTTCATCGCTGTCCTTCTTGCAACCCATAAAAATCAGCATCATAAAACCCACGCCAAACCAGATTTGTATTTTGGAAATAAAGCCTGTTTTCATTTTAGTTCATTTTTTTTAATCTTCCTTCTGCAAGGATAGCCATAAAAATCTGACAATGATAAAATAAGCAATCTTTTTGTGTAATAAACTTCTTGCCCTGTATGGCTTTTATGAAGGGCAAAAATTGTAAGAGGGCTTTGTTGAGAATTGTGCCGGAGGCGACTGAATGCATCGCACTGCGCCGGTTCTTGGCAATAATGCCATGGCTTCCACCGGTTGAGCATATTTTCCCGGATAAGGACAAAACTTTTGCCTTTTATTTTTTTACTTTTTCCTTATCTGGCTCTCCCGTAAAGGCCCATCAGTACTTTTTCCGGGGTGATGGGGGCCGATATGGCCATTTCCGATGCAGGATTGAAGGCCAGCACTGCATTGCGGATGGCAAAAAAGGCTCCGATACCATACATCAGCGGTGGCTCTCCCACTGCTTTCGACTTTAATATGGCCAGATTCGGTTTGTCGGTATTGAGAAACTCCACCCGGATTTCCTTTGGTACTGAGTAAACATCGGGAATCTTGTAGGTAGACAGAGCGTTCGACAGCAGTTTTCCGTTTTCGTTGTATACCACTTCCTCCAGGGTCATCCAGCCAATGCCTTGCACCAGCCCTCCCTCTATCTGGCCGAGATCCACAGGCAAATTCATACTCGATCCGAAATCGTGAACCAAGCGCACAGCATCTACTTCGTAGGTGCCTCTTATGCAGTCTACTGTGGCCTCGGTAATGGCCGTGCCATACACATGGTAGGCGAAAGGATGGCCCTTTTCTTTCGCCTTGTCATAGTGAATGACCGGTGTGGCGTAATGCCCTTTGGCAGACAGATTGATCCGAAGAAAAAATGCCTGGCGAATCAGTTGCTGCCAGCTCAGTTCTGTCACCCGGTTGCCCAGGATTACTTTTTCATTTGCGAAGGAAATATCCTCCGGATTTGCAGCATTCAGCATTTCGGCTGCCAATGGACGCAGCCTTTCCAAAATTTGCCGGCAGGCATCCTGAAGGGCCTTGCCGTTCAGGTCGGCGGTGCTGCTGGCGGCCGAGGGCGATGTATTGGCCACCCGGGTGGTGTTGGTGGTTTCCAGTTTTATCAGCGAGGGCGGCAGTCCGAATGACAGGGCAGCCACCTGCAGCATCTTGGCATTGACCCCCTGCCCCATTTCCACCGCACCGGTGCTAACCCCCACAGAACCATCCGAATACACATGAACCAGGGCCCGGGCATTGTTCATCATGGTGTTGGTAAAGGATATGCCAAAACATATGGGCATCAGCGATATGCCTTTTTTGAGAAAGGGATGCTCCCGGTTGAAGGCCCCGGCCTTTTCCAGCATGGATTTCAGATCAAAAAGGCGCACGGCTTTGTCCCAGCAAGGGGCAGCTTCGCATTCACCCACTACCTGACCATAAGGAAATTCTGAACCATCTGTAAGCAGATTTTTTCTTTGGATTTCCCATGCCGGAACGCCCAAATGTCTGGCAGCCATGTCAATGGCGGCTTCGATAACAAACATCCCCTGCGGCCCCCCAAAACCACGAAATGCGGTGTTGGGCGGCAAATGGGTCCGGCAACTGTGGGCCGTAGCCCGCACATGGGGTATGAAATAAGAATTGGTACAGTGAAACAGTGTCCGCTCCAAAATGGCGGGCGAAAGATCGGCAGCGGCACCCCCGTTTTGGTAAAACACCACCTCAAACGCCTTGATTTTCAAATCCTTATCCAATCCAATTTTAAAATCGGAATCATAGGGATTTCGCTTGCCTGTCATCCGCATGTCTTCCATACGGTGCAGGATGCATTTGGCGGGACGCTTCAAAACAAAGGCGGCCAAAGCGGCCATGGCTGCCCAGGCCGAGGCCTGGTCTTCTTTTCCACCGAATCCACCGCCCAGGCGGGTCACATCCACTTCCACATGGTTCATGCCGGTGCCCAGCACCCGGGCAATGGTCCGCTGCACTGCTGTAGGTCCCTGAGTAGAGGAATACACTTTTACCGAACCGTGTTCGGCCGGCACGGCCATGGCGCCCTGCGTTTCCAGATACAAATGCTCTTGCCCATTGGTAAACGCCTGACCTTCAAAAATGTAATCGCATTCGGAAAATGCTTTTTCTGCATCGCCCAATACAAATTTCCGGCTGGGAGACAGCAATTGCCCGTTTTTAAATGCCTCACGGGGATGGGTTATGGCCGGCAGTACTTCATATTCTGCTTTGATTTTGTGCAGGGCAGCCTCGGCGGCCTCTTCGGTTTCGGCTGCGACAATCAGGATGGGCTGGCCCCAGAAATGAATTTCCTTTTCAGCCAGAAGGGGTTCATCTGGAATGATGCCCCCGATTTGGTTTTCGCCGGGGATATCTTTGAAAGAAATGATTTTCACTACGCCTTCCAGCTCTTCAGCCTCTTGAAAATCAAGAGATTTGATGTAGCCATGGGCGATGGAAGAATCAAAAATTTTCAGGCAAAGGGTGCCGGCAAGCACCGGCATATCGTCCACATACTGCGAGCGACCGGTAACATGATTGGAGGCATCATGGTTGCCAAAGGCCCTGAGATCCGGGCCGGCAGTTTTGGATTCGGTTGGCAATACGACCATGGCAGAAGGTGGAATTGGAAAAATACAAAAGTAAAAATCCGGATAAGATTCCGGCTCAATCGGATGCTTTCGGGCCCGGCGCAAGTTGGCCGCTTTGGCTTGAGCCGGCTCCGGAAATCAACTCAAGCAAGTCGGCTTCAGCAATAAAAGGCTGAAAATGAG
>CANHCT010000200.1 GCA_947459175.1 Hymenobacteraceae bacterium
AAGGTTTAAGAGGGCAGGGGAGTTTTGACAACCGGATTATTTTGGAACCACTCCGGGCCGGAATCTGCAGGCCAGAAATCCGGGCATCCATGCAAGGGTCCGGAGTAATGATCCCAACTGGAGGGCAGGGAGCCACCCGGAAAAAATGGCATTGCAGGTTTGTGTTGGCCATTGGGCACATATCGCCGGCACTTTAAGCGAAGCGAACAGCGGGTTTCGCAGCAGTTCATAGTAAATCAGGAAAAGTAATGGCTGACAATTCCCACAGGGATCTGCCAGCATCAGGAAAAAAATCAGGTGCCGCTTTTTTCATTATAGTCTTGGCAATGAGGGTTTTTGCAAAAAATCCGGCCATGATAGACATCGGCAAACGGGCATTTACCGGCCCTCACATCATAGTACCCCAGATTGCACTCCTCACCGGTTTTGCAGATAGGGGAACCTTTTTCATTTTCAGAGAGGGAAAAAGCTGCAAAAACCAGGATGGGAAGGCTTACCAACACAAAAAGCAGCATGCAAACGGTATAGGAATCCCAGTACATCAGGTAAGTGATTAAAAGATGTTTTTTTGTTTAGGATTTAGGTGCAAAGGACAGTGTTGCATCTGTGATTTATGAAAAATGTTGAGGGATTCACAATGTAAACATCTTATTTGAGAGACCTCTTTTTGTTTTTTGGTTCTCAATGGCGGCAAATTTTTTTTCAATGGATTAGGCATGTAAAAGATTAATTGGCTTTTTGTAAACTCGGGTGTTTGGATTTTTAACAGGTCTGTGGAATTCGGAGAAGGCGATGATTTTATGGAGAGAGTCGTGTTTTTTTTTCATGATTTCGGTAAGGGATTGGAAGTTATGGGTACCGATTCGGAAGGGGATGGAAACCACTTCGGTTTCCGGATAATTCATTCCGCATTTCCAGAAGCAAATCAGATATTGGTGCATGGGAAAAGCTTTTGTAAAATGTACAGTTCCAGATAATCCTGATTCCAATTATTTTTTGTTCCGAGGTATTGTGCTACCTGGGCCAGTGGTATTTTTTTGAAAGAGGAACATTTTAAGGTTTTGGATATGACCAGATTTATTACTTCATAGGGGCTGATATCCAGGATGTGGGCAGCCTCGTTTTTTGTGATGTGTTCAGGTAGTTGCGATTGAAGGTTCATGCTACTTTTTCGAGTTTTAGATCTTTCAGGATATCGGTGGGGGATACGGAGTTTTGTTCCGGCCATACTTCTTTAAGCCCTATGATAGACCGAATGGCATTGAGAATGGTCCATGATTTTTTTACCCCGCGGATGAGATTTTTGATTTGGGATCCGGTCAAAGCGGGGTATTGATCAATGACTTCATTGATATAACCCGGGTAAGTCAGGCTTTTTACTTCTGCGAGGGCAGAGAAGTAAATGGCTCTCTGTATGGGCTTTACCCTGTCGATTTTTTTATTCATATCTTTGCAACCGTATGGGGGTTTAACCCTGGTTTGTTCTTGGTTTGACACCGGCAAAACAATCAATTTAAAATGTATTTGTCTATTTTAAATAGACAAAAAAGAATTTTATCCCGATGAATCTATTTGGAAAGCGGTTAGAGGATTTGTTATCCTCGAAGAGTATGAAACAGGTTGATCTGGCCAACGAACTAAATCTATCTCGGGCTACCATCAGTGCTTGGGTGAAAGGCAGGGCCTATCCGGACTTTCAAACCTTAGTTCGATTGGTAGAATATTTTAAGGTTTCTGCCGACTTTCTAATGGATACTTCGTATGCAGAAAGGCCTCTTTTTCCGGTGGAGGAATCGGAAGAACCAGAGTTAAGCGGGCTCTATTCTGATGTTGAAAGTATGAGGAGGGAAATCGAATTGCTCAAGCAAGTTGTTTCCAGCCAGAGTACCGTAATCCGGTTTTTTTCCGGGGATCAAAAAGTGCCAAAAAAAGTGTCAGAAAAGCTTTTAAAAGACCTCTTTTTACGTTTGCAATTCATTGAAAATCAGTTCATATAAAACTTCGGTATGCCAGCTGGAAAATTCAAATCCCGCCACCCCGACAGGGTAAAGGTCTGTTTATCAGACCTTTACCTTTTCATCACTACAAAAGTGCCAAAAAAGAGTGCCAAAATTGCACGAGTTCCGGGTCTGTTAAGCTTCAAAATTTACTCAGCTAAAATGGACCTTTCCAAGACCTGGTATCTTGATATTACCCTTCAGGATTCAACAACCGGAAAGCCAATCCGGAGAAGAATCAAAAAAAGAATCAACGAATATGCTACTGTTTCCGAGCGGCTGTCTTTTGCCGAAGCTTATCGGGAAAAGCTCACTCAATTGCTTCTTAGTGGTTACCGGTTTTCATCGCAAACCAGCTTTGATGTATTGGATGAAAAGAATGAAAATCTGTCTCCCGACAAATTATCCCTGCAAGACGCGATTCAGTCTTTTTATGATGGTAAGGTAGTTGCAAACCGATCCCGGGCCACAACCAATCGAATTGGTTTTCTGCTGTCCCTTTTGAAGGAGTTCGAAAAAAACCACAGGCCTATTTTGCTTAAGGATGTTACTTCCGAGCATTGCCAGGCTTTATTGGATTACATTCAGAAAAGCCGGAATATCGAAGGGAAAACTTATAACCATTACCGAGCTACCCTTTCCAGTATTTTTGTTCACTACATCAAAAAAAACTGGATCAAATGGAATCCTGTTTTGGCCGTTGCTGCAAAGTCCATATCAAAAGGGAACCGGCATTATCCCCTTACATTGGATCAAATTCGAAGATTGAAAGAAATAGCCTTGAGGGAAGGCGATTCCCAATTTGTTCTTTACATGTATTTTTGTTTCTACACCCTTATCCGGCCGGGCGATGAATTACACCTTTTGCAAGTCGGTGATTTGGATGATACATCTGCCTGGGTGCAGGGTAAAAATGCAAAAAAGAGAGTTGGGCGAAGGATAAAGCTTGCTCCGCCTTTGCAGAAGTTGATTCAGGAAAATGGCATTATGGGCTATCCAAAAGACCATTATATTTTTTCAGCTTTTAAAAAACCCTTTCCTAAGCCGGCAGGGGTCAATTACTTTTACAAGCGGCAGAAAAAATATCTGCATCTGGCCGGCCTGGATGCCGGTCGTCATGATGTGTATTGCTTTAAACACAGCGGTGCCATCCATATGCATTTAAACGGGGCTACAGTGGTAGAAATAATGCATCTGGCTGGGCACTCCAATCCAACGCAAACGATGGATTATTTGCACAATCTGGGTGCCATCAGCAACATGGGGCACCTGGAACGGATGCCCGAAATTTAACTTCCCGGTGCAAGCCAATAAAGTTCTACTTCGGTACTTTGCTCAATCGGGAAACTACCGTTCATGGTATCAAACAGGTAAAGATTGTTTCCAACCTTGATTTTTTGGGTATTGTTCAAACTTACAATATCGGCTTCCGATAGTTTGAACTTTGCTCTGATCTTTTTTGTGTTGTTTAAAAAGCTCTGTTTTCTGGATCCGAACTTTTGATAAAGTCCGGGTTTATTTACCCTTGGCCGGCCTTCATTATTGTTTTGATGTAAAATAAACGAGGGTTCCGGTAGCCGGGGCGTTATGGGATTGAATCGGTGAGGCAAAGGTCGGCCCACCGAACTGGCAGCCCACAGGCAGTAATTATTCGGGTCATTGATATTATCGCATTTTCCGAGCCAGAATGCCATTCGAATATCCAGGTTTCTTTGGGCTTTTGGCTCATAGAAATATTGGAAAAATGGTCTTGATGTAGAGGCTTCAGAGAAGTTTTGAAAATTGTCCAGGAGCGCAATTCCGAAATAACCGAAATACAATTCTTTGTTGTTTTCGAAGGTTATCGGATTGTAAACATATTCCCCGTTGATTGTGGTTTCAAATGTTGGGCAGATAACTTTTTTGCTTTTTCCGCTGCCATTTCCAAAATCCCGGGCATCCACTGCAAATGCCTTCCATTTCCGATTGGGATTTATTGTTCCGTCATCGAGTGTATCGGGCTCGAACCACAGCCCCGAAGAAATCACAAACCGAATATCCATTGGGTCCGGCAAAGGCAATGCCAGCAATTCTGCGATCGTATTTACAGCCGGATTTATTATGCGGTTGGCATAATCGGCAAGACCTTTGTTTGAAAATTCCTCCTTATTGACAAAGTAAAATGAGGTGTTGAACATATCATCCGTTGGGGAGCGAACATCTGAAATGGTTCCATCCAGCTTATCAGTCCAATCCACATAATTTTGATTATCAAAAATTTTGTCCCAGGTGAAAAATATGATTTTGCGGCTGAACAGATTCACATCTATTGGCAGGTGGAAGGTGTCTTTTATCAGTTTGA
>CANHCT010000201.1 GCA_947459175.1 Hymenobacteraceae bacterium
CCGCTGTTGGCCCTGAAATTCAAATCTTTTTCTTTTCAAAAAAACTGGTCCCGCTTTCTGGTGATGGCCATGGCTTTGCCCATTTTGCTTTTTTTCGGAAAATTAGGCATCGCTTTGAACGTTTTGTCTTATCTTGCTGTCTCATTAATAGTTTTGTTGTTTACGAAAAATGCAGTTCAAAGCCAAAGTTAATGTCATGCCCCAAAAGGAAATCCTGGACCCGCAGGGAAAAGCGGTGGAACAGGCCATGAAACAATTGGGGTTTTCTCAGGTTGAAAATGTGAGAATAGGAAAAAGAATCGAATTCATCCTGGAAGCAACCAATAAAGAAAGTGCCAGAGAAAAGGTGAATGAAGCCGGTAAAAGCCTGCTGGCCAACCTCATCATGGAAGACTTCGAAATTGAACTGGAAGAACTGACCTGATTTTTTTTAACGCCTTACAATATTTTGCTGAGGACTTCCGTTTTAGCCCTTTTGAAAAAAACTATGAGAAAAACTGCCTTTTCGCTTTGGATTCTTTTGGCTCTTGGCCTCCATGCTGCGCTTGGACAGCAAAAGACCATTTTGAAAGAAGAGAAAATCAATTGGGAGCCAATGGCTGAATCGAAAAACGATAAGGGCGAATCCACCAATATTTTACCCTGTATCGGATGCCATGCCTGGAAAAACAACCGGCGCATTCCCAATAAAACCATTTTTGCAGAGGGGCTGAAGGCCAAAACGGTAAAAGCACTGAATGAAAAATGGGCAGAAATTCCTTCTTGGGAACTGGCCGCTTTGGACACTTCTGCTGATATTCAACACTTTGACCTGTCATTTGAAAAAGGTGAAAAGGAAAGAATCCCCGGCACCGAAATTTCCTTCAACCTGATCCGAAAAAACGGCAACACCTGGGAAAAACTGCAATCGCTGAGCATCTCGGCCACGGGAGAAACCATTTCTGAAGCCGAAAAAAGAGAGACCCGCATCCTGACGGAAGGAAATTCAGTTCTCGCCACCGGCTCCTGGGTAAAAATGGGCGTGGTTTCCGACGGTGTATACCAAATCAGCGCCTCTGATCTTCGGCCCCATGGACTGGAACTGAACGGCAGCCTGTCGGCCCAAATCAAAATGTATGGCTCAGGCGGAAAGATGCTTTCAGAGGCAAACCGGGAATTTAAATTCAACGACCTCAGAGAAATTGCCATACAAGTTGAAGACGGAGGCGACGGCATTTTTAACAACAGCGACCGCATCCTTTTTTACGGGCAGGGTCCCGACAACTGGAATTTTAATGCCGGAACACGGCTTTTCAGTTTTCAGAAAAATATTTACACCGATACATCTTACTATTTTGTAACCGTCTCCTCCGGCAACGGGCTTCGCATTGCAGTAAATCCATCCGACCCCATGCCCGAAATAATCGAACTGAATTACCATGAAAAATGGGCCTATGCACCCGACAACATCAATGTATTGTCTGCAGGCCGCGAATGGTATGCCGATGCTCTGGACTTTAATCCCTCCAAAAACATACAGATCCCAACTCCGAATCTGGTTTCTGATTCCTCATTGACTGTAAACATCGGGCTTATGGCCCGGAGTGGTGTGCCCTATCCATTTAAAATCAGCCTGAACGGGGCAGGCATCGGGCAGGATGTTATTCCGAATACTGTGAATTTGAACGCCCGTTTTTCGAACTATGGTTCTGATGCCGGAATTACCCGGATAATGCGTGTTGGCCCCAATACAAATACATTGAATTTCAGTATTTTGTATGACAAACAGGGAAATTTTTCCTCCATAGGCTACATCAACCACATCACTGTGAATGGCTACCGCAGCCTGGCCGGAGGGGGAAATTTTGGATTTAAAGCCTACCGCTACCCGGACAGAAATGTATTTTATCAAATCCTTCCCGATGGCAGCAGCCGGGTTTGGGATGTTACAGATCCCGGCAAAATTTCAGCCATTAACCCGTCTGCGGGCGGCTTCAGTAAATACCAGGATACCATCCGCGATTATTTTGTTTTCCGCGATCAAAATCTTCCCAAGCCGCTGGTTTTCAAAGGCATGGTAAATCAAAATCTGAGGGGAATGGCCGTGCCCGATCTTCTGATTGTAAGCCATCCGAGATTTTACAGTCAGGCACTTCGTCTGGCTGCCTTCCGCCGCGACAATGACAATCTGGATGTGGAAGTGGTAAGTCCAGAAAGCATTTACAATGAATTTTCTTCCGGTGCTCAGGATGTTACGGCAATCCGAAACTTTGCCATGCACCTGTACTACAAAACCGAAACCCCAAAACTGAAATATCTGCTTCTGTTCGGCGATTGCTCCTTTGATTATAAAAACAGAACCACCGGCAACACCAATTTTGTACCCACCTATTCCAGCACAGAGTACATCTCCATCATACCCACCTATGCCTCGGATGATTTCTTCGGGATATTGAACCGCAGCAAAGGGGGCTGGGGCGAAAACGACCTCATGGACATCGGTCTTGGCCGTTTGCCGGCAAAAACTGAAAGTGAGGCCAATGCCATGGTGAGCAAAATCATCGCGTATGCAAGCTCGGCCGAAGCCTTCGGACCCTGGAGAAACCAGTTTACCTTTGTGGCCGACAACGGAGACGGATGCTACCACAGCAAGGATGCCAACAATCTGGCAGACCCTTTTCTGGCGGCCAACCCCCAAAACAATGTAAAGAAAATCTTTATGGCTGCCTATCCGCTTGTGTCCAGCCCCGGCGGAAACACCAGCCCTGCCTCCACCTCCGAATTGCTGAACACCATTGAAAGGGGAAGCCTCATCATCAATTACTCCGGCCATGGGGGTGAGACGGTATGGGCAGATGAGTTTTTGTTTACCTCCGAAATGATTGAGCAGCTGAAGAACAAAGACCGGCTTCCATTCTTCATCACTGCCACCTGCGATTTCGGGCGGCACGATTATCCCTCGCAGGTATCCGGCGGCGAAAGCCTGATGCTAAATCCCAACGGCGGGGCCATTGGCATCATGACCACCGGAAGACCCGTAACGGCACAGGCCAATTTCGTGATCAATCAGGCCTTTTACAATGCCCTCTACCAAAGCAGCAACGGCAGAACCGGATTTTTCGGAGATGTGTTCAGGCAAACAAAAAACATCTGCCCCGAAAAGCGCAGCAACCGGGGATTTATCCTCCTTGGCGATCCCTCAAGCCGCTTTCCTTTTCCGAAACAAAGGGTTGTTCTCACCAATTTCCCCGATGCCGATACCCTGCGTGGCTTGCAGCTCGTAGAGTTTTCGGGCGAAATCCAGAATCCCGACGGAACCAAGGATGATGGCTTCAACGGCACCCTGTATGCCAACATTTTCGACAAACCCGGTACTCTGGAAATGGATCAGAATCAGTATGGATTCAGTCCGGCCAGGCCCTGCATTTACCCCTATCAGAAAAACCAACTTTTCAATGGTTCGGTGCCCGTGAAAAACGGAAATTTTACCGTCCGTTTTTTTGTATCGAGAGATGTTTCCTTCCTCACAGGCAACGGCAGGCTGATTATGTATGCCGAAGACAAAACTCAGAAAAAAGATGCCAACGGATTCAAAACCAACATCAAAGTCGGTGGCCTGAATCCGAATCCGATAAAAGACGATGAGGGTCCGAAAATCAAGTTGTTTATGAACGACAATTCCTTCATCAACTACGGGCTTACGGGCAGCGATGCCCTGCTGCTGGCCGAACTGGAAGATGAAAGCGGGATTGATGTCACAGGGCTGGGATTGGGCCATGACCTGACCGCCACCCTGGACGGAAACGAGGTGTATGTAATGAATGAGTATTTTCAGAATACAGAGGGCAGCTATCAGAAAGGATCTGTTCGCTTTCCGTTTCGGAATCTTTCTGCCGGCCTGCATTCCATCACGGTAAAAGCATGGGACAATTTCAACAACTCAAGCGAAGCCACCATCTGGTTCGAGGTGGGCATGACACAGGTAATTGGAAAAATTGCCGACAAATTCAATCTCTACCCCAATCCCTTTTCATCCGAAATATTCATCAGTCTGGAGAATGCACAGGTAGGTGAAACCCTGGATATTTCCATTGCACTCACCGATTTAAGAGGCCGTAAAATACTGGAAAAGAATTGGTTGTACGAAAACTCCATTGCCAGACCGGGGGCATTCAAAGAATTGGTATGGGATGGTTCCAGAGAAAATGGTGAAAAGTTGTCGCCCGGTACCTACATTTGTGAAATTTTGGTGAAATCTGACACGAATAATAGTGTGGCCAAAATCAACAAAAAAATTGTCTACATCCGTTAGTGCTTGCAA
>CANHCT010000202.1 GCA_947459175.1 Hymenobacteraceae bacterium
AAAAACAATACCATCAAAATCTCAGTTCCCAAAAAAGAAAATACCGCTATTTTTTTTGGTTTAAACACTTGCTTTTCTATTTTTTCCACATTGAATATTAATTCCGATTCTCTTGCAGATTTTTCTTTGCCGGAATCAAATTCTTTGTATAAATCATGCAAGAATTTGAAGTCGGAAATGGTCATATTTGAGGAGTTTTTGGTCAAATAATTTTTGAAAAACTCGCTGTATTTGGCGCTTCTTTCCGCGGTTAATTTGTTGCCTTCAAGAAGGCTTTTGATTTGCCGTATCTCCTTTGCACAAGGCGCAATAATTCTGCCCAATCTGGCGGCTGTATTGCTGTCGGGCTCCGGTAAATTTTGCTGAAACTGAACCAGGAAGTGGTTGGTGTCGACGGCATATTTCGTTTTGTTTTTTGGAAGCCAAAGCCGTAAGTTTTCAATGTCATTGCCGTCCCGGTTATACATGCCTTTTTCCCAGAATAAGTCGAGCTGATTCTTTAGTTCGGCATCCCGCAATGCTTCAAAAAAAGGTGCCAGCTGTACCGCAGGCATCCGGTTGGTGCAAATACGGGCCTTGCATTCCACCAATTCATCTGTACTCTGGTAAACCGAATAGCCGATGAGAAAACACAAAACCTGCCCTGCAGCAATCAGCCCGATATTTTTTTTAACCCAACCCCAAAAAATTTTGGCCACCAAAGCCAGTTCCCGGATTGATTCGGAAATTGATTTTTCTTCCGGTTTTTCGCTCAGGCTGTTGTTTTCCATTTCCTTGGCTCAAAACTACTACTTTTGCCCGGCATATTTGGCCGCAAATCCAATTCAGGAGGCAAAAAAACACAAATAAGGGTTGACATCAAATGCACCGGTAAAGGTTTGGATTCTGATTGTAAATTACAATTCGGGAGAAGACTGTATTCTTTGTCTTCAGTCCTTGTTAAAATCTGATTTTCAGGATTTTGGCATTGTCATTGTGGACAACCATTCCACAGATTCTTCTCTTGGAGAATTGGAGCAGTTCTTCAGGCTTCATCTGCCCGAATCCATGATTTTGGACAGCAGGGCTCTGGATGAAAATACTTTTCGGCAAACCAGATTAGTGCTGGTCAGACATCACCTGAATCCTGGCTTTGCATCCGGAAACAATGTGGCTTTGAAGTGGCTTCAGGAGCAAAATGCCTGGATTTGGTTGCTTAATCCGGATATTCAGGTTGATCCGTCCACCATTTCCTTTTTGCTTCAGGATGCCGGTGAAGACAAAAACCAAATCATCGGAACGCGGGTATTCTCAAGTCAGAATCCGGAAAAATTGCTTCATACCGGGGCATGGAAAATCAATTGGTTTGCCGGAAATGTTTCGCCCGTAAAAGCCCCCGATCAACCATTCGACTACATTTATGGAGGTTCGCTTTTTACCCATGCAGAGAATTTCAAAAAGTACGGATTGCTGCCTGAGGAGTATTTTTTATACTGGGAAGAAACCGATTGGTGCTTCCGGCTCAGCGGGGCTGGAGTGAAACTCAAAATTTCTTCCCTTGCCCGTGTATTCGACCGTGTGGGGGGCAGCATCGGCCGGGGATATCTTGCCTTTTTTTACTATACCCTGAACAGCCTTCGCTTTGTAAAAAAGCAAAAGCCTGAAATGGTGAAGTGGGTAATAATTTCAAATGTTTTCCGCGTCCTTAAGAAGTTATTTTTCCTGCGTTTTAAACAGGCCCGGGGAATTTGGAGTGGTACTGTAGCGTTCTTAAAATTATGAGTGAATTATTGAAGACGCCACTGCCGGATAAGATAATTAAAGCGGAGAATTTAGTCTTTGGCGCTTTATCCGTTCTTTATTTTACTTTTAATACTTATTTTCTTCCTCATGGCATTTCTTTGATTTTAATTTTTGGAGTGCTGATGATTCCCATTGTTTTTCTAAGGCAGCAGCAATTCAGGTTTATTGTTTTATATCTGATTTTTTTGTCCTTTTCGTTGCTGCTTTACAAAACCAACTTCATATACATAAGCAGAAGTTCGGTTTTATTTCTTGGATTTGCAGGATTGTTTTTTCTTTTGAAAGGATTTTTGTCCCGATGCAAAAGTATTTCGGGCTGGATAGACGGATTATCTTTTCTTAATGTACTGCTCATTCTGATATTCCTGTTTTTGAAATACACAGAATACCGGGAATGGGTTTGGTGGACATTCTTTTTGAGTTCAAGCATCGGAGAATTTACCCGGCTCAAGGGTTTTGGCTATGAACCTTCCTATTTTGCTTTTTCTTTGGTTCCCCTTGTGTTGTTCTATTTCTCGAAATTGCTCAGCAGGCAAATCCGGATATTTCAGGTTTTTCTGCTTTCCGGTTTGCTTTTGGGTCTTGCCATGGCATTCTCTCTGGGTGTTATTCTGGGATTGCTGGCAGCCATTGCCTTGTCTTGCTTGTTTTTTCTCTATTCCGCTGATTTTGTCGAAATCAATAGGAAAAAAATAGGGTTTACCGTGTTGGCTGCCTTACTTTTTTTGCCTGCCGCCCTGGTCATTTTTCCCGATTCTCCCCTTGTCGTTCGTCTGTCCGACCTTTTCAACGGAAAGGATCCCTCGGGCAACAGCAGGCTGCTGGATTCCTTTATACTGTCGTTCGAAATTCTGAGTCAAAAGAATGTATGGATTGGTTTGGGTCCGGGGCAATTAAAAATCGATGGTTTTCAGATTATTAAAGATTTTTATAATTATACCTATCTGGATTCCTGGGCTCCGGCCATGCCCAATTCCATTACCGATTGGCTTTGTAATTTTGGTATCATCGGGGTTGTTGCCAAGCTTGCTACAGAACTATTTTTGTTCGTAAAAACGCGGGTTTTCCGGGATTTTTTCAGGTTTTCCTCCTTTGTATTTATCTTCATCTACCAGTTTACCGGAGGTTTTTTGAATTGCCTGCCCGAGCTGGTTTTGTGGGCACTGGCCTTTTATGCTCCCAATCATTTTGAGTTTGGTCTTTCGCCCAAATTTCTGAATCAGAGGCCATTGAATAATATTTCTGTCATAAAAGGGTTGGTCTTAAAGCACCGGCAATTTCCATTTTTGGTGTATGGATCTTTTATTTTGTTTGGACTCGGTTTTTTTATTTCCAATGCATTTCTGAGTGTCAGTTCAATCCTGCTGCTGCTTTCTTTGGGATTTTTCAGGTCCTTTTTCCGTCAATCAGTTCTTGTATTGACTTCTCCGTTTTTTGGGGTTCAGGCCGCTTTTTTTGCCTTAACCCTGTTTTCTGTGTTGTGGTCAACCAATCAGGCGGAAGCCTGGATCGAGGTCCAATCCAAACTGCCGTTTTTATTTTTTCCGCTGTTTCTTCATCCTCACAATCCGGTTCTGAAGAGGTCGTTGTCGGGAATGCTCCGGCTTTTTTTTCTGTTCGGAATTCTTATTTCGGTCCTTTGTCTGCTTCAGGTGATTTGCACAAACCCCTTGTCTCTTGTCTTTGATTTCTTAAGCTACGAACGGCTTTCCTTTGTTTCCGGTTTGCAGCCCATATATCTGAGCTATTATTTGATTTTCAGTATTTTGAGTGGATATTTCCTGTGGAAATCAAATCCGCATTTACAGAAATGGCTTTACTTGTCCGGCATCGTTTTCCTGTTCGTAATGGTGGTTTTGCTTTCTTCCCGAACAGAGGTTATCGTTTTGTGCATTCTCTCTTTAACAGCCCTTTTGGATAATTTCAAAAAGCAGAAAATCTGGTTTTTGGGGTCCGCCATGGGTTTGCTTTCCCTGGTAGCCGCCATTATTCTGATTAGCCCAACCAACCGGCAGCGCTTCTCTGAAATGCTTGATTTTCAATCTACTTACAAGGAAAATAAGTGGGGAGGCCGCGACCTGAGGATTACAAAGTGGAGATTTACATTGGAAGCTTCCCGCGAAAACCTTTGGCTCGGAACGGGAGCAGGTGATTATTGGAATTCGATGGAAGCCGTTTATCAAAAGCACCATTTCGAAATCGGCCTGAAAGAAAAATTCAATTCGCACAATCAATATCTGCAAACCCTGTTAACACTTGGAATTCCAGGCCTTTGCATTATGCTGGTCTTTTTCTTCTCCATGCTCAGAAGGGCAAAAGAATCCGGAAACATGTTGCTTTTGGCCGCTGCATTGACCATTGCACTCTCCATGATTACCGAGAGTCTGTGGGAGCGACAGGCCGGGGTTTTTCTAAGTGTCTTTTTTGCCAATCTGTTTT
>CANHCT010000203.1 GCA_947459175.1 Hymenobacteraceae bacterium
TCGCCGGTAAAAACCTGCCCGTTTACCTTCCAGCGGTAAAATTCAGATCCGTTGGAAGAAGCCGCAAGCCTTAGCCTGGCCTGTGAGGCACATTTGTCCTCCTGTGCTTCGGAGGCAATGGACAGAATAAGGTCACCGGACGAAAGCGTACGGACATAACTGAGGGATGTGCAGCCTTCGAGGTTAACATTCAGTATGGGATACAGGAGCGGAGCCCCGGGTGCAATAATCGGATTGACTGTATTGGGAGGGGAGATGAAGTAGCTGGTATTTAGCCAAGTACGGGTAACTCCGGGCAAGGCCGGTAAATTCACCTGAATGGTATCTCCCTCACAATACCTGACATCTATTGTATCCAGAGGCAGGTTGTTCTGGGGATTGACGGTGATGGTATCGACAAATACATTCACCGAATTTTTGCAAAAAAGCGGATTCCGTGCATACAGCGTAACGATGTAGGTGCCGCCGCTGGGATAGGTATGGCTCACCTGCCCTGATGTACTCACCAGTGAATCCCCGTCGCCGAAGTACCAGGCATAAGAGAGGCCGTTTAAAGACTGGTTGCTGAAATTGACTGTATTGTTACAGCCTGTCGTACTGGAAAATATGCTGAAAAACGCCCTCAGTTCGCCCAGTTGCATTTTGATCAGACCCTGATTGCAATTGCCGGAGAGGATATTCCGGCTGTAGGCACCCACTGTTCCCTGAATAAAATTGTTTCCGCTTCGGCATCCGCATACCGCCTGGGTGATGGTGCCCGATTTGTCGAACCGGCTCATGCCTCCGTCTACATGTTCACCACGGGAGGCACCCCCGAAAAAGGACCCGAATTCCAGATTTTGGGCATCCGGACTTAAAACGGCGAAATAAAACTCTGAACTGGTGGTGCTGGTGGCTTTGATGGCTCCGCTTGTGGTGGGCAATTGCTGAACCGTGCCGCCCATATATCCGGACGACCGGCCGTAATTGTTGGTACCTCCCCAGCCTGAAAAATAAATCCGTTCGCAGGTGTCCACCAGAAAAGCAGAGGGAACCAAACCGGTTTCGGAGGCACCGATTTGGGTTTGCCATATAACCGCACTCAGGTCGGGATTGCATTTTTGAAGGGATACGGTGCCGGTGGGCGACCCGTAGGTGCCGCCGGTAATGGGCACAGGTCCAAGGGTTTGCCCCAAAACATACACATGGTTTTGCTCATCGGATTCCACCAGGTAGGCCTGATCGTAGAGGCTGCCGCCCAGATAGGTGGAAGCCGCCATGCTGCCGTTGCCCAGCAAAAGAGATGAAACCACGGCGTTGGTTCTGCCCGACCGGGTAGAGGTGGAAGGCGGAGCCTGGGTTTGTATGGCGTTGGCCGAAACCGGAAAGTTAAGGCTGGTGCTTCCGCCGCAAACCAGCACGCGGTCATTGCCTTGCAGGTGAACAGAAAACAGGGCATCGCTTCCCGATCCGCCCAGATAAGTAGACCAGATCAGCTGACTGAAATCTGCCGAAAGGCGGAAAACCACACCATCCAACCGACCGCCTGTGCCCGGCTGAAATGCCTGATTTACAGGAAAATCTGAAGATGTGGTGTAGCTGGCCACGACAACCCCGTTGTCGGGGGCAATGGCAATGTCGCCCCGGTATTGGTCGCCATAGTTCATCACCAGCGTATCGTTGGTGCCCATAATCCCGTCGTTGCCCGATCCGCCTATAAGGGTGGAATGCAGCAATAAATTCCCATTTGCAGCAAGCCTGCTCACAAAAAGGTCGGATCCATTGTTCATGAAGTACCCGAAACCCAGGGGCACAACCTGATTACCTCCTGCAAAATTCGGCTGAAAAGCACCCGGCCGCACCGGGAAGTTCAGGGAAGATGTGCTGCCCATAACCACCAGATTGCCCTGCGCATCTACATTGATGCTGTGAGGATTGTCGGCCTCGGCTCCTCCGAGGAAGGTACAATACAAAAGCTGGCTGCCGTCGGGGCTGAACTTCTGAATGCCGATGTCGTAGGTATTGTTCGAATTGTTGATGTTTCCGTTGAAACTGATGTCGTATGCCCCCAGGGTAGTAGGGAAGGTGTTGCCGTAAACGGTTCCGGCCAGATAGCCGTTGCCAAACCTGTCGCTGGCGGCGGTGCTGCCCCAGTTGTCGGATATGGAGCCACTGTAAGTAAAAAACTTCAGGGCCGGATCGATGACCAGCGGATACCGGCGGTCATAATGCTTGCCCAATTGAAACTGCACCTCATTTCCCCGGAGCAGAAACCTGCAATCTACCGCTGTTTCCTTGCCTCCGATGGTTTGATAGGCATAGGGAATGTGCTCTTCTACCAGCCCGGCTGCAGTGGGTATCTGCAAGCGCCCATTGCGGATTTTCAGATTTTTTACCCCGTCGAAGCGGAGGCGGATCATTCCGGCATCGGCCCCGGCTTTCAGAATAAAATCGTATTTAAAATCGCTGCCACCCTTTACTTTCAGGTCAATACCCGGGTATAAATTTTTGTATAATACTGCTTCTGTACAGGAAGCATCGGGGCCCCACTTTGCCGGATCGTTGCCCAGAAAATAGTGGAACATCGTTTTGCCTTTCTTGCCTGTTGCCAACACTTTTTCGGCATGGCTGCCCGGGAAATGCATCCGGTACACATGTCCCCTGTAATGCTTTTCTTTGCTGTGATGCCCCTCATGCGGCCCATGGGGTCTGGGGGCCATCAGGTTGAAGCGAAATTCGTCTTTTCCGAGGAAAACTTTTCCTCCGGTAATGGAAGAACAGAAAAACACCCCCTGCGGCCATTGGCCCTTGTTTTCTACAAAAGGAAATGCAGACTCCTCCGTATTTAGGGCTTTTTGTCGGGCCGGGTGCCCGACAAAAGGCAATCCGGCCAAAACCAGAAAAAAAGCAAAGATTTTTTTCAAATCGGGCAATGGTCTCATGTTCAGAAACGGAAATGGAGGAAAGGATTTTTCCCTGAGATTCAAAAATACGGGAACAATTCGATTGAGCCTAACATAAAAAATCGCTTCTTTCAGAGAAAGCTTCTTCCTACAGATTGCCGTATGCTTTTCTCAGCGCCCATTCGGCAGAAAGCAAAGCCCCGAAAATCAGGAGAATCCACCAGGAGCCCAACAGGTTTTCGTCCCATTCGGTAAAGGAAATCAGAGGTTTGGGTTTTTCGTCCCCTTCAGGAAAAAGCTGTTTCAGATTGGCGATACCCACGGATTTGCCTTTGTTGTTTTTCGCCAGCTCAAGGAGTGCGCCATGGTTGGCCTCCAGTTCCCGGGTTTCTGTTTCGGATGGCCTGACTATAAATTCGCCTTCATCGGTTTCTTTTTTGCCTCCCAGCATGGCAGAGGCGGTAAAAGAATATGCACCCGGCTCCAGACTTTCGGTTTGAAAGGCAGTTTGTTCGCTGTTGTTGTAAAACGAATAATTCCATTTTTTTCCGTCTTTCCGGGTCAGGATCAGGTCTATTTTCTGGTTGTAGATGGGTTCGAAAATCTGGTTAAAGGTTTCGGCAAAAAACCGTGCTCCTTCCCCTTCGTTGTATTCATTTCTTGCCTGCGAAATTTTCAATTTTTTCTTTTTGTCGGTAGAGGCAAGAAGTTGAATCGTTTTTTGGAGCAGGTTGTCGGTGGCATTGAAATTTTCTTTCCGGGCATATTCATTCATGCGCCAGAGCCAGAATCCTTCTCCCCACATCAGCCCTCTTTTGGGAACATCCTGAACCTGAACAGAAAGGAGTGGAACGGGAGAGGTGGCCCTGCCCAGTTTTTTCAGCAAAATGGCTTCGCTTCCGCCCCTGAACCCGTACGATGCGGAAAGGGATTTCACAGGAGGTAAATCGGCCAGGGTATTTTTCCAGTCATCCTCATATTGAAAACGCTGAAAATCGGGTTGAAATGCTGCGGTCACCTCTTCCATCATATTCCCTCCGGCCTGAATGTTCAGCCATTTGGAGGCATCGAACCGAAGTTTCCCTAAATCAGTCTGGCTGCCCGCAATCACAAAAACGGGGGTACTGCCTTGCAAAATCCGGGATACCTGCGGGGCAAAGGTGCCGTAGCGGTCCGGCAGCTGATGCAAAATCACAAGATTATAATCGTCAGTTTTCCAGGTATTTTGCCCCCCTGTAATCACCTCGGTTTCTACCTGCCCGAGCGATTCCAAAGCTGCCCTGATGGCTTTGATATCCGGATGCGGGCGGGAAGCA
>CANHCT010000204.1 GCA_947459175.1 Hymenobacteraceae bacterium
GCGGTATGCAGCAGCTCAATCAATCCGGCTCCGCGGTGGCTTTTTGCCGTAATGCCACCGCAAGCCTGTGCGGTGAGAAAAACGAACATAGGCCTGATTTGCTTGCCCTTCCTTTTTACAATGTAATTGGTGATGGTGTTGAGCAGGAAAATTTTGCTTTTGATCTGATCTTTGAAATTTCTTTCAAACTCAAGCAATTCGTGCTGTATTGGCTCCTGAATCTGTCGGATATCCTGCATTCGGGGCAAAAATAAGAAGGGAATTCCAATCGCCCTTGGAATATTGCAATCAGGAAAAGGCCTCGAGAATTCCCTTAAAAATAAGGTTTCCGTCGGTTTGGCCCAAACGGGTGTCCGCCACCCGCTCGGGATGCGGCATCATACCAAATACATTTTTTCCCCTGGAAGCTACCCCTGCAATATTGCGGAGGGAACCATTGGGATTGGCATCTGCTGTGGGCAAACCATTTTCATCCACATATTCAAAAAGAATCTGGTGGTTGTCCTCCAGCGCTTTGAGTTCATTTTCAGAGGTATAATACCGCCCTTCGCCATGGGCAATGGGAATCTTGATTGTCTGATTTGATGGTATTTTTTCAGTGAGAAGAGAATCAGATTTTGCTCTGAGATGGACAAAATCACAAATAAATTGCTGATCGCGGTTTCGCAGAAGGGCACCCGACAAGAGTCCGGCTTCGGTAAGTATCTGAAAACCATTGCATATTCCCATCACAAATCCTCCATTTCCAGAAAATCTGACCACCTCCTTCATGATGGGTGAAAACCGTGCTATGGCACCGGACCGCAGGTAATCACCGTAGGAAAAACCTCCCGGAAGGAATATCAAGCGGCAGTCTTCCAGATCAGTTTGTTTGTGCCAAAGCTTGACAACTTGTTTGAAGCCATTTTTTTGCAAAGCCTCCACAAGATCCTGATCGCAATTGGAACCCGGAAATACTACAACACCTGCTCTGGACATAAAAAAGATAATAACAAATTTGAAATCAATGAATTACCAATCATTCCACAATTAACCTCATGGGCTTCAAAAAAGGTGAATTGGCTCTGATGAAGTAAACCCCGGCTTTGCAGTCCGCGATATTCAGCGTGCCTGAACCGGTATTTTCAATGGAATATTCTTTCACAGTTCTGCCTGAAATATCAGTCAAAATAAGCTTTTCCGCATCAAAAGGCAAATGGGCATAATGCAGGATTTTTTTTGCCGGATTTGGAAAAAACCTTATACTCAAGGGTTTATTTTGAAAGAATTGATTTGAAACAATATCATAAAGAAATATTGAAAAAAACTTAGGTTCACTGGAGCTTTGGCCACCATTGGCTATACCGCCATTATCCGTTGCCACTATGCTGGCCTGAACCAAACCAAGGGAGTCGGGATGCGAAGTGTAAAACAAAGTGTCATTCCGTATAAAAGGACTTTGGGTAAAGCAAAAGGGCCGACTCAATCCGATTGCATATGAGATGGTTTGTGCTGATTCATCCGGTGGGCCGGGTTTCGAGGTTTTGATAAACTGCGGAGTCCCCTTAGGTTGTCCGGCATAGGCAGTATCATTACCAAAAATGGTGAATTGAGGCGGATCGTTTACGGGAATTACTCTAAGCTTCAAAGAATAAACTGTTGAATCCACACCACCAAAAAAGGTTTTTCCATTGTCTTTCAACACCAAACGGACCGGATGAATATCTCCGTTGGTGTCCGGCTTCAGGTTGATGGTAATGCTGCCATTGGTGGCCAAATTAACATTCATAACGGCCGGGTTGGATCGAACAAAAAATTGTACCTTTTGGAGGGTATCGCCTGCCCCGGAGCCGGTTCGTACTTCGGAAGCAAAATCGGGATATGGACCCGGCCTGTCCTCCAGTATTTCAAAAACAGAATCAACTACTGCTGTAGGCGGAGTATTTACAAAAAGCTGCAAAGTCCTGATTCTGTTGTTGTTGACATCAGTAAGCAGATATCTCTTTCGTTTTACATCAGGCACGATGGAAGAAGGACCGGTAAATTTGGTAAAAGGATGATAGCCGTTTCGGTATCCGGCAGAATCCAGATAGGTAGAAACCATGGGGGTGCGGGTATCCACAGCCCGCAAAATTCCCTCGTTCTGAAATCCACCTACAAATAAAAGTTTGGATAAGGTATCGTAAGAAAGTTTGGAAATCCCCCTGAACCGGGCGGAGGTACCCAATCCATCAATATTTCCGAGGTTGCCGCTACCTGCCCAAACCTTAACAAATCCCGAATCCGGAGAAAGCCTGCGAATGCGCAAGCCGCCGTCTTCACCTATAAAAAGCTGACTTCCAACCCATTCCAAAGAAAAGGGTCTATTAAATCTGCTTTGAAGCAAGGTTGTATCTTTAAAACCGTTTGTCGAACCGGCGAAAGTGGTGACTGCAGTTGTTTGGGTATTGATAACACGGATTCTATGGTTTTGAACATCGGTAACATACAACAAATTACCTCTGAGTGCCAGATCCTGAGGCCGGTTGAAACGGGAAAATCTCCCCTGCGGTTTGTCAACCATGCCGGATGTATCACTCCCTGCAACCCATTTTACCTCACCCGTTTTAAAGAGCAGCAGTTTAATTTTATTGGAAAACGGCTCTGTAAAATAAATTGAATCGCCGGTCACAGAAACCGCAAGATTGGTCGGCCGTGAAAGCCTTGCGGCCTGCCCGATTCCAAAAACATTACCGGCAATTCCATTGCCTGCCAGAGTTCTGATACGCTTTGAAACCAAATCGAGCATCCGGATGGCATGGTTATTTTGGTCAGTAAAAATAACCGTATCCTTACCAGGCAACTTTACCAAATCGTAAGGGGCAAAAAGTCGGGAGCTTTCGCCTATGCCATCACCCAAATATCCGATTCCGGCAAAGGTGCTGACATTCCCTCCAAAACTGACTCTTCGGATTCTTCGGTTTTCATTGTCGCAAACCAGCCAACCGGAGTCAGACCGGGCAATTCCCATCGGAAATTGAAAACGGCTGTTGGTTGCAGATCCATCGGCATAGCCGGGTGTTAGAAATGCACCGGCAAAAAGCTGCCCTGAATTTGAACGAATGGCAAATCGAAAAACGGTATGACCAGAAGAATTTGCCACCAAAAGGGTATCTCTTCTTCTGTTGAGGGTAATCTGGCGAGGTCCGAAAAGATTGGTGGTAATCAGGCTGCTCACCTGTTTAGTGGACCGTACCAGGCGGCGAACCCGGCTGTTGAATCTGTCAGAAATGTAAACCGTATCCTCAGACTGGCTCAGGGCCAACCCGGAAATTTTATTGAATCTGGCCAGGGTATCCAATCCGTCCACCATACCTGATACTCCAAATTTTCCGGCAAGAGTTTTATAAGTTCCATTGAGTTCACGAAGAAGAATCCGGTGGCCTGTTCCTCCCCCCAAAAGCAAACGACCTTTTCTGTCGCAAACCACCGCATCCAGTTCCGCGTCCTGCAGCGTATCCAAAATTGTGACCAGACCTGTTGAACGGCGGTACATTTTCAAAATATTGCCATTGGTGGTAAAAAAAAGTGAATCACCTCTGTTGCTTAGCGCCAAACCGGATACAGAAACCTGACCGGTAGCAATGGTTCTGACGGTTTTTCGCCTGATGTTCAGCTCGCGGATAGAGGCATAATTGTCAATTCCGGGGAAAGGAGAAGTAAAAATATAACCCTGATCGGCAATGTATGCCAGGCTATCCCGCACAACAATTTGCCAGGGACATAAAAATTGTGCTGCCAGATTAGAACCATCCAGCGGAACGCTGTTGCCTGCTTCAGTGCCCGCCAGTCTGGTCTGAGAAAACCCAGTACTTGTGAAGCCAATAAAAACAGCTGCCAATAGATTAAAAAAGTTATGCTTCATGCAAACTAAGGATATGTTTTTGGCTCTTTGAAACGATTGAAAAAAAGCGAAATAACATAAAAATCGCAGAAACCGAAAGCCCAGACAAAAGACCCCACCAGATTCCTTCGGGCCCGAAGGAAAAATTAAATCCTAAAATATAACCCAAAGGTATGGCAATTGCCCAATAAGCCAAAAAAGTAATAAGGGTCGGAATCTTTACATCTCCCAATCCCCGAAGGCAACCCAAAGCTACCACCTGAAGCCCGTCGCTTATCTGAAAAATACCCGCAATAATGAAGAGTAATGAACTGGCCGCAACC
>CANHCT010000205.1 GCA_947459175.1 Hymenobacteraceae bacterium
ACCTGGCAAAACTACCTGGCTAATGAAGTGCTTGATCCCTTAAATCGCTTTAATTCTCCCAATCCCTGGATCCTGAAATACACAACCCATGGAAAACTGCTATGGGGCAAAATGGGTCAAAACCCATTAACAGGAACAGCTTTTGGTGGTGTGCATATTGATGCTTTCAACAATATATTGGTCTGTGGAACAGGAATTGGTGGTTATCAGGCCAGCAACCCGTATTTTATCTCCGACACAGGCAATGTGTACCAAAAGCAAACGGGATTCATTTTTAACAAATTTGCCCCCGATGGGCGTGTTCTCTGGCTTAAGTCTACTGATATCCCGATCAATTTTTTGGGTACAGGAATGGGAACATTCCTTAAGATGGATTCAGCAGGAAATTTTTACGTAATGGGGGCTTTCAAAGGTTACATTGATTTTGACCCTGGTCCAGGTAGCCGGCTTTTATTGAGTACCAATGGGAACCTGGTACCTAACGCTACCGATTTTGCCGTGGCAAAATACTCAAAAACCGGTCAGCTGCTTTGGGTATCAAGAACAACAGGCACCTTATTTGATCCATTTTTTTGTCTTGGAGCGGACTATAATCCCAAGAATAACACCGTAATGATTTGTGGAGACTATTCGGGCATCTTAACCTTTAACGGGGTTTCCAGCCCCAGCTACACAAGCCACCCGCCCAACGCAAGCATTACCATTTTTCCAAAATACAACGACGGCTTTTTTGCCCGAATTTCAAACAACTGCCTCACCCGCACCCAAATCCGCGACACAATCTGCTTTGGAGAAACGAAGTCCTTCGATGGGGAAACGCTCACGAAATCAGGCAAATACATCCGTCTTAAGAGCTACAATCCGGCCAACCAGTGTGAAGTTTGGGAGGAATTGTATCTGTACGTTCGTCCAGAAATCCAGGCAAACGCCGGGGCCGATGCCTCGGTTTGCAGTGGGAAAAGCCAGCAACTGGGCACCGATTCGCTTGGGGGTTTAAGCTACCAATGGCAGCAGCTTGGCGGTACTTTCACCAGCACGCAGGCAACACCCATCCGGAGCTACGCTAATTTCTCGGATTCGGTTCAGCGCTATCGCTTTGCCCTCCAGGTTACCGATTCCAAAGGCTGCCAGAAACGAGACACGATAACACTCAGCATTGCACCTGTGCTTCGTGATACTTTAATGCAAGCCATCTGCCCCGGCGAAAACTTCCTGGGCTACGACACAGCCGGTACTTATACCGACACTCTGGTTTCGAGCCTGGGCTGCGACAGCATCCGCACTTTAGCCCTGAGCCTCAAACCCAACCGAACCTTCAACCAAAGCATCCGCCTCTGCAAAAACGAAACCTTGCAAGTCGGACCAAGAATTTACTCCCAGCCCGGCATTTACCTGGATACCCTTACTGCTTCCAACGGCTGCGACTCATTGATTACCAGCACATTGAATTACGACATCCCCAACGATACCATCCAGCTTTCGGCCCCGTTGGGCGCTTTGGCTGCTCCGGGCCAGGACAGCTACCAGTGGTTGGATTGCAACCTCGGCTTTGCGCCCATTACTGGCGAAACGGATTCCAGTTTTGCGCCTTCTGTTTCGGGAAGTTATGCGGTACGGGTTACAAAAGGAGCTTGTGCGGATACGTCTAACTGCTTGTTGATTACCTCTGGTTCCAGGATTCAATGCCGGATTTCGGAACTGGAAGTCTTTCCCAATCCCAACTCCGGCAAGGCCACCGTGCGATGGCGGGCTGGTACCCCGGGCGAAAAGCTATGGCTCAGCACAGTGGAAGGAAAGCTGATAAAAATTCTGGTCCTACAAGCCAACCAGCTAAGCAGCTTTTCGGGCTTGCCCAAAGGGGTGTATGTGGTGAAACCTGAAAGGGGTGGAGCAAGACCGGTGAGGGTGATGGTGGAGTGAGATGGCGGTCTGACCAAAGGTTCCGACCGCCGTCAGTGTTTTTCCGGTCGATGGTATTGCGTTGCTGAGGGAAGGGGCGTGGTGCTGTGATGGCTGACCGCAGCCGGGGTCAGCACAGCCTCGCCTTCGTCGGAGCAGTCCCTGACAACCGCAAAAGGCACCCGCAAAAAAAACGAGCATTCCCTTTTACCCATCATACCTGCAGATTCAGGCCCATCCCGAAATTACCCTGCTGAAAATTCAAGGAAAATCCTCTTTTTGCCAATTGATTTTACCTGTTATGAGAAAGCTAATTTTACTCATTGTCACTTGTTCTCTGGGGATTTTATTTGCTGGTCATGCACAGACCAGTTATCAGTTGCCGCCCAAAGAAATTCTGGAACTTGCCGATACAAAGGCTCCCTCAAGCAACCTGATCAGCCCCAAAAATTCCTATCTGGTTCAGCTTGACAGGCCTCTGTACAAATCGCTGGAAGAACTGGCCGAACCCGAGCTGAAACTGGCCGGCCTGCGCTTTAATCCTCGTAATTTCAACGCCAGCAGGGGCGCCTGGTTCAGTGCCATAAAAATTCTCACCCTGCCCGATGCAAAAGAAAAGCCGGTTACCGGGCTTCCGGCAAATGCAAGGTTTCAAAATTTCAGCTTTTCACCGGATGAAACCCATCTGGCTTTTGTGGAGATTGGTTCTGCTCAGCTCAAGCTCTGGCTGCTGAATCTGAAAAGCGGCGAGGCAAAACCTACCGCTGCCACGGACCTGAATTCCGTGATGGGCGGCGCCTACACCTGGAGTTCTGATGGAAAAAGCCTCTATGTAAAACTGAGAGGAGGTAAAAACACCCTTCCCGAGACTCAGGAATTGCCCAAGGGTCCGGCTACGCAGGATGCCGCCGGTATGAAAGCGCCTGCCCGCACTTATCAGGATTTGCTGCGCAACAAGCAGGATGAAGCCCGTTTCGAGCATTATGCCAGGGCCGCTGTGGTACGAATCCTGGTATCAAGCCCGGAAACGACAGAACCCTTTCTTCCTCAGGGAATTTACAAGCGCATGGCGCCCAGTCCGGACGCCTCCACCATACTGGTGGAAGAGGTTGTTCAACCCTACAGCTACACCCTGCCCTATGGGTTTTTTGCCAGCCGCTTTAACCTGGTTTCGGCCGACGGCAAAGCCAAAACAACATTTTACAACCGCCCGCTGCAGGATAAAACACCGGTGGATTTTGATGCGGTGGAAGCCGGTAAGCGCAATATTTCCTGGCGTGACGATGAGCCTGCCACCCTGATCTGGGCCGAAGCCCCGGATGGAGGTGACCCTAAAAAGCCATCCGAATACCGCGACAAGCTCTTCCAGGCCAGAGCACCCTACAAAGAGGCAAAGTCTATGTGCATGCTCAAAAACCGGATGGAGGGAATCTATTTTGGTAAACAGGATGTGGCCATTGTGGTGGATGGCTGGTGGAAAAACCGGAATACCCGAACCTATCTGATCAATCCGGGCGCGGAGAACCAAACCCCTAAAGTGCTCTTCGACCGCAGCAGCGAGGATGAATACGGCAATCCCGGTAACTTTCTCACAGAAGAAAATGCCTTTCATCAGGAAGTTCTCCGATTCAGCAAAGATGGCAAAAAACTTTACCTGCAGGGAGAGGGCTGCTCCCCGGCCGGGAACCGTCCCTTTCTGGATGAATTTGATCTGGCTTCCGGAAAAACGAAACGCCTTTGGCAGGCCGATGGTGCATCCACTTACGAAACCCCCGTGCGGGTAATAGACTGGGAGAAGAAAATGATGATTACCAGCATTCAGTCTCCGAAAATGATGCCGAATCTTTACTTCCGAACCTGGACAAGCAAGGCCGCCCCGCGGCAGTTTACCTTCCGGCCCAATCCCTATGCCAGCCTTTCCGGTGTTTCGAAGCAGAAGATTTTTTACAAACGGAAAGACGGCGTTGAATTGTCCGCCACGCTCTATCTCCCTGCCGGGTACGACAAGGCGAAATCGGGCCGCCTACCCCTGCTGATGGAAGCCTATCCCACTGAATACAAAGATGATAAGGCCGCTGGACAAATCACAGAATCTCCCCATATGTTCATTGCCATCAACTGGGCTTCACCGGTATTCTGGGTAAACCGCGGATTTGCCGTGCTGGAGGATGCCAAATTCCCCATCATCGGAAAGGGCGATCAGGAACCCAACGATACCTACATCGAACAGCTGGTGGCCGATGCCGATGCTGCCATC
>CANHCT010000206.1 GCA_947459175.1 Hymenobacteraceae bacterium
CACTCCTGCCGTTATTTCGATAATGCTGCTGCCGATAGCAAGTCCATAAATGGACTGAAAAATCAAAAAAAACATGCCGCTGACCCCAGGTTTCTCACCCGACCCCGGGCTATGCGGGATTTGCAATCCCGCTCTTCCCCTTGCAGGTGACCCATCCTGACCCAAATGAGCCCCCTTGTTCCGTACCTGCGGCACTCCTGCCGTTATTTCGATAATGCTGCTGCCGATAGCAAGTCCATAAATGGACTGAAAAATCAAAAAAAATGCTTTTTCCACTGAAAGTTTTTCCTCCTGACGCGGGTACAATGCGGGCTTTTTGCCACAGCTGCGGACAGCTGCCGGGAAAAAAACCATGGCCGCTGTGGGTATCGGGTCGGAGCCCCGGTTTGTATGGGCAGTCCGGAGAGCGCTTCGCAACTTTCGGACAAATGGGAGAGCCGGACAAAGTTCCGGACAGACGGAATAAGATGGAAAGCCTCTATATTTGTATAAACTTTATTCTATGAATTCGGTAGTAGAGCGTTTAAAAGAGGCAAGTCCCGAAATACGAAAACGGTTCAGAATCAAAAGATTGGGTGTGTTCGGGAGTTATGCAAAAAATAAAATGCAAACCGGGAGCGACCTTGATATTGTTTTTGATCTGGAAGAAAATGTCAGGCTCAGTTTTAAGGAACTTATCCTGCTGGAAGAATTCATTACCCGGAAAACCGGAATTTCGGAAATAGATTTGGTCCGGACTCAATATATGAATCCTTTGGTTTGGCTGACGGTAAAAGATACGGTGATTTATGTCTGAAAAATCTCCGCTTTTAAACATCTGCACAGTGCTGGAGGCTGTTGAAAAAATTAAGATTTATGCGCAAGGCTTCGCAACCGGTATGGAGCTGAGAGAAGCCAATGACCAAATGAATTTTAATGCCATCTGCCGGCTTTTGCTTACGATAGGTGAGGAAACCAGGAAAATACCGTCTCAATTAATTCAGTTGGAGCCTCAAATAAATTGGTCTGCCATAATTGGACTGAGGAACAGGATGGCCCATGATTACCGGGGAATAGATGCTGACATAGTCTTTGACATCCTTGCTGAGGAGTTGCCAATCCTAAAATTGGCATTGATCAATCTTTTGCCTCAATTTTCAATTGGAAAAGATGAATTGGGTGTCGTTCTGACATCCGAATATTTCAAGCACATTTTCTATATTTCTGACCATTTAAAGGTAGTTTGAAAAACAAAAACCCGGGCTATGCGGGATTTACAATCCCGCACTCGTGGTCTCCGCCTGACAACGAAAAGCGCCCCTATTTCGTCCTTACGGGACTTTTTGTTTTTGGGCTGAAAATTTCTACCAATAGCTGGTCCCGCCGGGACCTGAGGTGGCAAATATTATTCCGCTGCAAAGGATATGTTTTTCCTTTTAGACAGCCTCGCTTTTATCATTACCAATCAATAATCTACCTTTGCTGGGCCAATGAACAGTGACCAGAAAGCCGGTGCCAGCGGGAAAATTTATGATAGTGTAACGCTGAAAAGGCTTTTTCCATTTATTAAGCCATATCGAAAAATCTTCTTTTTTCTTGTTTTTCTCACTGTTTTTCTTGGATTTCTCAGCCCCCTCCGCCCCATTTTAATTCAGTATACCATTGACCATCAGGTGGCAGGGTCAGATGCAAAGGGCTTGCAGCAGATGGTTATGCTCATGTTTGGCCTCCTGTTTACCCAGGCCATCGGCACCTATTTTCAGACCTACCTCAGTTCCTGGATCGGGCAAACCATCATACGCGATATTCGGGTAAAATTGTACGACCACATCCTGAATCTGAATGTCCGGTTTTTCGATAATACCCAGATCGGGCGCTTGGTTACCCGGAACATCTCGGATATTGAAACCATAGCAGATGTATTCAGCGAGGGTCTGGCGGCCATGGCAGGCGATGTGCTTCAGTTGTTTTTTATCCTGGCCTATATGTTTTACATGGACTGGAGGCTTACCCTCATCAGCCTTTCCATGTTGCCCCTGCTCCTTTTCAGCACCTACATTTTCAAGGAAAAAATAAAGGATTCCTTCAACGAAGTACGGACAGCCGTGGCCAACCTCAGCTCCTTCGTGCAGGAGCACATCACCGGCATGAGCATAGTCCAGATTTTCGGGGCTGAAAAGCAGGAACTGGAAAAGTTTAAAGCCATTAATGCAGACCACAGGAAAGCCAACATTCGGTCAGTCCTGTATTATTCGGTTTATTTTCCGGTGGCAGAGGTAATATCGGCCGTGGGTACCGGACTTTTGGTGTGGTATGGCGCAAAAGGTGCGCTTCAGGGAGAGGTTACCCTGGGTATTCTGACGGCTTTCATCATGTACATCGCCATGTTTTTCAGGCCCATACGGACCATTGCCGACCGCTTCAATACCCTGCAGCTGGGCCTGGTCAGCACCGAAAGGATTTTGAAACTGCTGGACAACCCCGACACGGTGGCCGACCATGGCACCATTCAGCAAAAAGAGCTGAAAGGCGATGTTCGGTTTGAAAATGTTTGGTTTGCCTACAAAGAGGAGCAGTATGTACTGAAAAACATCAGTTTTCATGCCCAGCCCGGTGAAAGTCTGGCATTGGTAGGGGCCACCGGTTCAGGCAAAACTTCGGTTATCAACCTTCTTACCCGATTTTATGAATACCAGAAAGGCAGGGTTCTGTTGGACGGAATTCCCATTGAAGACTATTCGGTATCCTTTCTCAGAAAACACATTGGACTGGTATTGCAGGATGTTTTTCTCTTCAATGGTACCATTCGGGACAACATTACGCTCGGCAGCACCGAGATTACCGACGAGCAGATCCGAAGGGCCGCCGAACTTGTGGGGGCCTCAAGGTTTATTGAAAATCTGCCCGGGGGTTTCGATTATCCGGTAATGGAAAGGGGCAACACCCTTTCGGTAGGTCAGCGGCAATTGATTTCCTTTGTGAGGGCCATGGTGTATGACCCGCAAATATTGATTTTGGATGAGGCCACCAGTTCGGTAGATTCTGAAACAGAAGAACTTATACAACAGGCTGTAGAAAAAATCATGAAAGGGCGTACCTCCGTGGTGATAGCACACCGGCTTTCCACCATTCAAAAGGCCAATCAAATCATGGTGCTCGACAAGGGAGAGATAAAAGAGACCGGAACCCACGAAAGCTTGATGAGCCAAAAAGGCCTGTATGCCCGAATGCATGAAGTACAATATAAAACCGCTTTGCTGTAAAGAGAATTAAGCCTTTTTTTGAACCCGTTTCTTTTCAGAATATGACACAAAAACCCTTTATGGTGGGCATTACAGGTGGAAGCGCTTCAGGCAAAACCATGTTCATTAATCGCCTGGTGAATACCTTCAGCGAATCTGAAGTTTGCCTGCTTTCTCAGGATCACTACTACCGCGACCGCCACCTGCAGCCGAAAGACGAAATGGGGGTAGAGAATTTTGATTTGCCTGAAAGTATTGATCATGAGGCTTTTATTCATGATGTTGCCCAGCTGCACATGGGAATTCCCGTATCCAAAAAAGAATATACCTACAACAATCCGAATATTGTTCCCAAAACCATCACCTTCAATCCGGCTCCGGTCATCATTGTGGAGGGAATCTTTGTTTTTTATTTTCCTGAGATACGCAACCAGCTGGATCTCAAGGTTTTTATTGATGCCGAAGAGCACATCAAGCTGAAAAGACGCATCAAAAGGGACGGACAGGAGCGGGGCTACGGGCTCGAGGATGTCTTGTACCGCTACGAAAAACATGTTGCACCTACCTTCGACCGGTTTATCCGGCCCTTTCGCAATGAGGCCGATGTGATCATTCCCAACAACCATGGCTTTGAAAAGGGCCTCGATGTGATGGTGGGATTTCTGAAATCCAAAATATCAGGCAGCTGATTCAGAGGTTATTCCTGTAAATAACCGGCAGAAATTTCCCGCCAAACCAAGTGGGTAGGCAATCCCATCACCGTAAAAAACGAGCCTTCAATTTTCTCAACGGCAATGAGTCCTATCCACTCCTGTATGCCGTATGCCCCTGCCTTGTCCAGTGGTTTTCCATTTTCAAGATAGTGGTCTATTTCTCTGCTGCTGAGTGTTTTAAATTTTACATCTGCCCTGTCTGTTGCGGTGATGCAG
>CANHCT010000207.1 GCA_947459175.1 Hymenobacteraceae bacterium
AGCTTTTTAATCCTACCTTTCTCATCCCGGATAAAGCATTTACTGTTATCCTATGGCAGAAACCAATCAGGTAAAAAGGCAGTTAGGGCGCAGAGAGTGGAACAGGCAAAGGGCTGTTGAAACGGGCCGTGTGTTTTTATGGAATGGGTATTGTCGGATTGCAAATCCTATGGTAAAGGTTCCAGGTTACAAACCTGGAACAGCGGGTTACAAATAAGATAGAGCATATAGTCAACAACCCTCCCTCTCTTCCCGATTTTTCCCTAAAACCCCATCATAAACTGCAACATCCATCGGGAACCGGAGCGAAGATTAGCGTCCCCGAGGTTTTGGGCAATGGGACGCTGGTGCTGAACTAAAAAGGAATATTGCTTCCAATGTGCCTGCATACCCAGATTGACCATGCTTAAATTTCCGCCTGTCCATTGTACCGGTCGGTTTCGTATTTCGTTGGAGGCGCTGTTTTCCAAAAATATACCCACAAGAGGCATGAGGCTTTTTTGGTTTTTCCATTGCCACTGGTATTGTAGGTTGATATTGGCCGTAACCCGGTTTCCAAAACGGTATTGATCTGCATTTTCTCCATTTTTCCGAAGTTGGGCATCGTGCCAAAGCATCCAGTTTTTGTAGCGGAGCTGGTATTGCCAGGTAAAAAGATAATCCCATGAACCGGTACCCGGCTGGAAGTTGGGATTGAGCACGGAGGTTTTATGGTCGCCGTCCATTTTCCAGTTTCCGAGGGGCATTTTCAGGCCAAGACCAGCAAAAAACTGGTGTTTCCATTCCCTTTCCGGGCTTCCCTGCTCAGTATCTAGCAATCGGTATTGCACCTGCACCAGGCCATCGGCCAGGCCATGGGTTTGCTTTCGACTGTCGGCCATTTTTTGTTCTGCATATACATAGGGCAGCAAAACCATAACCTGAAAACGGTTACCCAATCTGAAGCGGCCCATCAGATCCATGACCTGAAATTGTTCCCGGCTTCGGAAAAGGCTGGCATATTCACCAGTTTCTTTGATGTGGGAATCGAAAAACAGGCTTCGGTACCGAAGCCCAATCTGGTGTTTTTCACCATTGGGCATAAAGCCAAAATAAAGATTGCCAGCCCCGCAGCCACAAATATCGCAGGCCTTTGATTCTGAAAAGAAAAGAATTGTAAAAAGAAAACTACTGAGCAGCAGCTTCAGACAATTCTGTCTTTTTTCTGAAATTTTCATCGTTAAGGCTGTTTAAGAATGCAAGAATTTTTTGTTTTTCAGAAGGGCTAAGCGGTATTCCCAACACGCCATCCTGCACCAGGGAAGAATCAAGATTGGGGATATTTTTTACCCCGCTGCTGTAATGATTCAAAACAGCATCAAGCGTAAGAAAGCGGCCATCGTGCATATATGGAGCTGTAAATCCCAGATTGCGAAGCGTAGGGACTTTAAATTTGTATTTGTCCGTAGGCTGTAGGGTAATGCTTTCACGTCCGTAATCTTTTCGGCCTCTTCCGTCGCCTATGCCATTATTTCGGAAAGATTCATCTGTAAAAAGTTCACCGGAATGGCAATTTCCGCACCTGCTTTTCACCAATTCATAGCCTTCTTTCTCATCATTACTAAATATCCCTTTTCCCGTTCGCCAAAGATCATAAGGCGATTCGCCAGAGATGCACATCAGCATAAACTGACTCATGGCCTTCACCGTGCGAGCGAAGGAAATGGAAGTATCACCAAATGCTTTTTGGTACATATTTGGATAACGACTTGAACGTCTGAGCTTTTGCAACACATTGGCCATACTTTCGTCCATTTCAACCGGATTGGCTACCGGAGCAGGAGGAAATAAATCGAGGCTGATCACACCACCATCCCACATAAAACTTTTTCCCCAGGCAAGGTTCATAATGGGTTGGGCATTTCGAAAGCCTATTCTATCGTTAATTCCATGACTGAGTGCATGACC
Organism: Hymenobacteraceae bacterium; assembly: GCA_947459175.1. Taxonomy (GTDB): domain Bacteria; phylum Bacteroidota; class Bacteroidia; order Cytophagales; family Flexibacteraceae; genus CAMDMI01. The sequence goes on from CANHCT010000207.1 coordinate 1,948, forward strand.
ATGATGGGTAAAACCCGCACTTTGTTGGTGGCAACTTCCACAGGAAATGCTATTGTCACGGCTGAACATAGGCTCATAAAACAATGCCCGGCCCAATTCAAACCCCGCTTGTGAAACGGGATTTGAACTCATGTCATAGGCGGGCTCTGGAAAATGGGCTGGCTTTTCGAAACGGATCTGAGGTTTGGGCCGGGCATTTTCTTCCTTTTTGTCGCTGCAGGACAACATCAGGGTAAAGAAAAATCCATAGGCAAATCCTTTCTGTATGACTTCAGAAAAAAGCCTTTTCATAAGCCATTCCAATTAGTGGTCGTGGTCGTTGTGGATATGATGCACCATAAACATAGATGCATAGTTATTGGCAATTTCCACGGATTTTGGGCCAAACATGACCATTGGAAACTCACTGATTTTTAATGGAATAGATCCATCAAAAACCTTTTTTACATCTACCATTATATGCGCCATTGGCGAAACATCAGATTTTACTGTTGCCACAGTGGGTAAATCCAGGGAAATGGTTTTGATGTTGTTGATGGTTTTGGAATTGTATCCGCCAAAACCTCCGATGTGGTAATAGAAACTTTTTCCCAAAGAATCCGGAGCAGAGGGAGATATCCCTTCCATTTTCATAAAAATATAACCAGAATTCCATGACCAGTACATGCCATGCCCAGATAAAAATGCCGGATCCAAGACCCCTATTCTGCGGCTTACATCCATGGTAGACCGAAGGCTATCTACTCCTAAAGTAAAGCTAACCTGATTGTATTCTCCATTGGGCACGTTGGGAATGCTGATAATTTGCGAAGCCTCTACATTTTCCTGAACCATGAAATAGCTTTGGTCCTGAGGCACTACATATTCGCTGCCATCGGTCTTGCGGAAGCGAATGTTGGTTACATAATAATTCAACTGAGTTATGGAAAATTTTTCACCGCTACCGTTGGTAAAAGTCTGGCCGGTAGAGTCCAGGGCCAACTGGGCTCCGCCAACTATATTGTCGAATTCAAGCTTGAAGTTATTGGCAGTGGCCTGCGGACTATGGTCATGGTCGTCTTTTTTGCAAGATGAAAAAATGAAAGAAAAGGATGTAGCAAAGGCTACAAAAAGAATATTTTTGAAATACATGATTTTTTAAATTTTAAAAATTGAAATGAAAGATGCTGAATACCAGCAGTTGAAACCAAAAGGTTTACTGATAAATCAAGGCTCATGGAAAAGCCTACTATTTCAATTCAGGAATTGGGTGGTGAATAGGGTAGGCTGGCAAAACCCTTTTGGATTTGGCCTTGGGGATGATTCAGGTAAATCTTTGGGAGGCAATGGGCCGTGGCAGGGAGAATGGCTTTGACAGAAAATTTTTCAAAAAAGTAAAAACCAAAAAAAGAAAGTTTTTCTGAAGGGTGCTTTTTCTGTCTTTCGGCTTCTTTTTTGAGTTTGATTTTTTCTGCCGCTCCCGAAAAACAAATCTGGTCTTTATGATCCTCCTTACCCAGTTCGTATCGAATTAGGCTATTGATTTTCAGCTGGTAGCCAATGGCTTTTACACCCATAGAAAGGGGCAAAGCCAAAATCCATAAAGCCATTAAAAGGCTAAACCAGCTTTTCATAATTCAATAAAGAACCTTTGTAAGGGCAAAAATATGATTTCTCATATGGAAGGGCCATTTTTTTTTCAAGGCAGGCTTTTCCTAATCCCAATGGCTATTGTCCTCACCTGAATCGTTCAGGACAATAACCCATCAATCATGAAATTATAAATTGTATGTCATTTAAAATTGGCTATATTTTTACAAAATAAAACCCTTAAATAAAAAGAACAATTTGAATTCCGGGATGCCAATTTGCTTACCTGGAAATTCTCCTAAACCTTCTTATCAAATAATTTCCAAACTTATTTTTAGTCATTGGCAATTTTAGACCTGGCAATTTTAAATTATTGCCAGGAAGATTATTGCCAAACTATTTTTTTTAGACCTTGGCAATTTTGGTAAGTGGCAGGGAATTCTGACAACTTGTAAATATAGTTTTGGTGTTGGTGGTTTGCAAACGCTGGTCTGAAGCGGACCTTGCCTGTATTGGGAGATGGGCAAGCAGGAATAAGCCAGCCGACGAAATGTGGACGGGAAGGCTTCCTTTTTCGGAGGTCTTCCCAAC
>CANHCT010000208.1 GCA_947459175.1 Hymenobacteraceae bacterium
CCTGATTTCCAAGGCCAGACAGCAACCCGAAAAGGTAAAAATGGTAATGGATAAAATCAAATCGGATGGTCTGATGCCCACCCTGGAGGCGGTTTTCAGCAAGCTTGAACAGCCCATTCCTTTGGGTTATTGCCATGTGGGTGAAGTCATCGAAGTGGGAGAGGGGGTCCATGAATTCAAAGTCGGTGACCGGGTTGCCAGTAATGGTCCCCATGCCGAGTTTGTTTGTGTGCCGGTAAACCTGGCTGCCATCATTCCGGCCAATGTTTCGGATGAAGAGGCGGCATTTACTGTAATCGGCTCCATCGGATTGCAGGGGATTCGGCTGCTTAACCCTACTTTCGGAGAAACCATGGTGGTTTTCGGGCTTGGACTTATAGGTTTGCTTACTGCCGAAATGTTGTTTGCCAATGGCTGCCGGGTAATCGGATTCGATCTCGATCCGGCCAAAGTAGAATTGGCCAAATCCAAAGGCATTGAGGCCATTCAACCGGGAGCCGATACCGACCCGGTAAAACTGGTGGAATCCCTCACCGGAGGAGTTGGCGCAGACGGGGTGCTGATTACCGCATCCACCAAAGACAGCACACTCATGAGCCAATCGGCACGGATGTGCCGCAAACGCGGAAGAATCATTTTGGTTGGAGTTACCGGACTGGAACTCAACCGCTCTGAGTTTTATGAAAAAGAATTGACTTTTCAGGTTTCGTGCTCTTATGGTCCCGGCCGATATGATGACAACTATGAGCAAAAGGGCGTCGATTATCCCCTGCCATTTGTGCGCTGGACCGAAAAAAGAAATTTTGAATCGGTACTTCAGGCCATCTCCAGAGGTCAGATAGATGTGAAGCCCCTGATTTCAGAATTGGTGCCCATTCAGCAATTTCAGGAAATTTATGGCGAAATCGGAGGAAAAAAGACCATTGCCTCCATCCTGACCTATGCAAAAGACAATCGCCCCGAAACAAGGGTAAAACTCTCTGGAAGAGTAAGCGCAAAACCGGGTCTTGGAATTATCGGGGCGGGTAATTTTACCAAGATGACCATGCTGCCCGCCCTGAAAAAGGCTGGTGCACCTGTAGAAATCATTGCCAGCAATACAGGGGTGAGCGGAACCTTTTTGGCCAAAAAATTCCTTATTGCCGAATCTACCACCGATTTCAAACAGGTCATTCATTCTCAGCAGGTTGGGATGGTGATGGTTACTACCCGCCACAATCTCCATGCTCCTATGGTGATGGAATCTCTCAGGGCGGGAAAGGATGTTTTTGTAGAAAAACCGCTTGCCCTTTCTGTGAAGGAACTGACTGAAACAGAAGCAGTATTGAAAGATTCCGGCAAAACTGTAAGCGTTGGATTCAACCGGAGGTTTTCGCCTTTTTCAGTCAAAATCAAAGAAGTTCTGGGTCCCGATCCGGGTCCTGTTTCGGTCATCGCTACAATGAATGCCGGATTTATTCCCCCGGAAAGCTGGGTGCATGATTTGCAGCAGGGCGGCGGGAGAATAGTAGGAGAGGCCTGCCACTTTGTGGACCTGATCTCCTTCTTTACAGGTTCAGAGGTGGAATCAGTTTTTATGACTGCCATGGGAACAAATCCCGACGGTAAAACCGATGTGGCATCCATTCACCTTAAATACCGCAATGGCTCGCTTGGGGTAATCAACTATTTTTCAAACGGTTCAAAAGCCTACAGCAAGGAAAGAATTGAGGTGTATTTTGGTGGCAAAACCCTGATAATGGACAACTTCAGAAAACTGGAAGGATTCGGTACCGGTGGGTTTTCTTCTCTGAAAGGGGGGCAGGACAAAGGACACGGTTCTATGTTTTCGAAGTTGGTGCAGCTCAACAAAAATGGCGGAGAGGCCCTGATTTCCTGGGACAGCATCCGAAATACCCATCTCGCCTGTTTTGCAGCCATCAAATCTATGCTTCAAAACATGCCAGTCAGGGTAGATCAACTCGTTCAGGAGCAGGCTGAAGCGGTGCTTTAGGCCGAATAAGAATTAGAGATTGGGTTTCGGATTGATTCGATTTAGTCCCGTTTAATCCGTTCAGAAATACCGGTTTGGCAGCAGGTATTCTGAAACATATTCGCCCACACCTGATTCCAGCGTAGAAAAGGGTTGTGGGTAGCCAATGGATTTCAGTTTCTCCATATTGGCTTCTGTAAAATACTGATAACCCTCCCGGATGGATTCCGGCGTAGGAATAAATTCAATGTCAGGTTCTATCCCCATTGCCTTGAAAGTTGCTAGGGCCAGATCAAGGAAAGTTCTGGCTTTTCCGCTGCCAAGGTTGTAGATACCGGAGTCTTTCCTGTGGTGCATGAGCCATACACATACGGAAACCACATCCATCACATACACAAAATCCCGTTGCTGATGCCCGTGTTCGATCCCAGGTTTGTGGCTTTGAAAGAGTTTCATTTTGCCTTCCTTTTTTATTTGGTGAAAGGCATGAAAAATCACAGAGGCCATTTTGCCCTTATGGTATTCGTTGGGTCCGTAGACATTGAAAAATTTTAAGCCTGCCCAGAAAAAGGGGCTTTTTTCCTGCTTCAATACCCACAAATCAAAGTCCTGTTTCGATTGGGCGTATGGGTTCAGGGGCTTTAAATCAGGTATATGCAGATGGTCATCATTGTAACCCAGTTCGCCATTTCCGTATGTGGCAGCCGAAGAAGCATAGACCAAAGGAATTTGAAACCGGCAGCAGAGTGTCCAGATGGTTTTGGAATAATTCAGGTTCAGTTCGTCAAAAATTTCCTTCGATTTTTCGGTGGTGTCGGTCCGTGCCCCGAGATGAAATACAAATTCTACCTCCAGGCCATTTGTCTCGAGCCAATTCGGAAAGGCCTTTCTGTCAATCTTTTGTACGATGTTTTTCCCTTCCAGATTCGGAGCTTTATCGGCTCTGGAAAAGTCATCTACGGCTACGATGGCCTTGTAGCCTTCGGCATTCAGTTTACCAATCAAACAGCTCGGTATGAAACCGGCTGCACCTGTTACCACTATCATATTGTAAAATCGAAAGGCAATATTAGCAAATCGCCGCAAGACCTTCTTTTTTTGCGCCATGTTCAGGTCATTTCTCCTAATTTCTTTTTTACTCTGCGGCTTGGTATCCTGCTCAGAACAAGGCAGACAAAGCACCGCAACCGAAAAAGTCAGGACCGATGGTTTGGGCCGCAGGGTGATGATTCCTTTGAAAATCAGGAAGGTAATGGGCTTGTCGCCGGCAATCACGGAAATGTTGTTTGCCTTATTGCCCGACTCTGCCATTGCCGCGGTCAGCATGCAATGCAATTACCCGCCCGCAAAAGTGCTCCTGAAGCCCAGACTGAACACCTTTCCTCTTGATTTAGAAAAACTGCTGATGCAAAAGCCCGACCTGATTCTGACCGAAACCGGCATAAGTTCACCGGCCGATGTTGCCCGGATGGAAAAGGCAGGATTGAATGTCTATGTATTTCATTATCAGAAAGTAGTGGATATCCTCAATGCCATGGATTCCATCCGGACCTGGATAAACCCTGCACCTGAATCCCGTTTTTTGATGGACTCCCTGAAGCGGGAAACCCGGCGATTGGAAGAGAGGAGCCGGAAGCTGTCTAAAAACAACAGGCCATCTCTTTTGGCCATCACCTGGAGCGATCCGATTTTCGCCTATGGTCAGGATACCTGGATGAGCGATAAGATGCGGCTGGCAGGCGGAAAAAATGCATTGGACAAGGCGCTTGATAAGCCCTATCCGCAGATTTCCAGAGAATATATCCTGAAAATGAACCCGGATGTGATTTTCGGGGGAGATTTTGGAAAGATGGATTCCTCCTTTTTTCGCCTTTATCCAGAACTGAAAATGACCAAAGCCTACCGGAGCCAATCGGTGTTCGGACTCGATGATGATTTGGCAAGCCGGCCGGGTCCGCGGTTTCTGAACGGCATTCTCGAAATTGAGCAAAAATTGACCTCTGTCAAGAGATTGTGAACGAATGATTAGATTTTTGTAAACAATTGACCCTAAGGAAAAAGGTAATTTTGAGGGCTGTTTTTCAATCCGTTTTTCTGCAATTTTTCAAAAACCTTACA
>CANHCT010000209.1 GCA_947459175.1 Hymenobacteraceae bacterium
CAACATTTTTCTGGAAGGCGAGGTGATACCAAAAGAAAACAAAAACCAATAATTCATTGAATAACAATATTTTATACATCCTTTTGGATGGCCAGGGCGGGAACCTGAGTTTTTTGCTCACCATGGGAGCTGTTTTTCTTGTCATGTATTTTTTCATGATGCGGCCCCAGCAGAAAAAGCAGAAGGATCAGAAGAAATTTCTGGAAGAGATGAAAAAGGGCGACTCCGTGGTGACCATCGGAGGTTTGCACGGCAAAATCCATGAACTGGATGACCTGACCGTGGTGCTGGAAGTGGACCGTGGCTTTCGCCTGAAATTTGACCGGTCTTCTATTTCTATGGAAGCATCGAACCGGGCCAAAAAAGAAGCCGAAACACCGGCCTGAGGCTAACTCAGCAAAGCATTTCCGCAATCGCCGGAAAACAGGGATTGCCAAATCCGAAATTTTGAATTGGTTTGTAACCGGATTGGGTAAACTGCCGGCTTGAACGGATTTGCATAAATCCGGCCGTTGGTTCATTCAATCCGGCAGTACAAGAAGCCCGCCATTTTTGAGCAGCGTATGCAATATGTTGTAAAGGCCTTTCAGCATTTCTTTTTTTCGGTGATCCGAAAAAACAAGCACGATTGGGAAATCATCCTGTATTGTGTGGGCACCGCGGCCCTGTTCTGGATTCTGAATGCGATGGGCAAGGTGTATCACCATGAAATTTCTGTGCCGGTCCGGTTTGAATTTGATGAAAAAAAGGTGTTGGCTGTCAGCAGTTTGCCCAAGTCTGTAAAAGTACAGGCAGAAGGCCGCGGCTGGGATTTACTCCGGCAAATTTGGGCACTGGAGCCGGGAGAACTGAAAGTAAAAGTGGACAAACCCTTGGAGAAAGGATATCTGATACCAAAAAACTGGCAACCCGCTGTCCGGGAATTACTGCCCTCGGTGCGGGTGGAAAGCATTGCGGAGGATACCATCTTTTGCCGCTTCGACAAACTGGAAACCAAACTGGTTGGACTGTATGCCGACCTGAAAGACATCCGGCTGCGGCCCGGTTTCGAGATTTCTTCCCGCATCGAAGTAAACCCCAGATTTGTGGAATTCAAGGGTGCTGCCTCGCTCTTAAAAAATCTGCCTCCCATGATGCCGCTGAAAATAGATGCCCGCAATGTGAGCGATGCATTCGATCAGAATGTGCCACTGGACCTTTCGGAAGAATATCCCCGAAGCCAGTTGCTGCAATACAACCAGGAGTTTGTGAATGTCCGGTTTTCGGTGCGGCCCTCTCTGGAGGAAGAACTCGAAGTCATGCTGGAAACAGCAGGCTCGGAGAAATATCCCAACCTGTATCTGAAGGAAAAGAAAGTGCTGATTACCTTTTTGGTTTCGCAGGAGGAAAGGAAAAAGATAAAGCCCGAAGCATTCCGGATTGTGGCTGATTTTGAATCTTTTAACCCTGCAGATTCTACCATAGAAGTAGCGCTGAAGCAAAAGCCGGCTCAGGTTTCGGATGTGCAGGTGAGCATTTCAAAAACACGGGTTTATGCCAGATAATAAGTCTTTTCAAGTGGGCCTCACCGGCGGACTCGGAAGCGGCAAAAGCACCGTAGCGAAGATTTTTTCGGTGTTGGGGGTTCCGGTGTATGAATCGGACTATTGGGCCAGGGCCTTGTACTTTGACCCTGATATCAAGGAGCAGATTATAGCGCTTTTGGGAAAGCGTGCCTACATCAATGAGCGGCAGATTGACAGCGCCTGGATTTCGGAAACCATATTTTCGTCGCCGCCCCTCCGGGAGAAACTGAATGCCATTCTGCATCCCGCCGTAGCCCGGCACTATCAAAACTGGCTGTTGGCACAAACGCACCCCTATATCCTGAAGGTAGCGGCCCTGATTTTTGAGGCCGGCATACATACGCATATGGACATGAACCTGATGGTGAGCAGCCCGGCCGGATTGAGAAAGTCCAGGGTTTTGAAGCGTGACCCCTACCGGGATGCCCTTCAGACAGACAAAATCATGGAAGCACAATGGAGCGATGAGGAAAAAAGAAAATTGGCCGACGGCGAGATTGTCAACGACGAAAAACAAAGCTTGTTGAAGCAGGTTTTAATGTGGAATAAACTGATAGCAAGCAAACTATGAAGAATTTTCTTTGCCTGGCTGCCTTGCTTTTTTTCGGATTGCCGGCACGGGCGCAGGAGGATAAAAGCAGGTTTTTCACCAACGACCATATCTATGACCCCAACATTCAGACCGTATTGTTTTACCCCACTGAGGGTGGCAATGCCAGCCTGCTGGAGTTCCCTGTTATTTACATCCGGGAGAATAAATCGCTTCGCCTCGATTTTGATGAACTTGGCAATGAATACCACAATTACAATTTTAAAATCATCCATTGCAACCACGACTGGCAGCCCTCCATCCTCAATGACTTCGAGTTTCTGGACCAGTTCAATGAGTTTTCTGTTGACCAATATGAAAGTTCGCTAAACACCCGGCATCCCTACATCCACTACAACCTGATGGTGCCCAAGGTGAAGGTAAGCGGCAATTACATTTTAAAAGTTTACCGCAATCTGGACCAGAATGATGTGGTCATTACCCGGCGCTTTGTTGTGTACGACTCCAACATCGGCATCAGCTTCGACCCTAAATTTGCCCTGGATCCCGCCCTGCGGTTCAGCCATCAGCAAATCGACTTTACCCTGAACTACAGCCGCTACAACATCTTCAATGCCAACGATATGATCAAGGTAGTGCTCAGGCAAAACGGCCGTTGGGACAATGCCTTTTACAATCTGAAACCGATGTTTATCAAAGAAGATGAAAAGATTCTGGACTATCACTTTTACAACAACGAAAATGTATTTCCCGGTCTGAATGAATACAGGGGATTCGACATCCGGAGCATCCGGTTCGGGGGGCAGAATGTAGCCGGCACCCGGTTTGACAACGAAAAAGCCGTGGCCTATGTTATGCCCGACGGCAGCCGCAATGCCCGCACCCTGAGCCAATGGATAGACCTGAACGGCCGCTATGTAATCGACAACTTTGAAACCCGCCGCGGCCATGTGGAGGCTGATTATGTGGATACCTATTTCAGCCTGGAAATTCCCTATGCACCCGACGGAGATATTTACCTCTTCGGTCTGTTTTCAGATTGGGAGATCAGGCCCGAATTCAGGATGAAACCGGATGCTTCGGGGAAAAAATTTTCCGGCCATGTACGGTGCAAGCAGGGATTTTACAATTACAGTTATGTGGTGGTAAAACCAGGCTTCCGGCCGGACGAAACCTCACTGGAAGGCAGCTACATGCAAACCGAAAACCGATACGATGTGCTGGTGTATTTTCGCCCGATCGGGGCGAGATACGATCATGTAATCGGCTACAAGGAAATCGATTACAATAAAATCAGATAGATTCATACCGGATTGCGGATTGAATACAGCTTTTGACCCGCCCGGACCTGAGGACGGTTTTTCGGGGAGAACAAAAATTTTGGCCCTGGTCTGCTTGGTAAAAAAAAGAGAAATGATACCTTTGCAGCCCTTTCCTGCCCAGGTGGTGGAATTGGTAGACACGCAGGTCTCAAAAACCTGTGTCTTCGGACGTGCCGGTTCGACCCCGGCCCTGGGTACTCAATAAAAAGCCTTGCATCCTGCAGGGCTTTTTTTGTGGGTTCCTCTGGGTGTTTATTCCTTGGAAAACAACTCCAAAAAACTGTTTCTCAGGCTTTTAAGGTCATCGGTTTTGATCCTTTTTGCCAAAACAAGGGTGTCCTTTCTGTCCTGAACAAACAGCGCGTATTCCGGATTGAAATCATTTTCCCGGGTCCATTCGGAGGCATGGAAATAGCGTGTTCCCCCCAGAGAGACTGCCACATGGTGAATTTTTTTCCCGGGCCGGGCGAAATAGAGCAAGTCGCCTGCCTGAAATTCAGGCTTTTCGGGGTTGAAGTCCACTGTTTCGCCCACTTCGGCCTGCTGCCAGGCATCGCGGGGAAAAGAATAGCCCATTTGATGAAACATCACCTGAACAAGACCGCTGCAATCCAGGCCCATTATGGTTTTGCCACCCCATACATAGGG
>CANHCT010000210.1 GCA_947459175.1 Hymenobacteraceae bacterium
ATTCTGAATAAACTACCCCACCTGGATTATATCCTGCTTACCGATGCAGGCCCCCACCACTCGGACCGGGTTTTGTCGCTTCCCCTGCTCATGCAGCAGGCCTCTCCTCTTTTTCACATTCCGCCTGTGGGCTCGGATGACCCTGCCCTCCTGCATTTTACCAGCGGAACCACCGGCATGCCCAAGGGGGCCCTGCATGTGCACGGAGCGGTATTAACCCACTATGTGACAGGCAAATATGTGCTGGATTTCCACCCGGGCGATGTCTTCTGGTGCACCGCCGATCCGGGTTGGGTAACGGGCACTTCCTATGGCATCATTTCGCCTTTGGTGCACGGCATTACCAACATCTTTGATGAAGAGGAATTCGATGCCATGCGCTGGTATTCCATTTTGGAAGAACAAAAGGTTAACATCTGGTACACCGCCCCTACTGCCATCCGAAGGCTGATGCGTCTGGACTTTAACCCGAAAGAAAAATTTGACCTCAGCCGGCTGCGGCAAATCCTTTCTGTGGGAGAACCGCTGGATGCCGGTGCAGTTTTGTGGGGAAAAAAAACCTTTGGTTTTCCCATTCTCGACAATTGGTGGCAAACCGAAACCGGGGGAATCATGATTGCCAATTATCCGGCCATGGAGGTAAAAGCCGGTTCCATGGGAAAACCCCTGCCCGGCATAGAAGCTGCCATCGGCGAACTCACCGAAACCGGCGTCCGCATACTGGACCAACCTGATGCTCAGGGACATTTACTGCTGAAGACTGGTTTCCCATCCCTATTCCGGGCCTACATTCATGAAGAAGACCGGTACCGCAAGTGCTTCCGCGATGGCTGGTACATCAGCGGCGACCTGGCGAGGAAAGATGCCGACGGATATTTTTGGTTTGTGGGCCGTGCCGACGACATCATCAAAACATCCGGCCACATGGTGGGGCCCTTTGAGGTAGAGAGTTGCCTGATGGGACATCCCGCTGTTGCAGAGGCTGCTGTTATCGGTATCCCCGATGCCCTGATCGGAGAAATGGTGAAGGCATTTGTGGTGCTGAAGCCCAATGAAAAAGCAAACGAAGCCCTGAAAATGGACATCATGGCCTTTGCGAGAAAAAAACTCGGGCCGGCTGTAGCACCGAAAGACATAAAGTTTACGGCCGGTCTGCCCAAAACACGAAGCGGAAAAACGCTTCGCAGATTACTTAAAGCCAGGGAGTTGGGATTACCGGAAGGCGATTTGTCCACCCTGGAGCAAGCCTGAAACAAAAAGCCAGTACCATGAAAGAAAATACGGCCGGCGAAAGAAGCAATCAAATCGGACTACTGTTTCAGATGATGCGCATCCGGCGATTTGAAGAAAAGGCAGCGGAGATGTACTCGAAGTCCAAAATACGGGGATTTCTGCATCTGTATATTGGGGAAGAGGCTGTGGCAGCGGGCCTTATAAGTCAGCTGAAACCCGAAGACCGGATTTTGGCCACCTACCGGGAACACGGACACGCATTGGCAAGGGGAATACCCGCCGGCGAAATTATGGCCGAAATGTACGGCATGAGCGAAGGCTGCAGCAAAGGCCGTGGGGGTTCTATGCATCTGTTCGATGTAAAAAGGAATTTTTTCGGAGGCAATGCCATTGTAGCCAGTCACTTACCTTTGGCGACAGGGTTGGCTCTGTCCACAAAAAAACAAGGCAAAACCGATGTTACAGTCTGCTTTTTTGGCGAAGGGGCCATGGCCGAAGGCGAATTTCATGAGGCCATGAACCTGGCCGCATTGTGGCAAGTGCCTTTGCTGATGGTCTGCGAAAACAACCGCTACGCCATGGGAACTGCCATGCAATTTACCCATGCCAATCAGGATATCGAATCAAAAGGAAGGGCCTACGGCATGGAGTCTGCCACAGTGGACGGTATGGATGTGCTGAAAGTGAGGGCAGCCGGCGAAAAAGCACTGGATTACATCCGCAGCACAGGAAAACCTTATTTTCTGGTATGCAACACCTACCGATTCAGGGCACATTCTATGTTTGATGCAGAGCTGTACAGGGACAAATCGGAGGTGGAGGCCTGGAAAAAAAACGACCCGATTCTGAAATTGCGTCAGGATTTGGAGAGGCAGTATCAATTCAGCGAAAGCGAAATGAAAGCCCTCGAATCGGCTTGTGAAAAGGAGGTGACAGAAGCAGTACAATTTGCAGAAGCGGGAAGTCCGGAGCCGGCCGAAACCCTGATGCAATTTGTGGTATCGGGTCCACCCGATCCCGGAGCGGAAGCAGAAAAATCAAGCACCATCAAATCCTGATACCATGGAAACCAATCTTGTATGCCAGAGTTGCGGCATGCCTTTCACCGCTGAGGTACAGAAAGGCATCGAAAAGGACGGCTCGAAAAGCAGTCTCTATTGCACTTATTGTTATCAAAGCGGAGCCTTCACCCGGCCGGGACTTACATTTGCAGATATGGAGGCCATCGTTCGGAATCAAATGGCACAAATAGGGGAATCGGAAGAATCCATTCGCAGGGCATTGAATGTGTTGCCGCACCTGAAACGTTGGAAAGGCGATCCGCATCTCCTTTAAAATCCGAATAAACACCTGAATTACAATCTGCTATGGCTACCATGACCTACCGCGAAGCCCTGAAGCAAGGCCTGCGATCGGCCCTTCAGGAGGACCCGAAAGTTTTTCTGATGGGGGAAGATGTAGGCCGCTATGGTGGTGCATTTGCCGTGAGCAAGGGATTGCTGGAAGAGTTTGGACCTGAGAGGATTATGGATGTTCCGCTTTCCGAATCGGGATTTACCGGAGCCGGAATCGGGGCAGCCCTGGGCGGCATGAAACCCATTGTGGAAATCATGACCATCAATTTCAGTCTGCTGGCCCTGGACCAGATTGTAAACAATGCCGCTACCCTGCTGCACATGTCGGGCGGGCAAATCAATGTCCCTTTGGTTATCCGCATCAGTTGCGGGATTGGAAGGCAGCTGGCGGCCCAGCATTCCCACAGTTGGGAGCCCATTTTTGCCCACATTCCCGGATTGAATGTGGTATCGGCAGGCAGCCACGAAGATGCGGCATGGATGCTGCATTTTGCCATGAAAAGCCCTGATCCGGTGGTCATTATAGAGTATACAGGCTTGCTGAATACCGAAGGTGAAGTACCGGCCACGCCACCCGAAGGCGGACTGCAGAAGGCCAAAGTACGCAAAGAAGGCAGTGACATTTCGGTAATCACCTACGGCTCCGGGGTTCCCAAAACCATGGAAGCCGCCTCGGAACTGGCTGCCGAAGAAGGCATTCAGGCAGAAGTTCTGGACCTGCGCTGCCTGCGCCCTCTGGACGAAGCATCAGTTCTGGCGAGTGTGCGCAAAACCCACCGGGCCCTGATTGTGGAGGATGCCTGGCGTTCGGTCAGCATTTCCTCCGAAATATCGGCCCGTATCATGGAAAATGCATTTTACGACCTGGATGCACCGGTGGAAAGGTTGTGCGGATTGGAAGTGCCCATCCCCTATCCGAAACACCTGGAGGAAGCCTCTGTTCCTCAAAAAGATGAAATCAAAGCCAGAATTAAAAAAATGTTGTCATGACAAGCGAATTTAAAATGCCCAGCCTCGGGGCCGACATGGAAGACGGCACCCTGGTGGAATGGAGAAAAAAACCGGGCGATGCAGTGAAGCGTGGTGACATCATTGCCGAAATTGAAACCCAAAAAGGCCTCATCGAAATTGAAATTTTTGAGGAAGGAAAAGTAGGACAACTTCTGCTTCAGCCCGGAGATAAGGTAAAAGTCGGCACCACCATGGCCCTGATTGAGGTGGAAGGCGAGGCCGCTTTGCCGGAGGCCGCTGCCGAACCCAAAGACAGAGAACCCGAAACCAAGCCGGAAAAGGAGACCGAAAAAGCCGGGGAACGCATCCGGATTTCTCCCCTTGCCCGACGAATGGCAGAGGAAGCCGGCTTGGATATTTCTGCCATCAGTGGCACCGGCGAGGGCGGTATCATCAGCCGGGAAGATGTGGAACTGGCCATGGCCGCTCAGGCCTCCAAAGCCGAAAAGCCAAAGGCCGACCCCGGACCGGGATTGAGGGC
>CANHCT010000211.1 GCA_947459175.1 Hymenobacteraceae bacterium
CAAAATTCGGGCAACCTGAATCTGACCGGCAGCCCCTCAGGCGGCACCTGGACGGGAAGCGGTGTGAGTGCTTCCGGCGTGTTCAATACCAGCCAAACACCAGGCACCTATGTGCTCACTTATGCCATCGGCTCACCCTGTCCCGGCTCAGCCACGGTTACCATTACCATCAACCCGGTGGTATCCCTGCAGGCAGAACCGGTAACATTCAGTCCGGGCACCGGCACTTATACGACGGCACAGACCATCACCATGAGCAGTGCCACACCCGAAGCGGTAATTTTTTATACCACCAACGGAAATCTTCCCCGTGTGGATATCCCCAATAGCTTTACCTTCAGATATGCGGGACCGGTCCTCATTGGCAGCAGTTGCAGAATAAATGCCATGGCCACCAAAGCCGGGATGAGCAACAGCGCCGTGCGGTCGATAAACCTCACCTTTACTGCCCCTGCGGTAGTGGCGACCCCGGCAATCAGTCCGGGAACCGGCTCCTACACAGGTGCGCAGAGTGTGAGCATCACCTGCGCCACACCTGGTTCTTCCATTTACTACACCACCAATGGCAATGTGCCCCTTTTGGGCTCGGTGTATACCTTTTTGTACACAGGTCCGTTTGCGGTGAATTCCACCACCACCATCCGGGCGATGGGCACAGCTTCCGGCATGGTGAATTCGGCCAATGCCGTGGCAACCCTGAACATTACCAGCCCGCCTGCTGTAGTGGCTACCCCCGTAATCACGCCGGGCAGCGGCAGCTTTGGCAGTCCATTGAGTGTGAGCATCAGCTGCGCCACACCGGGAGCCACAATTTACTACACCACCAACGGCAGTGTACCCCGTCTGAGTCCTTTCCCGAATTCCTTCACCCGGATATTTTCAGCGCCGTTCAGTCTGACCGGCGCAGGTTCGCGGACCATACGGGCGGTGGCCACATTGCCGGGTGCGCTGAACTCTGCAGTAGCGGTAGCCAACCTGACGCTGATTCCGGGAACCCGTGCTGCCTTTGGCAACGAGGAGGAAGAGGAAATATCCGCTCAGGAAATCAGGGTATATCCGAACCCCTCATCGGGTATGTTTCAGGTACAGGTGCCCGACGGAGAAAGCGAACTGAACTACACCTTATGGTCTGCAGACGGCAGGCTGGTCGGTTCTGGCAGCCTGAAACCGGGGCTCACCGGAACAGTAGATTTGGGCCGTCACCCGAATGGCCTGTATCAGTTGAAAGTGCAGGACAACAACCGGATTCAAGTTCTTAGGATTACAAAACTTTAGCCATTTTTAAACCCAAATTCCCATACCCCGGGCCGAAAGGTTCGGGGTTTTTGTTTTTGATTGTAAGATTAAGGTTCAAAGTTTAAAGTTCAAAGTAAAAAGTTGCTTAGTGCTTGTTTTTCAATGTATTTTAACTTAAAACCAAATACTTCTTCCGCATTTTGGGGCGAGGCTCTGCCTCGTTCCGACTATTGACAGGCCTCCGGCCCCTTCAGAATGGTTTGTCAAGGAAATCCCGGCAGGGTGTTTTGGGGCCGGGGGCCACAGAATTGTACAGACGGGGCCGTCCGAAAAGGGAAATCTTGACATTAATGCCCAAATATTATTTGGACAAAATGAATTTCCTGGATTATGTGTCCATTTATGGACAAAACTATTGGTAGGTATTTTCATCGCCAACCATTCAAAAAGTGCCTTTAGGCACGAAATGACGGCGTTTCCATTTCGTACCTAAAGGCACTCTGCTTAGATGGCTACGATTGGCTACCAATATCAGGTCCGTAAAACGGACTAAAAAGCCAACTATAATTTGGTGGAATAAAACCGGAAAATGCTTTTTGGACAGGCCCGCCTGAGCCGGGTTGGGGGGCTGATTCCTGATAATAGTTCAAGGTGGTTAATTTCATGGAAATCAACGATTTAAAACTGAAGCCGGCGGATAAAAAAATGGCACAGCAGTTAAGCTGCCGTGCCGGATGACATTAGTAACCAATTTTTACCGAATCAGAATCTTTGAATTCGGTCAGTTCCTCTGGTCCCTCAGGATTGCTGAAATTTTGGAACCTGCTCTTCTTTTGTCTCCTCTACTTTATTCAGGCTTCGGGTCCGGCCAAATATTTCTTCTGACTTCAGGTTATAGGCTTTTGCCGCTTCTTCCGGGGTTTCGAAAAATCCGAGGTCATACCTTTCGGTCTTGTTGTACAGGGTGGCCCGGTAGCGGGTACCTTCTTTATACACGCCCCTGAAGCCTGATTTGGCATGGTGTTTTTGGGTGTTGCGGGTAATTTCGGAGCGGGTAGCCCAACACAGATTTTCCAAACGGCAATCGAGCTTATCGCCATTTAAAAACATCACATAGCGGTGTTCTTCGCTTTCGGGTTCACCCAAAAAATAATCGGCCATCAGCTTGTGAAGGTAGATGGTTTCGTTTTCATAAGACCCATCAGGACGGGGATGATTTTTTTGGTAGAAGGCGTATCCGTTGCTGTGTTTCCGCAGATTTTCATGTATTTTCTTTTCAGCGTATTTGGGGTTACCGGTAATCAGCAGGTAGGTTTCTTCGGAGATCAGGACTTCTTCGTTGCAATTCTTTAAGAGTAATTTGTAGAGCATATTGAGGTTTAAACTGAAGGTTCAGGCAAAATTAATTGGAAGGTGCTAATCTAGATTCTGATTGGTTTGTTGAACAATGTAATCCACCACTTTCTTTAAATCACCAGTTTCGCGATACACATTTAACTGACGATCAGCACCTGTACCGTGTTCCAAAATTCGATAAATGTAATTGATTTCGTTCCGGCTACCGAGGTCGTCTACCACATCGTCAATAAAGCGAAGCAGTTCATAAACGAGATCGCGGGTGGGCACTTCTTCCTGCTTGCCAAAGTCGATGAGTTTACCATCGAGACCATAGCGGGCCGCCCGCCATTTGTTTTCGCTTATCAAAGCCTTTCGGTACAGCCGGAAGTTGAGATTTTGCTTCATCAGCTTTTCCAGCTTGGCAATCAGCGCCTGCATCACAGCAGCCAGGGCGATGGTTTCATCTACCAGCATGGGCACATCGCAAATCCTGAATTCAATGGTGTTGAAAAAAGGATGCAAACGGATGTCCCACCAGATTTTCTTGGCATTGTCTATACAATTGGTTTTGATGAGGGTTCCAATGTAGTCATCGTACTCACCTACGGAGGAAAAAAATTCGGGAATTCCGGTTCGGGGAAATTTATCGAAAACTTTGGTTCTGAATGACTTAAATCCGGTATTGCGGCCTTCCCAGAAGGGCGAATTGGTAGAAAGCGCAAAGATATGGGGCAAAAAATACCGAACTGCGTTCATGAGCTGCAAGCCGATATTGCGGTCGGGAATGCCCACATGCACATGAAGCCCGAAAATAAGATTTCCCCGGGCGGTGTCCTGCAGCTCGTTGACAATTTCTTCATACCGTGGATGCTCGGTAATGGGCTGCTCGGACCAAAGCGAAAAGGGATGCGTACCGGCTGCACCGATGGCAAGACCTGCCTTGGATGCCAGATCAGCGATGACATTCCGCAGGTATTTTACCTCTGTTTTGGCTTCCTGAATGTTTCGGCAAATATTGGTGCCCACCTCTACCACCGCCTGATGCATTTCGGCTTTTACCCTTTCGGCCAGGATGACCTTCCCCCCTTCGACAATTTGCTGCATGTGCGAACGCAGCTCCCTTGTCTCAGGGTCAATCACCATGAATTCTTCTTCAATGCCAAGGGTATATTCCATTGATTTTCAACAATCAGGGCTTAAAAAAATCTGTGGTTTTCCTTTTTCGGGAAATAAAAAAGGAAGGCTTCAAAAGTAATGAAACCTTCCTTTTATCAAAAAATGATTCTTATTTTATTGTTGCAGAAGAAACAAGATTTCCTGCAACAGCCTCATTTACAAAGGCTCCCCAGGTTAAATTCATTTTTCCTTCTTTGTGTGATTTGGCCCGGGCAATGGCCATGGCCGCTGCGGTTTCTACCACCCAGTCAAAATTTTCCTG
>CANHCT010000212.1 GCA_947459175.1 Hymenobacteraceae bacterium
ATTGGAAAAATACAAAAGTAAAAATCCGGATAAGATTCCGGCTCAATCGGATGCTTTCGGGCCCGGCGCAAGTTGGCCGCTTTGGCTTGAGCCGGCTCCGGAAATCAACTCAAGCAAGTCGGCTTCAGCAATAAAAGGCTGAAAATGAGTCAATATCAGTTGTCGAAGCAGAAGGCGCTTGTATTCAGCTGTTCCCCGGGCATCGCTGATCGGCGCAACTTCGTCTTGCACCCGCTCTAGGGCAGCTGCCAGATTTTCACGACTCAAACTTTTGCCTTTCAGAAATTCAGCCGATTGACCCAGCCACTTGGGCCAGGCAAAAACCCCTCCTGCGGATAGATTCAGTTCCGCTACCTTGCCCTCGCCATCGAGCCGAAGCAGACAGGCCGAATTTACGGAAGCAATGTCCAGATGGGTGCGCTTGCATACTTTTTCGAAGTTGAAATGGCTGCCCGGATCCGGAACCCTGAAAATGATGCGGCTCAGGATTTCCTCCGGATTTTTATCCAAAATTTTATATCCCTTGTAAAAATCCCGAAGCATAAGCCGGCGGATGCTGTCGCCCTCGCGAAGCTCGATTTCAGCATTCAGCGCAAGAAGAAAAACCGTCATGTCGCCAATGGGCGATGCATTAACCAAATTGCCGGCCAGGGTGGCCATGTTTCGGATGGGAGTAGAAGAAACGAGTTTGACGTGCCGCTTTAATTCAGGGAAAACAGCCTGAATTTCAGGCGATTCACAAAACTCCGATACCGTAACGGAGGCCCCGGCCCATATTTTTCCCTCCTTTTTTTCGATTCCCTTCAGTGCTTCGTCGAACAGGAGGCCGGTAAGAGGAGAGGCCTTCACCCGGGCATGTTTCTGAACCAGCAAATCGGTTCCGCCGCCGATGTGCAATCCTGCGTTTTCAGGCATTTCACCTTGCGACATTTCTGCTTGAATATCAACATGTAAATCCGAAAGTTTCTCTCCTATACCGGAAAAGTAAAAAGGCAAAAATCCTTTTTCTACCAGCCAGCTGAGTGTATCGGTTTCGGGCTTTTCTGCCACGGCCCGCACTATGGCAGCCGCCGCCCGCTCAATGGACTTGTAGCCCGTGCACCGGCAAATATTTCCGTCGATATGCTCTATGGCTTTTTGATGGCTTTTGTCTTCAGGATGCAGGACAAAGCCGGTAAAGGACATCACAAAACCTAGGGTGCAAAATCCGCATTGGGTTCCGTTGGTTTCGACCATAGCGGCCTGCACAGGCGAAAGATTTTCCATGTTGAGGCCTTCCACTGTGACAATGTGCCGGCCATGGGCATTGATGAGGGGCATCAGACAGGAGGTCATGCTGCGGTAGCTGAGTTTGCCTTCTTTTATCTGGCCAACCAGGACGGTGCAGGCGCCGCAATCTCCTTCCCTGCAGCCTGTTTTGGTACCGGTAAGCCTTTTCTGGTAGCGCACAAAATCGAGCACGGTACTTCCCGGAGGCAGGGAGGTACGCACTTTTTTGTCGTTCAGAATAAACCGGATCATTGGCTTTGCAGGGACGAAATCTTAGTCATCGGTCCGAAAACTATAAAAAAGTTTGGAATATTGTTGTTGCGGGGTCTCAGACTCCCCTCGTAAAGGCGGCTCCCTTTCCGAATAGATTCCCGGAAAATGAGCCTGCTTTAACCCGGAAAGACAATGAAAAAGCATTGATTGTGATAGGATTTATCTGAAAATTGCCGTCAACCGGCTCCATTCCTGCATTCATTTTCAGGCAATTGCTACCTTTCGGCCTTTATGGTATTGGCAAAGGCATACAAGGTTTTGGTGCACCTGGCTTCCTGGCTGGCCTTTTTCCTGTTTGTGCTCATTTTTGCTCCCAAGCCGCACTTCGAGGTGGTGATGCCCCATCCGCCGTTCCCGCCCTTCTTCATGGTGTTGTTTCCGGTGCTGGCAGCATTTTATTATTGCAACAAGGGCATTTTTATTCCCCTGCAACTGGCAAAGCAAAAACGCAGTGCTTACCGCCTCAGCATCACCCTGTGTACCCTTCTGGTGGTTTATATTCCTTTCATCGATTATGCATATTTGTTTGAAGGCCACCCCGGACCGCTTCCCGATTCGGATGTGCTGGGCGTGAATGTGCTGATTACCCTGCTTTTGTATCTGTGTGTGTTCATTACAAGCTCGGGACAAGCCATTGTAAAGAACTGGTTTTCAGCCGAAAGCCGGAAAAAGGAAATGGAATTTGAAAAAACAGTCACCGAATTGTCTTTTCTGAAATCCCAGATAAATCCTCATTTTCTGTTCAATACCCTGAACAACATTTATACCCTTACAGTCCTCAAATCGGAAAAGGCACCCGAATTTATTCTGAAGCTGGCCGATATGATGCGCTATGTGCTGAGCGATGTAGGTCAGAAAGAGGCGCCGCTGGAACAGGAAATCGAATACATGGAAAAATTTATCGACCTCCAGAAAATGCGGCTTACGGATAAAACTGAAGTTGAGTTTGTGGTTTTTGGCAAGCCGGAAAACCGCAAGATTGCCCCTTTGCTGCTGATGCCTTTTGTAGAAAATGCCTTTAAATATGGCATTTCGGCCTCCGAGCCTTCCAAAATCAGGATTTCTCTAATGCTGAAAAACAAGGAATTAACTTTTCAGGTTGAAAATCAGATATTTGGCGAGAAAATAAGTAAAATGCTCTCCACCGGCACCGGACTCAAAAATGTAAAGAGGAGGTTGGAACTGCTCTATCCGGAAAGCCATTGGTTGCGGGCAGAGAGAATCGGAACAAAATTTCATGCAGACCTCAACCTTCGGTTTTAATATGTTGCGCTGTATCATCGTCGACGACGAACCCCTGCCGGTAGAATTGCTGAAAACCTATGCGGAGCGAATTCCTGGCTTACGGGTTGAAGGCACTTTCAACGATCCCTTTAAGGCACAGGAATATCTGATAAAAAACCCGACCGACCTTATTTTTCTGGACATCGAAATGCCGGGACTAAGCGGTACCGATTTGTTGAAATCGCTTCCTGTAAAACCCATGGCCATATTTACCTCCGCCTACCCGGAGTTTGCACTGGAAGGCTTCGAACTGAATGCCGTA
Source organism: Hymenobacteraceae bacterium (assembly GCA_947459175.1). GTDB lineage: Bacteria > Bacteroidota > Bacteroidia > Cytophagales > Flexibacteraceae > CAMDMI01. The sequence continues at coordinate 3,089 of CANHCT010000212.1, forward strand.
GATTTTTTGCTGAAGCCCTTTGATTTTGAGCGGTTTAAAAAGGCAGTCGACAAGGCCATTGAATATCAGGCTTTTGTATCCGGCCCCAAAAGTCGGGAGCTGGATACTTATATTTTTGTAAAGTCGGAATACAAAGCTGTAAAAATCAACCTCAGTGACATTTTGTACATTGAAGGCATGGACAGCTATGTGAAGATTTATGCCGGAGGCAAACCCATACTCACCCTCATGCCCATGAAAACCATGCTGGAAATGCTGCCTCAGAAGGAGTTTATCCGGGTGCACCGCAGTTTTATCGTTCCTGTTGCCAAGGTGCAAAGCATTCGCAACAAGCAAATCACCATTGGCGAAAAACAGATTCCTGTAGGCGGCACCTACGAGGATGTGATAGAAAAACTGCTGCGATCGGGAGGTCCCGGAATAATCGAATAATCAGGCTTCAGATTGGTCAGAAAAAAGCATCAATCCAATCTTTCCTGCGGAGCGGAGACATTGGTTTCATCCACAACATAGAGAGGCCTTTTCTTAACATTGGCACTGATCCGGCTCATATACTCGCCCATAATTCCCAGCGTAATCAACTGAATACCACCGAGAAAGAGCACCGATACAATGATGGAGGCCCAGCCGGGTTCCGAGTTATGCAAAATGTATTTGCCCACCAAAGCATAAATCAGTGCAATGAAGGCAATACCCGAAACAAAAAAACCCATCCAGCTCGCCAGCCTCAGCGGTGCGTCGGAAAAAGAGGTAATGCCGTCGAGAGCAAAGCGAAACATTTTGCCGTACGTATAGCCGGTTTTTCCGCCCTGCCGTTCATCGCGGTCGTACTCCACAAAGGTCTGCCGGTATCCAATCCAGGAAATCTGGCCCCGGAGAAATTTATTTTGCTCCGACATTGACCGAAGCACCTCTACC
>CANHCT010000213.1 GCA_947459175.1 Hymenobacteraceae bacterium
ATCCTGCCCTCACCGGATTGTTGTGGATGTAATCTAATTTCTGGCGGGTAAACTGCGGAGACCGAATTTCAATGGCATGGTTCTCGTGTGTCCGGAATTGAAAATCAGAATTTCGCTTATGGCTTCGGGCTGCAAATTCAAAGCGCTTCAGCATCAGTCCTGCCGGCTTTCCGGGCCTTCTTTTATCAATCGCAAAATCTTGCCTGCCGTAAATTTCTTAAAGTCCCGGATTATATCCGGCAAACTTCCATTCCCGGCCCTTGCCATCATGTGCACGTGGTTTGTCATTACTACGTATGCATACAAGACAAGCCCTTTTGATTTCCGGCAAAAGGCCAAACTATCTGTAATTTCTTTTCGGTAAATTTCTCCTGAGAAAACATCCACCCAATCTACCACCTGAAAGGTAAGGAAGTACGTGGCAGCAGGATCGTAAACTTGGTACCCTTGGCTCATGATGGATTGCAAATGTAACCATTGCTGCTACTAGAAAGAAGTCTTAGTCCCCGCTTAATCGATCCCATTTACAGACCATAGCCAATCTAAGATTGACGGACACACCGACGTAGTCTAAGACTACGCCGAACGGGGCTTTTTGCTATTGATAAAGTTTCAATATTTCTTCGGGGTAATCAACTAATGGTGGCTTATACGGCTCTGCACATTTTTGTGTGCATTTATCGCCTATATAATCGTATCCTTTGATTTGGAAGGGGTACAAGCCATAAGAGCCAACTGTATCTTTTTGGAACAGCCAACATTTATCCCAAAAATCTTTATCCTGTAAATTGTAACCGTAGGTTTGTAATTTCTTATGCCCTTTCCTTTTACCCGATTGCATCATTCTGTACATCTGATGGTTTTTCATATTTTCAAAGTAGTATTGACCCAGTATATTAATTGCCGTTTCTTTACTAGAACAACAAACTGCCTGCTGCTGGTCAAATGGGTAAAGCTTCCATGTTTGATCTATACTATCTCGCATACCAATTAAAGAAGATAATGAATAAATAACATCTTTACCGTTAGGACAAATTTTATTCACTTCCGGATTATCACTATATTTTTCTATTGTAGCAGCATTAGGTTCTTTTACACCAACCCAAACTAATATTCTTTTTTTGTCAGGACTATAAAAAGTACTAGAAATAAAGTACTCAATTTCTTCGCTTGTAATTTTGTACATGTCAGAACGGACTCCCCAGGAAAACCAATTCCTTTTACCCCATTCTCTTACTGTATGCAAAATAAATAGGCTATCTCTTGGTTCAATCTGCTGCGTTCGGAGATGGTCGTACGTTTCCATTTTATTATTAGTTTGTCCGCAACTCGGCAAACTCGCAAATAATAAAAGTAACAGGACGGTTATATAATTACGGTTTTTTCTCATTGTTGCTTCCTTGTTCTACCGACCCGGCATTACCTCCATTACCTCATCCTTGGTTCGAGTCTCCTCGAACCCATACTCCGCTTATTTTCAATAACTTAAAATTCATTTCTGATGTCTTTTAAAAATCCAAAACGGTCCTGGCTGCTTTCGTAAAATGATGCAGAAGAAAAAACATATTCCTCAGGGCGGGCAACCAGATTCCAGTGGTCGGCCAAAGGATTGGAATGAATGTAATCTAATTTTTGAAACGCCATTTTTCTTGAATTCAAAAGAACAGCCAATGAGTCTCTCTGCCAAAAATTAAATTCCTTATTGGCTTCATGCACATAAAATCTGGATAGTTCTTCAGGCGTCTGCATCAGGGCTGTTTTAAAAATATGGGCTGTGTATTTCAAAAAAGAGGCATGGGGAAGCTCCTTGCCGTTTCGTTCCATTAATTTCCAAATCAGATGGATGTGGTTAGGCATTACCACAAAAGCATACACTTCAATTTTACCTGCATCTGACAAATGCCGGAGGGAATTGACAATCACCTCTTTGGTAGTATCTGTCGCAAAAAGATGAATCCATTTGTGGATGGTGGCCGTCCAAAAATATACCTCGCCCAAAACCATGTGGGATTTCCGGTTTGTGGTAAACAGGCTTTCGTCCATGTACAAAACAAAAAATGATCAGGGCTTTTGAAAAAAGTTAGCATGGGTTCGAGGAGACTCGAACCAAGGTGGTGAGAAAAGGATCAAAAAAAAATGAATAAGGAAAATAAAACTTGGCCACACGCCAGGTGGCCTTATTGTGCGCTGTGTTATAATTAAGTTGACGGCTATGGAGGAGACTCGAACCACGGATGAGTCTAAGAATACGCCGAACGGGGAGAATAAGATTACTGCTGAAGCAATTTTTTTGTGATTTGCCTTCCGTTCACCTCAAGTTTCAGAAAATAAATTCCAGGCTTTTTAAGGCTGAAATCAGCTTCTGAAGTAAAAGAGCCGGGAATGGCATGTACCCGTCTGCCTAGTGCATCCAATAACACAACTTTTATCAGCCCACTTTCTTTCAAACGGATTTTATAATGCCCTATGTCCGATTTGGAAAAAATTTCAAATTCTGGTTGCGAAACAGAATTTTTTACTCTGGTGAGGGTCTGATCGGAAGGCCGGGTATAATGACTTTGCTGTAAAAGCCTGTTAGCAACATTCTGAACGATGGAATAAGCAAAAATCCGGCTGAAATTCCAGACCTGATTGCGGCCCATTTTTCCTTCCCAGACCAACGAATCACCTAAAGGCGGCGCAGCAAAGGTTATTCCATCCGGACCGAAAAAAGTTTTGCGAAACACATTGTAGTGGCGGTTTTCACCATTAGGACTGTTGTAAAAAACAGTATCTTCGGCAACGGCCGCATACAGGCGCAGGCTTCCGCTTGGCGGCTCTGCCAGACTGGTAAGTACGCAGCGGATCCTTAGGGTGTCTGCTTCCTTTTTCTGTTCCATTTTTAACTGGAAAGGGGAAGTTTGATTCTGGTAGGGTACATAAAGATTAGGATTCTGGAAAGGATTGGGATTATTGGAAAGAGGAGAACCATTTACAGCAACCCGTGGTGTAGAGCCATAAAGACCGTAGAAATTCGTACGGGCATCATTTTCTGACGGGTTATGCTGCGCAAAGATGCAGCTCGCAAAAGGCGAAGTGGGATGGTATGATATCCGCAAAATACCCGGATTGGCTGCAAGGGTATTGTTAAATGAAGGATTTTGACCTGCACAGGAACTACACCTCGAGTTGGTAAAATGTTCTGCAACGATCCTTTTGGGCGTCTGGGAGCTGGCCACCGCAGAGCAGAAACTGGCAACAAGAAGTAAAATAAACTTTTTCATTGGTAATGAATTAAAAATTAATTGATTAAGGGTGATTTCAAGTTGGAAACGCGACAAAATTAGCCTTTCGTTCTTTTTTTTGTTGCAAGGTATTGGACCGGGGACAAAAAGCCAAGAGATTTTCGCGGTCTGTTATTGATTTTTCGGACCGCCTGTTGCAAGTCAGTCTGTTTTAAATTTTCAAAGGACTGATTTTTAGGAAAATACTGTCTGAGCAAGCCATTGTGATTTTCATTCAAGCCCCTCTCATAGCTCGCATAGGGGTGGCAAAAGTATACATCTACCTTAGGGTCCTGAGATATATACTCATGTTCGGAAAACTCCTTTCCATTATCTACTGTCAGTGACTTCCAAGGTATTTTGCGTTTTTTAAGCAAATGAATGATGGCATCAGCGGTTGGTTTGGCGTGTCCGGAAGGCAATAAGCAGGCCATCATAAACATTGTTTTCTTGTCCACCATAGTTAAGATTCGGCCAGAGCTGTCTTTTCGTGTTCGGCGTAGAGTTACTCTACGTCGGATGGTATGCCCATCTTAGATGGGCGAAGGTACGGTTCAATGTACAAAATCAGCTTCGATCAAAGACAATTTTCCACAGTAGTGGGCAGCACTGGAGTACAGCCATTCCCATGGTTCTGCTACCCATCCTGCCCTCACCGGATTGTTGTGGATGTAATCTAATTTCTGGCGGGTAAACTGCGGAGACCGAATTTCAATGGCATGGTTCTCGTG
>CANHCT010000214.1 GCA_947459175.1 Hymenobacteraceae bacterium
ATGGTCTGAACCAGCGCCTTACTGCCACAACCGGAGGCTATCAGATGTTTCTTCGTGATGCCACAGGCGGCATCGGGATATTTAAGAATGCCCCCATTGCAGGCATCACCACCCTGAACGAGGGCGATTCCATTAAGGTAATGGGAAAAATCGAAGCTTTCCGAGGCTTAAGTCAAATCAACCCTGATTCGATGGTCGTATTGGCCACCGGCCGACCCATCAAAACACCTGAAATCAGGACAAGTCTCGGAGAAAATGATGAGGCAGATTTGGTCAGATTGAATAATGTGAGTTTGGTATCGGCCGCTGCGTGGACGGGAACCGGCAGTGGATTTACGGTTCAGGTGACCGACGGAACCAATACCACCGATGTCCGGATTGACAACGATTGCCCTCTGTATAGCCAGCCGGCACCTTCCGGAAATTTTTCAATCATCGGGATGGGTAGCCAGTTTGCTGCCAGTACCACGGCTCCTTTTGCCGGAGGTTACCAACTGGTTCCCAGAAGAACAAGCGATTTGATTCCTGTGGTATCCGTAGACCCGGTCTGCCGTTGCAACAGTGAAATCAAAATTTTCCCCAACCCGGGTAACAGCGAGTTGATGATCGAAGCAAATTCGAGTCAGGAACTGAATTTTGAATTCTACAACGGACTGGGCCAAATGATTCATGCCGAAAGCAAAAAGTTTGTTAAAGCGTCTGTCAATACCTCCGGCTGGAAATCCGGTGTGTACTACATCAAGGTGAAGGAAACAGGCAAGACTTTGAGGTGGATAAAAGGTTAGTCAGACCATGAAAAGGCTTTTTTTGATTCTGTATTTTTTGAGTCAGGGGGCCAGTTCTTTGTTTGCTCAGGATACGCTGTTTCTAAAAGGTCAGCCGCCTCAGTTGGTCAGGATTCTGGCCATAAAAGTCGGTGAGGTTGAGTTTAAACGCTTTGACTACCAGGATGGTCCGGTGTTTTCTTCCCCCCGTTCGGATGTAGAAAAAATACATTACGCCGGTGGATTGAAGGATTATTTCCAGTCCCCGGATAAGCCGGAAACCGGTATGGCTCAACCGGCTGCCAAGGATTCAGTTTCCAATATCGGAAAGGAAATTCCTCCCGGAAATACAGTGGTAGAGGCGGAAACCTGGAATGGTAAGAGGCTTGATCAATTGGGAGCAGGGGACGGAGAATTGGATGCCATGCAGTTTTACAGGGGATACAAGCTTGCCTCTGCTGCATCTTTTGTAGGTGGAACGAATTTGATTTTTGGACTTCCGATACCCGTAATAACATCTCTCGCCGGAGCCAACAATGCATATAAATATGCGCCCAATCCCAGGGTATTGCAAGTGAATCCGGCCTATTCAAAGGGTTTCAGCCGAAGGGCAAACAAAATGAAAGCCAGAAAAGTCTGGGCCAATTATGCATATGGTGCCGGAACAACCGTCGCTTTCTTTACTTTACTTGTGCTGGCCATTGCCGGGGCGTTATAAAAATTTGAAAATCACTTTTTAATGGAGCAAAAACCGGAAGTAAGATACGAAGACGACAACATCAAATCGCTTGACTGGAGGGAGCATATCCGCCTGCGGCCGGGGATGTACATCGGCAAGTTGGGCGATGGCTCTGCCATGGACGATGGCATTTATGTGCTGGTAAAGGAGGTGATTGACAACTCCATTGATGAGCACATGATGGGCTATGGCCGGCAAATCGACATCACGGTGCAGGAGCACAGGGTAGAGGTTCGGGATTTTGGCCGCGGCATTCCTTTGGGAAAGGTGATTGATTGTGTTTCCAAAATCAACACAGGGGGTAAGTACGATTCGGCTGCATTCCAGAAGACCGTCGGATTGAACGGGGTGGGAACCAAAGCGGTAAATGCCCTGTCCCGGTATTTCAAGGTTCAGTCAGTTCGCGATGGAAAAACAAAAATCGCTGAATTTCAGCAAGGTAAGCTTGAAGCGGACCATCCCGAGGCTGCAACAACCGAAAAGAATGGTACCCAAATTGTTTTTGAGCCGGATCCTACGGTATTCCGCAATTTCCATTTTATACCGGAATTTCTGGACAACCTCATCTGGAATTATGCCTATCTCAATGCGGGGCTTACCCTCAACTTCAACCGAAAAGCCTACCATTCCCGAAACGGCCTGCTCGACCTGCTCAAGTCCAAAACCAATGAAGATGAGCTGAGGTATCCCATCATCCACCTGAAAGGACCCGATATTGAAGTGGCCCTGACCCACGGAAATGCCTACGGAGAAGAGTACTATTCTTTTGTAAACGGGCAGTACACCACCCAGGGAGGTACGCACCTTGCTGCTTTCAGGGAGGCAGTGGTCAAAACGGTGCGGGAGTTTTTTAAGAAAGATTACGAAGCCTCAGATATCCGCCAAAGCATTATTGCCGCCATTGCAGTACGGGTACAGGAGCCCGTCTTCGAAAGCCAGACCAAAACCAAACTGGGTTCCATTCAGGTATCGGAAGGGGTGTCCATGCGGACTTTTGTGGGAGATTTTATCAAGAAGGAACTGGATGATTTCCTCCACAAAAATGCTGATGCAGCCAATCAGATACAGAAAAGAATTCTGCAATCGGAGCGGGAGCGGAAAGAAATTGCCGGTGTTCGGAAACTGGCAAATGAAAGAGCCAAAAAAGCGAATCTGCACAACAAAAAGCTCCGCGACTGCCGGGTCCATTATCAGGATGAAAAAAACGAGCTGCATCCTTATACCACTCTGTTCATTACCGAGGGAGATTCGGCTTCCGGCTCCATTACCAAAAGCCGGGATGTGCAGACCCAGGCCGTTTTCAGCCTCAGGGGTAAACCATTGAACTGCTTTGGCCTCACCAAGAAAATCGTTTATGAAAACGAGGAATTTAATCTGCTTCAGCATGCCCTCGACATAGAAGACGGGATTGAAAACCTGAGATACAACCGAATCGTGATTGCCACCGATGCCGATGTGGACGGCATGCACATTCGCCTGTTGCTGCTCACATTCTTCCTGCAGTTTTTTCCGGATTTGGTGCGAAACGGGCATATGTTCATTCTGGAAACCCCGCTTTTCAGGGTGCGGAATAAGAAAGAAACCCGCTATTGCTATACCGACAAAGAGCGTACCGATGCCATCCAGGCCCTGGGGCCGAAACCTGAAATAACCCGTTTCAAAGGTCTTGGAGAAATTTCGCCGGATGAATTCGGAAATTTTATCGGGGCCGATATGCGCCTGGAGCCGGTCATTCTGGATGCCGAATATTCCATTTCCAAAACACTGACCTACTATATGGGAAAAAACACCCCTGAGCGTCAGCGGTTTATTATCGAAAATCTCAGAGTAGAAAAAGATCAGGCCGACGAAAAAATATTGCCTGAGGAAGAGGTTGCCGAGGTATAGTCCGGGACCAGAATTTATTTGAAAATAAGCAGAAATTGCTGCTTCTTTTTCAAAATTCAATATTTCTACCCGCTGCGGTTATTGAAATAGGGTTCAAAAAATATGTCGGGCAGGAAAAGGGTTTCTAAGGGTCCTTTTGCGGGTGCAGCGGAATATTACCGAAAGGCGGGTTCCGGATATTCAATAACCGATTGGGAAACGGTTCTTCGGTACTTGCCCTTCAGTGATGGTGGCAGGTTTCAAGTTTCAGGATGGGTGAATTGAGTTTCAGGTTTCAGGTTTCAAAGTTTCAGGATGGGTGAATTGAGTTTCAGGTTTCAGGTTTCAAAGTTTCAGGTTGGGGGGATTGGGTTTCAGGTTTCAGGTTTCAAAGTTTCAGGATGGGTGAATTGGGTTTCAGGTTTCAAAGTTTCAGGATGGGTGAATTGAGTTTCAGGTTTCAGGTTTCAAAGTTTCAGGTTGGGTGAATTGAGTTTCAGGTTTCAGGTTTCAAAGTTTCAGGATGGGTGAATTGAGTTTCAGGTTTCAGGTTTCAAAGTTTCAGGTTGGGGGGATTGGGTTTCAGGTTTCAAAGTTTCAGGATG
>CANHCT010000215.1 GCA_947459175.1 Hymenobacteraceae bacterium
TGCCATCAAACCATGAACCGAAGGAAATCCCAACCGGCCGATTTCCATATGAAGCAGGGAAATGTCGCTGAACCCAACCAACCATTTGGGGTGATCCTGAAATTTTTTCCATTCAATCTGCGGCAAGATTCGGCTCATGCCATAGCCGCCCCTTACACACAAAACGGCACGGGCATCCGGATGGTCCAGCGCCCACTGCAAATCCTGCAAGCGCTCTTCATCTGAACCTGAGAAACTACCCCAATTGCTGAAAATATTTTTTCCGCAAAAAACCCGTAAACCCATGTTTTCCAAGGCCTTGATGCCGGAAAGCACATCCTCTTCGAGGGCTTTAAATGAGGGACTGACGAGGCAAACAGCATCGCCGGCTTTTAAAAAAGGCAAGGAAAAACGGGGGCTGGTCAAAGCGAAAGGGATTGCAGCAGCGAATGAAAAACAATTTTCCCGAAAATCCTCAGCCGGGCAAAATCAAAAAGGGAGCCGAAGCCCCCCTTTCTAAACATTCAAGAAAAACACAAACAAAACAATGTCTAAAACTGACCCTGTGCAGGCAGACCTGCATCGGGAAGCGACTGGCTGGCCAGGTCCTGTTTTTTATGGACGCTCACAATGTTGGAAAAATCAAACCAACCCAATTCATCCACTGCCCGGACACGGTAAAAAACAGTGGCAAAAGAATTTTTTTCAAACGGAAAATCACGGAAGCGGATAACGTAACCTTGTCCGCATTCGGCTGATTCATCGGTTCTGGCCACTTCTGTGTAGTGGGTGCCATCCATACTTTTTTCCAGAATAAAGCGCCGGTAGATGCCCGCCTGCTCATTTTTCAAAAAGATGGAAACACCATTGAGTTCAGCGCGGCTTTCCAGGCTGATGGTGGATTTGATTTTTCTGCCGGTGAGGTTTCCGACTGCTGCGGCAGACTGACTGGTGCTGTATAGCCAAAGGGCTATGCAGACGCTGAGAATGAATTTCATTTTTTTGCCGTTTTAAAGGCCTGGCACAAAACTATATAGAGACCTTTTTCGGCAATCTTCAGGAACCCAAAGAATGGCATGTATGTAATGTTTTTGGGCATGAAGGAGAATTTTCACAATCCGAAAGGCTCAGGACGAAATATCGGAATACCCTAAACAAGGGGGAAGATTTTGGCGTTATTCCAAACATGCAGGAAGATGTACAATCGAAAATCCGGTCGCTCTGCTTCAGGACGGAGGTGCCCGTTGCATTTGAACAGGTAAAATCGCGGTTCAACCTCGATTTGCTGAGGTATCTCAGTCCGGCCTTTCCAAGGGTAATCATTCAAAAGTACGGGGGCGAAAAACCCGGAGATGAAATTCAAATCCGGCTGGATTTTCTGCTGTTTTCATGGAATTGGGACTGCTGCATTGCGGAGAACTGTGATGAGCCGGGTCACTATTTTTTTGTGGATGAGGGCCGGAGGCTCCCACCGTTTTTGTCGATGTGGCGCCACCGGCACGAACTGTTGGCCAAAGGAAATCACACCCTGATTACGGACCAGCTTTACTTTTCAGCCAAGGGCTTATGGCCGGGCTTTTTGGTCAGGTTTCTTTTGAAAATGCAATTCGGCCAGCGGGACCGCCTGTACAAAAAGTATTTTTCAGCCTCATCCTGAGGCAATTAAAAAATCATATCAAAATTTGAAATTCCGTTGAATGGTAATGGGGCAATCTGCATTTTTGCACCATTCAGCAAGCATGAAATACGACAAGCACATATTCGTTTGCACCAACCAAAAAGCCGAAGGAAAAAAATGCTGCGGCGAAGAATTTGGAATGGAAACGGTAAACAGGCTCAGGGCCAAAATAAAAGAAGCCAATCTGCCCATACAGGTGCGGGCCCAGCGGGCCGGATGTCTGGATGTATGTGCCTTTGGCCCCGCCTTGGTGGTGTATCCGGAGGGTACTTTCTACGGAAGCCTGACTACGGAAGCTGTAGACCGGATTTTTGAAGAACACATTTGCGCAGGCAAGGTGGTGGAAGAGCTGGAAATTAAATTTTAGTCTCCCTTCCATTGGTGTTCTGCCTCATTTATTTTTCTTTTAGCAATGCCGGCATTTATTTGCTGCCCAATTCCATGGCTTGAGTATGTTTTTTCCCCTCAACAGCATTATTGCCTGGTGGCTGAAAAAGCGGATCAGCCAAATTGGTGCAACAAGAAGTCAACCCATTGAAACACAGGCCATACAGTTTCACAGTCTGATCGAAAAGGGAAAAGACACGCAATGGGGCCGGGAATTTCGCTTCAACAAAATAGGGAGCATCGGCGCATTTCAGGAAATGGTGCCTGTTTCGTCCTACGAAGAATTATTTCCCTGGATAGAAAGGGCCATGAGGGGAGAAGAAAATGTGCTCTGGCCCGGCAAGACGGCCTGCTTCTCCAAATCATCGGGAACCACCAACGACCGGCACAAGTACATACCCGTAACCGAAGATTCGCTGGAAGAGTGCCACTTTAAAGGAGGCAAAGACCTGATTGCCCTGTATCTGGACAACCGCCCCGATTCGGAGGTTTTATCCGGAAAAAATCTGGCCATGGGCGGCAGCCTGCAACCCAATCCCTATGGTTCGGATGCGATTTGCGGCGATATCTCTGCCGTTATCATGCACAACCTGCCTTCCTGGGCGCAGTGGCTGCGCACACCCTCTCTGGAAATCGCCCTCATGGACCGCTGGGAGGAAAAAATCGAGCGCATGATTGAGAATACCCTGCCCGAAAATGTAACCTCTATCTCGGGGGTACCCACCTGGATGCTGGTACTTTTCAGAAAAATCATGGAAAAAACCGGGGTACAGGATATTACCCAAATCTGGCCCAATCTGGAGGTATTCCTGCACGGAGCGGTTTCCTTTACCCCCTACCGCGAAGAGTTTAAGCAACTGATTTCCAATCCTCATATGGCCTACATGGAAACCTATAATGCTTCGGAGGGATTTTTCGGAATACAGGATGATCTTTCAAAACCGGGCGAAATGCTGCTCTTGCTGGACTATGGCATTTTCTATGAATTTATCCCCATGGAAGAAGCCCATGAGCGGTTTCCAAAATCCCTGACCCTTCAGGAAGTGGAACTGAACAAAAACTATGCTTTGGTGATTTCCACAAATGGCGGACTATGGCGGTACCGGATAGGCGATACCATTAAGTTTACCTCACTTTACCCCTTCAGAATTCAGGTATCGGGCCGAACCCGGCATTTTATCAATGTTTTCGGGGAAGAGGTGATGGTGGACAATGCCGAACTTGCCCTCAGCAGAACCTGTACCGCACAGTCATGCTCGGTGGTAGATTTTACCGTGGCGCCCCAATTTATGGCAGCCGGAAAGCAGGGCCGTCACGAGTGGCTGGTAGAATTTTCGGTGCTTCCTGCCTCCATGGAGCAATTTACCCGCCAACTGGACGAAGAACTGCGAAAGATTAACGGCGATTACGATGCCAAACGCTATCAGGATATGGCTCTGCTGCCCCTTGAAGTCAATCCGGCAACTGCAGGCCTTTTTCACCGATGGCTGAAAAGCCGCGGCAAACTGGGCGGGCAGCATAAAGTTCCCCGCCTCTCCAATACCAGAGAGTATCTGGACAGCTTATTGGAAATGTTGAAGGGGTAAAGGAAAGTCGGTGGCACTCAGGAAGTAACTCTGGTTCCTGATCTCTTATGATGCGCAAAGTGGTATAAAAACCGTTTTTGGGGCGTAATTGGGGAGCAAAGTTTGAAGGTCTTCGTTGTTTCCTAGAATAGAAAGCCATGGAGTAATTTCCATTAGCCATCCGCTTAATTTAACAATCAAGATCGATTCAGCGGCTTTGCAGAATTCGCCAGAGGGTATCCTTCAGGGTTTGAATGCCTTCACCGCTGGCGGAAGAAAAAGACACCACCGGTATGTCAATTTTCAGTTTTTTGATTTGGTCTTTTTCTTCTTCGCCGGCCAAATCCATCTTCGAAA
>CANHCT010000216.1 GCA_947459175.1 Hymenobacteraceae bacterium
CTCGACGAAGCCGAAGCATACGGCCCTTTGGATACCAGCCAAAAAGTATTCATGATCAGGGCTTTAGAGAATATGGGCTATGGGCCGGGCAACAACATCGGCATCCGGTTTGCCATGCAGGATCCCGATTGTGCCTATATCTGGATTTTGAACAACGACACCCTAACAGAACCCTATTGCCTTGCAGCCATGATCCGACAATTTGAGTCGGACCGGGAAAAAGGCATCAAAACCGGAGGCGTGGGACCTAAAATCTGCTATCAGCACAATCCGGACTTGATTCAATCTACAGGCAGTATTTTTGTTCCCTGGCTTTGCTACTCGAAATTGCAGGACCAGAATGCACACCGCAATGCAGCCGGACTCGAAGCGAAAAACTACATCCACCACCTGGTAGGGGCTTCGGTGCTGTTTGAAAAAAAGATATTTGAAGAAACAGGACTCTTCTGCGACGACCATTTTGTGTATCTGGAAGAAATTGATTTTTCCATCCGGGCAGGGAAAAAAGGCTGGACTTTCTCTTTCCAACCGGAAGCCGTTATTTACCACAAGGAAAACGCTACTATTTCCAAATCGGACCGCCACCCTGCCGGGAATATGACCGACTTTTACTGGAGCCGGAATAAAATTCTGGTTACCCTGCGGTACTATCCCTGGTTTATTTTCCCTGTTCTGCTCAGCTCTTTGCTTTCCGCCTTGCTCAAATCCATCCGGAGCCGGCGGGTTAGCCGTTTCTTTTTTTATCTGGATGCCATCGTTTCGGGATTTTCCTATTTTTTCGGCTTCAGCAAAGACATCAAAATTTATCACCATAAATATCTGAAAAAGTGAGTATTACCCTTATCATCATTCTCATTACCGTTGCCTTCTCAATCTGGGGATTTCAATCACCGGATATTTTTTACAAATATGCTTTTTACCCCTTCCGGGTATCCTCCAACCGGGAGTATGTGCGTTTCTTCAGCAGCAGCCTCCTGCATGTCGGTTGGTCGCATCTGCTTTTCAATATGCTTACCCTCTTTTTTTTCGGTGCTGCAGTGGAGGAGTCATTTGAATACTACCGGCCCGGCAACGGGGCACTGATTATGGCAGGGATGTATGTTACGGCCATGGTGGTTTCAGAACTTGGCACCCTTATGAAATACAAAAACGACCGGAGCTACAGCTCAGTCGGAGCCTCAGGCGCAGTTTCAGCGATATTGTTTTCCTCCATCTGGTTTATGCCCACCAAGATGATTCTGGTGATGTTTATCCCTATGCCGGGATTTGTATTCGGGGCTCTGTACCTGATGTATACCGCCTGGGCAGCAAAAAACGACCATTCCGGACATATCAACCATGACGCCCATTTTTACGGAGCAGTTTGGGGGATACTTGTTACCCTGGTGCTGGCACCGGAGAGTCTTGGCGCTTTTTTTGATCAGCTGGCGAGGTTTAGTTTTTGATTTCAAAAATCCCGGAAAAGTCCGGAGCTGACTTTCAAAACCCTTCCAAACACTTAAGGAGAGCAAGGCGGTACCGGTCCCATGAATACCGGATGGCTGCATTTCTCGCTTCCGCCCGCATAGCGGCATATATTTCATTCGATTTTTGCCTGAGTTTTTCCAAAGAAGTGGCGATGGCAAATGCATCCCGGATCGGAATAATCCAGCCGTTTATGTCATCTTCTATCACGTCTGGTCCCATGCTGTTGGCGGTGGTGATGACGGGTAATCCTGCAGCCATGGCTTCCACAATTACCAGTCCGAAGCCTTCGAAAATGGTGGGCAAAACCAGAGCATCGTACTGAGTATACAGCTGAAAAAGTTCATACTGCGATACCGGAGGATGATAATGCACCAGATGTTTTCGCTTTTCAAATCCACTGCCTGAACCCTGAATTCCGCCGTAAACATGGAGTTCGATATCAGCTCTGTTCAGCTTCTCCATGGCATCGAGCAGGTAAGAAAATCCCTTTCTCTGGGTCACCGTTCCGGCATAGAGAACCTTTAATTTTCTGTTTTCCAGATTGTTATGTTCAATCGAAAAGGGGATTTTCTCCGCTTCAAATCCTAAGGGAAGGATTTCAATCTTTGAGGCATCGATTCCGGATTCGGTGAGGGTCCATTTGGTAAATGCCGAAGCAGCAATAACTTTATCGGCCACAATCGGCTCATTTTCAAGCCTTTTTTCATATGCTGCCGGGAAAACCAAATTGTCGATGCTGTCTGCCCATTCTTTTTGTAGGGTCGCTTCTTCGCCCAATATCTTTTTTGCCTGCACCACATGGGCGGTTGCCAGTTCGCAGATGGCCAGTTTGCCGCTGATCCGGGCCGCTACAAGCGAATCGTGGCTCGAGCCCTGAAATCCCCAAAAATAACCGGAGGACAAACCCGGAATTTTAGAAGCCATCATGGCATCAAAATCCATATCCCGCTGATAAACCAGGTTTTGTACCGCAGCACTCTTGCCCTGAAGTTTCCGCATTAAAAATTCCCTGAGCTCAAAAGACCAGTGGCTGTGCACATAGGGCGCCGCAAGGCCTTCCAGAAAACGGCGTGAAAAAAACGTGTTTCCTGACTTCAAAATCATATCCTGAAGCCATGCCTGTTCTACATACGAGCTGGTGTAAAATCCCTGCAGGAGATTCAATTCTTTCAAGGCCAGGGCCAGGTGGTAGGCATGCTGCTTTCCGGAGTGCGAAACCGTTACAAGTTTTTGAGACAAAAGGATTTGATTTTGCTTCTTTGCGGTGCGAATTTGATAAAGTCGTTTGAAATCATTGCCCGATTTTCTAAAAAACCTGCTTTCGGTAAAAAGTTCGCTGATGGCAGTGGCAGTGAGGGCCCTTTCGGCACTTACTTTGGGAAAATGGATTGCAGTTCTCTTCGGGCCTTACGGCACGCTGATTTTCGGGCAACTCATGAATCTTTTCGGCGTTTTTTCTACCCTCAGTTACGATGGCCTGAGCAAAGCCGTAATTAAGAACGGGGCATCGGAGCCGGATGCCGGAAAAGCCTCTGCCTGGATTCAGGCCGGCATGCAATTGCTGCTCCTTTTGATGGCGGCGGCAGGGCTGCTGCTTTACTTGTCGGGCCGGTTTACCGATTGGCTTTTGCCTCTGTCGGCTTCTCCCCTATTCCCGGTTCTTCTTCTGTGCTTTTTTGTTCTGTCCCTCTCCTACTTTTTGGGACAAATATTTCTGGTTTGGCAAAAAACCAGCATTCAGGCACTTTGCTCCGCCCTGCTTTCGGTTGGAGGAATTGCCGGTTTTGCGCTCAGCCGCTGGTTTGATACCGGTTTGATGGCAACCCTCTGCAGTATGCTCATCGGTCAGGCTTTATCCGGATTTTCGGGATACCTGATTTTTCGCCGGCACATTCCCTGGAGGCCGCACTTTCGGGTTTCGCTTTGGCCGCTGGGCCGTCCTCTTCTGCACTTTGCCCTTGCCTTGTCAGCTGCGGGTTTCATCCAGCAAGGCCTGAACTACCTGTGGGTTCAGTGGGCCATGTTGCAATCTGGGGCAGACATGATGGGCGTTTGGATGGCCATGAACCGCCTTTCGGATATGCTGAACATTCCGGTGCTGGCCATTGCCAATACCGTTTTACTTCCACTGCTCTCGGCCAGATTGGGCAACGACAAGGGCATTCGGGATGTGATGCTGCCTGTTTTTCAAAAAAGCTTCCTGGGCATTCTGTTGTTTATGCTGGGCTTATTCTGGCTTTATCCTCAGGTATTGCACTTGTTTTTTTCATCAGATTTCAATGCCCTTCCTTCGTGGACGGCATGGCAGGTTGCAGGCGATGTATTCAAATCCAGTGCCTACTTTATTTCTATCCTCATCCTGGTGATGGGCCAAACCCGTTTTTTCTTTATTCTGGAAATCGGCTCTGTACTTTTTCTGGTGGCAGCAAGCCGGATTTTGTTCCCTGTATTGGGTGAAGAAGCCTATTTTGTGGTTCACTTTTTCCGCTACCTGCTGTA
>CANHCT010000217.1 GCA_947459175.1 Hymenobacteraceae bacterium
ACGGCAGCAGCGGTGCACGGTAAATGTCACAAAATACACACCCCCAGGGTCATAAACCCGATACGTTTCTGCCATTTGGTAAAAGTAGTTGTGGCGGATTGAAAATCCTACGATACAGGGTACGGGATTGCAAATCCCGCACAGCGGGGCAAAAACGGCTGCGCCTAAGTCTCAGACAGAGGATGAAATCATGATGGTTAGCAGTTTTTTTCCCGCCATGGTTATTTCTCTGAAATTTTGTTTTTTTGTAAACCATTTTCCAAGCAGTTATGCCTGTTATTTCAATGTTTTATGGCCTTATTGTATCCATGTATTTTTTGGATAACAAGAGACATAAACTACCACACATTCATATTCGATTCGGAGAGAAAGAAGCAGTTTTTTCAATTCCTGATGGCGAGATGCTGGAAGGAAGTCTGCCGGGAAATAAAGTAAAACTGGCGCTTGCCTGGATTGAATTGCATCAGGAGGAGCTTATGGCCAACTGGCAACTGGCTGTTACCGGTAATCCCATTTACCCTATTGAACCACTGCGATGAATCCAAGAGTAATCGAGGTAAAATATCAGAGCCCGCATTTTCTGATCCTTACATTTACCAACCGGGAAAAGCGGCGTTTTTCCTATAAGCCTTATACCGTTTTTCCAGTATACCGGAAATTAGAGAATCCTGTTTTTGCTGAACAGGTTTACTGTACCAACGGAACCGTTGCCTGGGACGACATGACGGATTTTGATCCTGATACGCTGTATCTGGAAAGTGAGGCGATATAACTTCCATCGGTGCGGGGCTTCCCTGTTCGAAAGGCTGGGCATGACCGCCGGTGCCGTTTATGAGGAGTATCCCAGAGAGAGCCTGGAAGGAATCCGGGAGTGGATGGAGGGGCTGCCCGGTTTGATGGGTTTCAACGTAACCCTTCCCCACAAGGAATCTATCCTCCCTTACCTCGACAGCCTGGACGAAAATGCCGCTGCCATTGGGGCCGTAAATACCGTAAAGCGGGAGAGCAACGGAACCTGGCGGGGCTACAACACCGACTGGACCGGTTTTCTGGCGGGCCTCACCGCAATCGGTAATCAATCACTCCGCCGGGGGGAAAGCGCCCTTATTCCGGGTACCGGGGGAAGCAGCCGGGCGGTGGCTTTTGCTTTGGCTGGTCTGGGCTTGCAGGTGCTGAAAGCAGGCCGAAGCGGAAGAGCCGCAGAAGCTGTTTCCTATGCCGACCTGGAAGGGCGGCTGGCCGAATTTTCTCTGATTGTGAACTGTACTCCTCTGGGCATGTATCCCGGCGTGGAGGGTCTCCCGGATCTGCCCTACTCTGAACTCGGGTCAGGGCAGATCTTGTACGATCTGGTTTACAATCCTGCCCAAACCCGTTTCATGCAGGAAGGCATGAAACAAGGCTGCACGGTTTTGAACGGCTTACCCATGCTGAAAGCTCAGGCCGATGCGGCATGGGCCATCTGGTCATCCTGAGGACTCCGAAGGCGTGACCGGAATCTTTTTCCGGACGGAGCCTATTTCAGCTGATTTATGGCTTCCTCGATAACGGTATCCTTGCCCTTATTCCGGTCTTCATCTTTAAGAATGGAGCGGATATCCGGCGGTACGCCGTCCTCGTAGTTTTTTCCCTGAAGGTCCAGTGTCTGGGTTACGGAGAAGCGGTAGGTCCAGCCATTGGGCAACTGGCCGCCATTTGGCATACCCAACCCTCCGCCGGTGGTGTCGCCAATCAGATAAACCTTTTCGAGTGCTTTGGTAGCCAAACTGGTATAGGAGCCGGCGGAATAGGTGCCCCGGTCGCAGAGCACAGCTACTTTATTCGTGTAGCGCACTCCATTCCAGGGCTCCAGGTAGGCGTCGAGGCTGTTTTCGAAATCGTCCGGTCCGGGTCCCGATTTGTCGCGGGTGGTGAAGATTTTGGTTTTTGTCTCCACAAACCGCCTCATGATTTTGTAAATATCGAGCGCCGCTCCACCGCCGTTCCCGCGCAGATCCAGAATAAGTCCCTTTGTATTTTTATACTTTCCGAGTATGTAGTCGAGGTGGTCGGGGGTTACCGTTCCGGTAAAAGAAGCAAACTGAATGTAACCGATTCGCCCCGAGTCGATGAAGCTGTGAACAAAAGGTCCGGTAATAAAATAAGGTTTGGAGAGGTAGTTCTCTTCAATGAGCCTCCGGTCGATGTTCTGCGGGCCCAGCAGGTGCACAGGAAAAACAGATACGTTGAACGGGGAAATCAGGTTGACATGCCCGTCGCGCAGTTCGTTCATCATACGGGCGAGTGTATTGAAGAGCGAATCTTGCGGGATATTTTCGGTGATAAGCGGGGAGTATTTGTTGTATACCACCTGCCAGTCCACCTTTTTGTATTGCATAAAGGCATACTTGTCGCGGCATTCTTTCCAAAGATATTCGAAATTGGCCCGGGGGCTTTCTGATGCCATATTTTCTTCAAAAAGGACCTTTTCACAGGAGGAAAACATCCATCCCCCCAGCAGTAGCAAAAGCAATTTTTTCATTTCTTTTCTCTTTTTGGAACCTGAAACAGAAAGGCCACTTGAATGGCGTTGAAGCCCATTTCGAAGCGGTTGAATTCTTCGCCGGTCTGCAGGGCTTCCCAGATCCAGCTATAGCGGATGGCATTACCATTGCTGAGGAAAATGGAGTATTCCAGAGCCGTATTCAACCGGTACCCGGAGAAGGCATTGAAACGGTAGTTGTAAAAAATATCCGGTTTGTTGGTGATGTTGGCCTGGTTGCTGTAAATGTACCCGTTGCGGAAGCTGTTGTTCATCAGGGCTGCGTTGAGCTGGAAGGAAAGAGTGCGTCGCCTTGGGATTCTCCGGTAGGGAATGAGCCCTAAAAATTTCCCCTTTTTCTCTGTTTGTCTCGACAGGTCGCGGCTCAGCCGGGCACTGACAAAGAGCGTTTGGAAGATTTCCAGGCCCACGGCATTGTTCTGAAGAGCCGGATTGATGCGGAGATTTCCGCTCACGTCCAGCATGGCTCCCACCCGGAGGTCGGTTTTGTGCCAGTTGCCCAAATACCAGAGGCGGGAATACTGAAGGGCCAGATGGGTGGCGCTGGAGGGCGTTTTTATTTCTTTATCTTCCGGTGAAAAACTGCCCGACTGGTATCGGACCAACAACCTGCGTTCTCTTTTTCCTTCCTCTTTTGCCCAGGCCAGACTGTATTGCGCGGGACTGCCACGGTAGAAAAGAGGCGAGGTGGCAAAGTCGCGAAAAACCGAACTGGTAAGGGCCATTCCAAACTGAAGGCTTCGGAAAGGCCGGTTGATAACGGGTTCTTTTCCCAGACTGTCGGTCGGACTGCAACGGGCAGGCGCGGGCAAAAGGAAAACAAGAATCAGAAGCCCGAAACCGGCGAAAGTGTTTTTGATGTATTCTGATATCATCGTGCTGGAAGGAGTATGGCGACCAATAGGATTGCAGCAACTCCTCGTTGTTTTAAAGGCCGAAAATTGAAAAGTACATCAGGAAAAACAAATCCCACTTCCTGAAAAACTCTTCCGCCGCCCGCGTTTCCGCCTGAAAGGTTGCGGTACAAAGCGGCCCGGAAACATGCCTTGTGTCGGCTAGCCTGCTCCGGAAAAGGGCTTTTTTAGTGGTTTTCCGGCCATTTTATTGTTGTTGCCAAAAATTTTTCAAAATTTTTTGGAAGGTTAAAAAAGGATTTTTTCCTTCGTCTCACTAATCTAATCTATTGAAATTTTATGAAACATCATGGTGTTTTCCCTTACCTCCATTTTCTTTTCTGTGCTTACCTACTGTTCGACATTTGCCTGCTATTCGACATTTGTAATGTCGAACCTTTATCGCAGGATTTGCAATCCGGCACACACCTTCCCCGTGCTGTTCGACATTTGTAATGTCGAACCTTTATCGCAGGATTTGCAATCCGGCACACACCT
>CANHCT010000218.1 GCA_947459175.1 Hymenobacteraceae bacterium
CTTTCATTTGGAAATGAACAAAAATAAAATTAAAAATTGGTTAAATAATCTCCGGACAAAATCCGGAATACAAAATAACACAGAATTCAGAATCTGAAAAAATTGACTTTTTCAATTTGCCTTAAAATTGGCTTAAATCCGCTTTCTTTTGCGGGCACCTGCAAAAACAGTTCGCTTTGAACCAAAATGTTACACACAGGCTAAAACAATTTTCACTAAAAATTTTGAGGTTTCGAAAACAATCTTCCATATTAGCCGCTTCAATTAAATGCACACTTTTTAAATTAAATCAAAACATGAAAAAATCAGTACTTACCGCATTTGCTGTTTTGGGGCTCTCATTTGGGGCAGCCAAGGCGCAATCTACCGTTACATTCAAAGTTAACGCAGATGATTTCATTAACAATGGCGGAACAATGGTAAATGGCGTTGTTTCCATAGCCGGAGCTTTCACTTCAAGGGGTGGAAATCTTCCCGATTGGATACCCTCCGCCGGTGCTATGACAGATCTTGGTAACAATGTTTTCAGCAAAACCATTGACTTTACCGGTGCCAACATCGCCACAGACTCTTTATTCTGGAAATATGTTCAGGGTTCTGATTGGCCTGATGGTGACGAAGGAAATGACTGGGCTGGATTCAATACCCCCGGAGATGGTCCAAGAACTTGTACAAAAGGCGGGTTTAACGACAGAAAAGTCCTTCTTCCGACCAGCGGCAGCTGGGAATATACCAGCAACTGGGGACAGTGCGGTACTCTTACCTCTTTGAGTTCTTCTATGAAGCTCCTTTCCGGACTTGTTGTTGAAATGGGTCCCAACCCTACCAGCGGAAGCCTCAATGTTCGCTTTGCCGGTTCTGCCAACTCTGAAATCAAAATGACAGATGTAAACGGCCGTATGGTAAAATCTTTCCGCACTGCTGTTGCCGGTGACAACACCACTACTGTAGATGTTTCTGACCTTAAAGGCGGAATCTACTATGTGAGCGTAATTGACGGAAGCAAAGGTTTCCGTGCTCCTGTGGTGATTGTAAAATAATTTCCTGAATCTTCAGATTAAAAGCACCCCTCTCCGGAAGGGTGCTTTTTTTTGTGCCTTTTCTTCTGCTGCTTGCTTTTAATTCCTTTTTCTGTTCCAATCAAATGAAATCCAAATACCTGGCTCTGGGCGACTCCTACACCATTGGCGAAGCCGTCCCTTTAACCGAATCTTTTCCCCATCAGCTCGAAAAATTGCTGAAAACAAGTGGATTTGAAGGCTTTGATTCCATCCAAATCATTGCTGTTACCGGCTGGACAACAGACGAATTAATAGCCGGAATCGAAGAAAAAAAACCCGCCGGGCCTTTCGATCTGGTCACTTTGCTCATCGGGGTAAACAATCAGTACCGCGGCTATCCTACCGACCAGTACAGAAAAGAATTTGAAATCCTGCTGAACCAAGCCATTTCATTTGCCGGAGGAAAAAAGGATAGGGTGCTGGTGGTATCTATCCCTGATTACGGGGTAACCCCTTTTGGTGCCGAAAAAGCCGAAACCATCAACCGCGAACTCCGGGTGTACAATCAAATCAATCAAGAGCTCTCGGCAGGGTACGGGGTAGAATGGACCGACATTTTTGAGATATCAAAACAAGCGAAAGACAATCCGGAATTTATTGCCGGCGACCGGCTTCACCCATCCGGAAAAATGTATGGTCTTTGGGCCGAAGCCCTGCTTCCCAAAGCACGGAAGGTGCTGAATAGCTGAAGGCGTATTTTTTAATTGAAAAGGTCTATCCGGCGGCTGTGGTTGCCCCCCTCAAATTCTGCATGCAGAAAGGCATCCACCATTTTCCAGGCATAATCTGCAGCCGTAAAGCGGGCTCCCAGGCAAATGATCTGGGCATTGTTGTGCTGCCTGAGCAAAGCGGCGATTTCGGTATTCCATGCCAGACCGGCCCGGATTCCCGGAAACTTGTTGGCCGCCATGACCATTCCCTCGCCGCTGCCGCAGACCAGAATGCCGTAACCGGCTTTTCCCTCCTGAATGGGTTTGGCAACTTTTTCGGCATAGTTGGGATAATCTACTGAATCCTGAGAATAACAGCCCACATCTTCAAAGGAATACCCATGGTCATTCAGTCGATTTTTAAGGTATTCTTTTAAGATAAAACCGGCATGGTCGGCACCCAGATATATCGGTAACATGGCTGAAGCTGCAATTTCAATAAGGCAAAGATGAAAAAAGCAGATGGATGGTGTCGAAATTTTTTATCCCCTTCTTTTGGCCGAAGCCCTTTTCAGCCTGTCGTTGATGGCTTTGCCCAAACCCGAATCGGGCACCTGTTCGGCAAAGATGGCCTTACCCGGCATTTGGTCCAGTTCATGAAGGAAGGAAAAAAGATTTCGGGCTGCTTCATCCGGATTGCCTGTCCTGCTGAGCACCCTCTGACGGGTGCCGGGAAGCTTTTCCTGCTCATTACTGAATGCGAGATACAAAGTCCCGTTTTCCCCGTATTGATGAAGCACCTCTGAAAAATCACTGATATACAGCGGTTTACAGGGGGCATAATGGCTGAGCATACTTCCGGGTACCACTTCTTGATTTTTTTTATTGTCGCCGGAAGCCAATGAAGCAAAGAGCCGAAGGGTCTCCTCGGATATGCCCCCCTGCCTCAATATCTGAATCTCATTTTGATTGTTTATCCGGATAATGGTTGACTCCAGCCCTACCCTGCAGGGTCCGCCGTCCAGGATGTAGGGAATGGCATTTCCAAGACTTTGTTCTACATGGCCGGGCAAGGTAGGGGAAAGGCCGCCAAAAAGATTTGCCGAGGGCGCCACCAAAGGAAAAGGAAGTCTTTCAAGCAATTCCAGGATAAGGGGATGGTCGGGAATCCGAATGGCCACAAGCGGGGAGCCATGGGTAACGAGGTCCGGAATTTTAGGCGACTTCGGCAATAGTATGGTGAGGGGGCCGGGCGAAAAGGCCTCAAAAAGGGCCCTGGCCAAAGGCGGAATCTCCGTGACCAGTTCGGGCAACCGGGCGGTACCGGAAATGTGTACAATCAGCGGATCGGAAAGGGGCCTTTTTTTTACCTCAAATATTTTCAGGATGGCTTTATCAGAAAATGCATTGCCGGCAAGGCCATACACAGTTTCCGTTGGAATGGCTACCAAATCCCCCTTTTCAAGCAAAGCGCCGGCCAATTCAATATCCTTTCCAATTTGGGCCATACATCAAACCAATTCAAATGATTGACCCCATTCGGGCAATACGGTTTGTTCGTATCCATTCCAAATCAGGGTACGCTGAAAATCTTCCATCACTTCCGGCTCTCCGTGCACAAGAAACAATTTTTTCAATTCGCCCCCTTGCTGCTGTTCCACAAAGCGCAAAAGCCCTTTGAGATCGGCATGACCTGAAAACACATCGCTCCTTTCTATACGGGCATTTACCTCAACCTGCTTTCCTTTGATGACTACCTTGTCGGCACCGGCCAGAAGTTTGTGACCCACGGTACCCTCTGCTGCAAATCCAATCATGAAAATGGTGCAATAGGGATTTTCCAGATTCATCATCACATGGTTTTCAATCCTTCCGCCTTGTATCATGCCTGAGGAAGAAATGATGATACAGGGTTCGTGGTAGTTGGACAGGGCCTTGCTTCCTTCCAGATCGGGTACATAAGTCAGGTTTTCGAAGTCGAATAAACCGTCGTGGTCTTCATTAAATTCTCTTGCTTCGTCGTTCAGCAAAGAGAGGTGTTTTTCATAAATCCGGGAACTTTTCATGGCCATGGGGCTATCGGTAAACACCCGGATTTCGGGAAATTTCTTGCTAAAATGAAGTTTATTTAGGGTGTACAGAAGGGTTTGGGTCCGGCCGACCGAAAAGGACGGAATAATCAGGCGGCCCGGCTTTTCTATAAGGGTAGATTGAACC
>CANHCT010000219.1 GCA_947459175.1 Hymenobacteraceae bacterium
ACTCCGACCATCGGATATCCAAGTCTTACATTGCCCGGTGGAGGGACCATTTCTACTCCTGCTCCCTGCAATCCTGCCCAAACCTTGCTGGAAGTAAAACAGGATTATACCCTGACCCTGCCAAATGTACCGGCAAACACACCGGTAACCTGGTCTTGTACCAACAACACCAGCAACCAGTTGTACTGGGAATTCAGGCCTGTAGGCTCCAATGCACCAACCAGCACAAACCCTACAGTATATGCAACCAATATTGTAACTACAACTCCGAGTGTCATCGGCCGGTACCGGATTCCGGTGGTTGCCAATACTGCAGCACTACCGGGCAATACCCCTTCCATTACCTACAGTGCCCTCACCTGTGGACCGCCACTGACTTTCAGCCCGGGGGTTAAGCTACCCAACGGGGTGAGACTAAGGCTTGCTTTTGCCGGTACAAATTCTACCGGTAATGGTTTTATTACCGTTCAACAGGATTTGAATAGTTCAACCTACCCTCCCTTGCCCTGTAATACTACCAGTCTGCGCCATCGGTGGTCTTTTCAGGGAACCTTTTCAGCCGGACCAAACAGCCCGTATAACAATGCTGATTATGAAGGACTGGATATTTTCCAAGGGGGAAATAACTCGTTGGCAATTGCAAATCCACAACTACCCGGCGGTGTTTACACGGGAACCTTCCGGGTGGCTATATCCAATGGTGGCGGAGTTACCGGCTGTACGAATTGCTTTGCCCAGGAGGCATCTATTTCTGTGAACAATTTCACCATCGCATATCCCCGCCCCGGTCATGGCGGCGGCACAGGCGGGGTGAAAGACCAAATCCACTTCAGCCCCCAACTTTATCTCAAGCCCAACCCGGCAAGTAAAGAGGTGAGCATTCAGACGGATGGTCTGCAAGAAGAAGGCACCATTTCCATCCTGAGCCCTGAGGGAAAAGTGATGATGAGTCAACCCAAAATGGGTCAGGAATCGAAACTCAACATTTCACGGCTGCCCAAGGGCATCTATTCCGTAGAAGTGAAAGACAAAAGCGGAAAACGCCTCAGTGAAAAATTGATAGTGGAATAAGCAAAAACCCAAGGACAGGCCCTCAAAAGCCTGTCCTTTTAAAAACAAAATGAGTATGAGAAATTTTTTCCTGTTCCTGATGTGTGGTTTGCTTGGGCAAAGCGTGATTGCCCAGAATTTTTCGCATTTCTATCTTGGCAAAGGTCTGATTTTCAAGGATGATGTCCCTCTTATTTATTCAGCGGGAAGAAATCAATTCTGGCCGGCATTGGGCATACCCTATCCGCCGGTAGTGTTTAAACAGGACAGCAGTTTTCTCTATTTCAAAACCGAAACCGGTCTCAACCCGTACTCCAACCCTGTAATAGGTGCCTATCCATGGAAAGGACAGACCATTCTTCTTACCGGCTTTCTGCCTGCCTATACCATGGGCATATTCGGTCAGTGCAATGGTGGGGTGCTGATGAAAGCGGGTAACCAGTTTTCGCTTAAAAACAGCCTCAACACCCCTTCATTGGCCTCCGTAACCGAGAAGTTTTGGTACCACTCGGCCAAGCCCCGGCTCGACTCCTCGGTTTGGATCGCGGCCGATACAGGTTTTAGACGCATCAACCTCAACAGTCTGGAAACCAAGATATTGAAAGGCGAACAATACAAAGGCATTGCGCTCTACAACCGCATGGCCGCCTATGGCAACCGCTGGGCAGGTTTTAGAAACGACTATGGCGTATGGTGCATGGTTTGGGGCGATACGAGCGTAAAGTTGTTTTCGGGTATGGACCTGGGCCTGGGTCCCAACCGATTTGTATTTGATATCGCCGAAACCCCAAATAACGATACCCTGTTTACCGCCTCCGAATTCCTTGGAAACCTCCGGAGTCCCTATCGCCTCTACAAACGAAACCAGGGCCAGACCACCGATCTGAGTGCCCAGTTTCCCATCCTTGGAGATTCGCTCACCTATGTGGAGACCGAAGCAGACGGAACCATCTGGGTTTGTGGCCGCAAGCGGGAGCTCTTTCAGATCCGTAACGGGCAAGTCCGAAAGGTGCTGCTTCCCGATTCGCTTCAGGGAATTTCCATTTCGCAGCTTGGAATTGACGAAGGCAATTTTAAATGGATAAGCCTGGAAAACAGGGGCTTGCTGCGCATGGGGGATGTTTCGGTATCACTTGTATTGCCAACGGATAAACGCATTTGCATGGGCGATACCTTTTTGTTTCAGTCCGGTGCCGGCACCATCGGCACGGGGATAAAGAAAGTAAAATGGGATTTTGGCATGGGCGATACCCTCAATGGATTGGCGGTGCGGTATGCCCCAAAGAGGCCGGGTAAATACAGTTTTACTGTTACCGTGCTGGACAGCAATGGATTTTTTCAGCAATTCAGCGACAGCCTGAAGGTAGATTATCCTGTGGGGAGCCGGATTCAAACAAACGATCCAAGTCCGCTGCTTTGCCGGAACAGGATACTCAGGCATGGCAGCCCGTTCAAAAGTTCATGGATTCTGCCCTCCGGAAATCGGATTGAGGCCGATTCTCTGGAGACAGAAGAAGCAGGCCTGTACCGTCTGGTGATCGAAAACGGGAAATGTATTTTTACGGATTCGGTTCTTTTTTTGCCGGGATCGGTGCTGAATCTGAAAATTCAATATCAACTGGAAGGCAGGGAAGAAACCGGACCGGTATTGTATATGCCTCTGCCCCGGAAACTTAGTATCAGTGCGGCGCCCGCTCAGATTTGCCGCCCCCAATGGTACGAAAACGGCAATGCTGCAGGCCAGGAAATCAACATAGAAAGACAGATAGAAAAAGAGGGCATATATGTGTATAAAATTGAAGGTGAATACGACGGAGGCTGCACAGCTGTGGGAATAGACACACTATGGATCAAGGATATGGAAACGGTGGTTCCCAATCTGGTAACCGGCAACGGAGACGGCAAAAACGACCTGCTCGAAATTGAGGCCCTCTCTTTTTACCCCGAAAACGAACTGGTGATATTCAACCGCTGGGGTCAGGAAGTGTTCAAAGCCAGCCCGTACCAAAACAACTGGCCATCAGCCGATGTACGGCAGGGCACCTATTTCTACCGGCTCAGTGCAGGAGGAAAAAGTTATACCGGCTGGGTGATGGTGGGGCGATGAGTTTTCGGAAGCAGCGGCAAAAAAGACCGGTAAAAGAATGAAACCATTCCATATTTCAATTTTCTTTTTGTTGATAATCAACGGGTTGGTTGGCAGACAAGCCATTGGCCAAACCTTCGGCCAGCCTTTTTATTGTGTAAATTACGCTACCAACACCTCCGGTGCAGCGGTTCAGATTACATTCAGCCTGCCTCAGGCATGGGGAACCATAAGCAGCATTGCACCATCGGGACCCAATGAACTGCTCGTAGCCACAGCTGCAAGCATCAACAATACTGCGAGCCCCCGAACGGCAACCATCAGCGTTCGCTGTGCCGCCAACAGCCGCTGTCCGGGAAAGGTCACTGTAATTTATGGCGCAACTTCTGCTTGTCAGAACTCCTCCGATGTTATTGTGTATAAGTCCTACACACAGACCAATATAAATGCCTTTTCTGCTTTTGTTTTTGGATTGGACGGAAATTCTATACCTAACCCGTATCAGATAATCTCCGATGGTTGTGCAGACCCGGGAGAATTGCTGAATCTTTCTGTGGTACCTGTGGTTTCTACCATTCCCTGCACCACGGCTTCAGATATTTACACATGGCGGTTTACAGATGCATCAGGCAATCCTTTGGCCGGATGGCTTCCCATGAATGAGCGTGCCGACAAATCTGAGATATCGCTCCGGGTACCGAGTCCATTTACCCAGCCCTGCACGGTACAGGTGCGGGTAGGTACCTGTGCGGCAGCCAATGTGGTGCATGCGCAGTTGATTATCAGGCC
>CANHCT010000220.1 GCA_947459175.1 Hymenobacteraceae bacterium
AGGAGAGCTGATGGATTTTATCAAAGCCTACCTGCTGATGCAGGATTGATGATTTTCTGGAGTTACATGAAAGGTCCCGAATGGGGCCTTTTTTATTTTTTTCGGTTGGCCAATACTTTATTGGCATCACTCAAAAACTTTACCTCTTCCCTGCCTTTTTCAGCGCCGGCGGGGTAGCCCAAAGAGCCCAATGGATTCAGACTGAATGTATTGCCTTCTCCTTTTGCCGTGGTAAAAACCCAAATGGTGGGATAGCCCCGAACCTGAAATTGCTGCTGAAGGCTTTGATTTTGCTGCGCCAGTTCCGGGGAAAGTGGTTTGGACCTTGGAAAGTCCAGTTCCAGGAGGACAACATTTTTATTGGCCCATTCGATAAATTCAGGCTTTGCAAAAACCTCCCTTTGCAATTTGTGGCACCATCCGCACCAATCGCTTCCGGTAAAAAAGGCAAAAATCGGCTTCTTGCTTTTCTCTGAGGCCTCATGGGCTTTCATCAGGTCGGTGTGCCATTGCAGTTTGCCCTCGTTAAGGGGCTCATGACCAAAGGCCCGGAAAACCAGGGCTATGCCAATACACAAGAGCAGGGGCAGGATTATGCGCTTTTTCATTTTACAAATATACAGGCAGCAGCATTTTTTTACCTATCCAAAATACATGAGTGGTTTTTCGACCGGACTTTCCCGGCCGGCAAATTTCCCGGGTTTTGGCAGTGAGCAAAAAAATACCCCGGCTGTTGAAGCCGGGGTATTTTATGCAATATTTTTGCAAAAAATAATAATCTATTGAATTAAAAAATGAGAATTCCTTTTCTTCTTCTTGAAAAGCTGAAAGAAAATTTCATGGTATAACCTTCAATACCCTCACTTTTTTAGAATACGGGAAATTTCAGAAAAGTTCTCGCCAGTATATCGCAGGATATAAACTCCGGGCTTGTAAGAGGATCCAAAATTCATCTGACCGGTCTCATTTATTTCCAAAGATTCAACCAAACGACCGTATGTATCCCATACCTCAACATTCATCATCCCGGACCCTGAATTTGATTCAATCCTGAAATCGTCGGTGCTGGGATTGGGGTATACAATTAATCTGCTCTTATCAGAGAGTGTCGGAAAACCCAGATCGGATTCTGTTTGTGGTGCTATTCTTGCAAAGTTGCAACCTGGGGTTTGGTTTACAAAATTTACCCGTCCTTCGGTTGTGCCGAAGCGATTGCTACCATTCACGGTCAGGCGCAGAGCACTTGTGGTAAAGGGCTGATTGGCCTGAAGACCCGTGGCAGGTTGATTGGGTGGCAGCGCTCCGTTATAGTTCAGATAAGCGCCAAAGAAATTCCAACGCTGACCAAGGTTAATCTGTGTAGTTCCTGCAGGGTGTGCTTGTGAAGAACCACCACGGTAAACCAGGGTGATATTTTGACCATTCTGATTGGTATAGCGGATAAATGACCAATGATTACCGGCATTACCTGAAGTTACAGTGATGGTTTGCGGCACCAGTAAGGTTACCGGAGAGCAGAAACTTGCATTTCCATCATTAAACACGGTAGGATTGTATTGCTTGCTCGCATTAAGTTGGGCAAACGAACAAGGCGAAACTCCCGGATTTACCGAAACCTGTACTGAGTTAGAGGGAGCGGAACTGCATCCGTTGGCATCGGTATGCACAACGGAATAGGTTCCGGCCGCACTCACTTGTATGGAAGCAGTTTGCGCACCTGTGTTCCAGGTATTGCCGGAAGGATAGGAAGATGTGAGGGTAACCGTCCCGCCGCTGCAAAGCGTAGTTGAGCCGGATGCATTGATTGTTGGGGCAGCAGGAAGATCCCGTTCGCTAACCTCAATACCTGAAGGCTGCGAAACACAGCCATTGGCATCTGTATGTGTAACCGATACTATTGAACTTACATTCAAAACAATGCTTTGCGTATTTTGACCGTTGCTCCAGCTGTTACCGGTGGCATAATTAGATGATAGTGTAACGGAACTGCCCACACAAAAGTTAAATGAACCGGTATTAGACGATATCTGAGGAGCAGCCGGACGCGGATTTACCGTAAAATTCCGGCTTGAGGATGTGCCTGTTCCCGCTGAGTTAACTCCTGCCACGGAAATATTACCCGAAGAAGCGTTTGCGGAAAGGTTTACCGTGATGGAATTGGTTCCCGCACCGGCAACAATAGAATATCCGGATGGAAGCGTCCATTGGTAGGAAGTAGCCCCTGCTACAGCAGCCGTGCTTAACTGCAGATTCGATGCGCCAGCACAGGCTGAAGAAGGTCCCGAGATGGAACCTGCAGCCTCAGGTGCTCTGACGGTAAAAAGTGCCTGAAAATTCTGGCCCAACCGGGTGTCAAAGCGGTCTCCAACGTTGCTGCGTATCCTCCAATAAACTTCGAGTACCCAAAGCCCTGTGCTTCTTCCGGAAAGCAAATTAACATTGTGCGCAGTCCGGGCCCATTTTTGATCTCCCGAATTTGGCAAATTTTGATTAAATGGCAAATCGATTAAAGTAAAGGATGCAAGATTGGCATTGGTACCAAAAGGGTAAACACGGTAATAGATTTCCGCTCCCTGAACATCGCCACCGGAGTTTTTCCAGGTTTTTATCTCACCTCCATTTAAAACCAGTGTTTGGTTGGGAAAAAAACTTCCCATATCCCAACTCTGATAAGTTTGAGCTCCATCGGCATTGAATCCACCTGCCCTGTATTCGTTGCCGCCTCCGCGGTTTACAATGGCATAGGTCTGAAAAATTCCGACTTGCTGAGCAAATACACTGGTACCGATCAGCAGAAAAAGCATTCCCGCAACTCCGTGCTTGAGTGCTTTAATTTTGAAAAATAAAAAATGGTTCATATTTTGATTAAATTTGATCCGCAAAATTAAAAATGATAATTTAAATTTTCTCATTGACCTTGAAATTTTATCGCAGATTCAATATAGGAACTGTTGAAATTTTTTTACCTTGATTATCATGGCAAAAATAAATTATAAATTCCCAATACCTTGTACTGCCTGTAAGCTCAGGGTAATTTTCAGCTTATTTTGAATTACAGGTGGATGACCTCCCCGTAAGCAGCAGCCGTGGCTTCCATTATTGCTTCGGACATTGTCGGGTGCGGGTGAACCGATTTCAGGATTTCATGGCCTGTGGTCTCCAGGTTTCGGGCCACTACCACCTCGGCAATCATCTCCGTAACATTGGCTCCGATCATGTGGGCACCCAGCCATTCGCCGTATTTGGCATCGTAAATCACTTTTACAAATCCTTCCTTAGCGCCTGCAGCTGAGGCTTTTCCGGAGGCTGAAAACGGAAATTTGCCGATCTTGATTTCATATCCGGCTGCTTTGGCAGCTTCTTCTGTCATGCCCACTGATGCTATTTCGGGAGAGCAATAAGTACAGCCGGGTAGGTTGCCGTAGTTCAATGGCTGGGGATGATGTCCCGCCATTTTCTCCACGCAAATGATGCCTTCCGCCGAGGCCACATGGGCCAAAGCAGGGCCTTTCACTATGTCGCCGATGGCGTAAACGCCTGCAACATTGGTTTGATAGTAATCATCCACCAACACTTTGCCTTTGTCGGTTTTTACACCCGCTTCTTCCAGGCCTATGCCTTCCAGATTGGTGACCACACCGGCAGCCGAAAGCACCACATCGGCTTCGATGCTGATGTTGCCATTCGGGGTTTTTACATTCACTTTGCAGGTTTTGCCTTTGGTATCCACACTTTCTACCGATGAGTTGGTGTAGATGTCCATGCCTTTTTTCTTGTAGATTTTCTCCAGTTCTTTCGAAACATCGGCATCTTCTACCGGCACAATGCGGGGCATAAATTCCACGATGGTCACTTTGGTACCCATGGTATTGTAGAAGTAGGCAAATTCTAC
>CANHCT010000221.1 GCA_947459175.1 Hymenobacteraceae bacterium
ACCAAAATGAAGGTTTCATAGAAGCAAGGATTTGAAATACAAATCAATCTTTTTTTCGGAGAAATTCAGAATCGGCACCAGGAAAGAGATCTTTTATGCGCTTATGCTGCATAAAAAAAGAAAGCCACTCAGGAATTCGGGAAATAAAAAAAGGCCATGGTTACAAGCGACCTATAAAAATAAGATAAAACAAAGGGGAAAGTAAAATCAGGGTTAATGAAACCCCTGAAATCACCATGGGCTTTTTGAGCGCATCCCTGACCTCTTCGGGGTAATAATACAGGATGCGCAGCTTAACTTTTTTGGTTTTTATTATCAACAAAAACATGCCGGCCATCAGCAGGTTGAAAATATTCATATTAAAATCAATTAATGGCAAAATCAGCACGATAAGGGAAAGTGGTGCCACAGTCGCAGCCAAATTGTAAAGGTTGGCAATGACATGGTCGTAAAAGCTGAGATGCAGTTTTTGGGTTAGCCAGGCCAAAAGCCCACAAGTTAAAATGATGTATCCGGAAAGTAAAAAGGGCAAATTCGACCATAAAAACGGTGCCAGTCTTCCTGCTTCCGGAATGCCCGCTATGGTTGATAGTTTATTGGCCGCAAGCAGGATTTTTCCGTCCAGTCCTATCTGATTGGTACTGATAAAGAAAATACTGAAAACCAGCACAATAAGACTGAAAGGTGTGCAAACCTTCGGATCTTTTTCTTTGTAGGATTCCACCACTTCCAGCGGATTGAAAAAAAGTTTTTTGAGGGTAAAAAAAACGCCTCTCTCCAATCCAACAAAATCGGCAAGGAAATCCCTGCCCATTTCAAATACTCCTTTGTTCATTGTTTGATTATCTCTTCGCAGAAATGATTTTCGTCTCCGGTCAAAGGTGTTTTTTAATTATTCAATTCCAAATTAAGACCTGTAAATGAGTCCTTTTTTCTGTTTGCCGGTCAGATTTGGAAGGGATTGCCGGAAGAAATTTCAAAAAAAAACCCTCCCAAACTGGGAGGGGCTTTTCGATTGTTTATTTAACCAAAACGTCAAACACGTACACAGTCGGAATGAAAGTGCTTTTGGGCATCTTTCACCATATCAGAAGACCCGATAAACAGCGGCGAACGCTGATGAAGCTTATCAGGTACAATGTCAAGAATTCTTTTTTCGCCGTCTATGGCAGCGCCTCCTGCCTGTTCTACCAAAAAGGCAAGCGGAAAGCACTCATAAATCAGGCGCAGTTTCCCCTGCGGCGCTTTTTCTGATTGGGGGTACATAAATATTCCGCCCTTCAGAAGGTTACGGTGAAAATCAGCCACAAAGGATCCGATATAACGGGCAGAGTAATTCTGGTCGTGGCAGTGGTTGATATAGTCCCTCACGCCCTGAGGAAACTGCATGAAGCCGCTTTCATTTACCGAGTAAATTTTTCCTTTTGCGGGCATCTGCATACCGGGATGGCTCAGGTAATATTCTCCCAGAGAAGGCTCATAGGTAAAACCATCCACTCCGGACCCGGAAGTGAGCACCATCATGGTAGAGGAGCCGTACAAAATGTAGCCCGCAGCCACTTGTTTGTTTCCGCCCTGCAGAATGTCTTCCATGGTAGGAGGGGAGCCAATCGGCGAAACCCTGCGGTAAATGGAGAAGATGGTTCCCACCGCCACATTCACATCAATATTGGAAGAGCCGTCAAGCGGGTCTATGCCCACCACATATTTGCCATTGTGGTTGCCGGTGTCAATCAGTTCTTCATCTTCTTCTGAGGCAATGGCGCAAACTTCGCCACCCAGTTTCAGGGCCCGGATAAAACGCACATTGGCCACCACATCCAGTTTTTGCTGTTCTTCTCCGAAGGAATTGGTGGTACCCACGGAGCCCGCAATATTGGCAAGTCCGGCCCTGTTGATTTCGCGGTTTACAATTTTGGAGGCAATGGCAATATCCCGGAGCAATTGCGAAAATTCACCTCTGGCGAAGGGGAAGTTCGATTGCTGGGCATTAATAAACCGGTCGAGGGTGGTGCCTATGGGCAAAACCAATTGTTCGATCTGGCCTACTTTTGTCATAATTTTTTTGTTTTATCGTTTTGGTTATCAGACTAATTCCATTGTGTTTGGTGCTCCTTTCAGGATGGACTCATCGGCAAAGCCGCTGAATTTTTCAAAGTTTTTCAAAAACTGGGCAGCCAGTTTGTTGGCTGCCTGATCATAGGCGTTTTTGTCGCTCCAGTTTTCTCTCGGATCCAGGACAAAAACGGGTACACCCGGACAAGCGCGGGGTATCTGAACCCCGAAAACGGGGTGGGTATGGAATTCGGTTTGGTTCAATTGACCGTTCAGGGCAGCGCTCACCATAGAGCGGGTGTAGGCAAGCCGGATTCGGGAGCCAGTGCCGTATGCACCTCCGATCCAGCCGGTATTTACCAGCCACACATGTACTTTGGAGTTTCTAAGTTTTTCGCCCAAAAGGGTGGCATATCTGCCGGGATGGAGAGGCAAAAAGGGTGCACCAAAGCAGGAAGAAAATACAGCCTTGGGTTCTTTTACTCCCGCCTCAGTTCCGGCAACCCGGGCCGTATAGCCCGACAGGAAGTGGAACATGGCCTGCTCTACAGTAAGCCGTGAAATAGGCGGAAGAACTCCCTGTGCATCTGAAGTGAGGAAAAATATGTGGGAAGGCGGTACGCCCACAGATTTGTCCTTTGCATTTTG
Source organism: Hymenobacteraceae bacterium (assembly GCA_947459175.1). Taxonomy (GTDB): domain Bacteria; phylum Bacteroidota; class Bacteroidia; order Cytophagales; family Flexibacteraceae; genus CAMDMI01. The sequence continues at coordinate 2,704 of CANHCT010000221.1, forward strand.
TATGTGATAAATCGGATAAGAAACCCGGGTGTTTTCTGTTACAGAAGCATTAGAATAGTCGGGATTACGGGTGCCCTCCAGAAAGCGGGTATTCTCCAAAACGGCCCCAAACCGGATGGCATTGAAAATACCGGGTTCATTTTTCTCGCTGAGGTTGATTACCTTGGCATAGCATCCCCCTTCAAAATTGAAAACATGGTCTTTGGCCCAGCCGTGTTCGTCATCGCCGATCAGCTTGCGGTCGGGGTCGGTGGAAAGGGTGGTCTTGCCCGTGCCCGACAGGCCAAAAAACAGAGCCGTTTGCCCATCCTGTCCCTCATTGGCAGAGCAATGCATGGACAATACCTGATGCTCAACGGGCAGGATGAAGTTGAGGACAGTGAAAATTCCTTTTTTAATCTCACCTGTATATCCTGTACCGCCGATGATGATGGTTTTTTCGGTGAAATTGATGATGGCAAAATTGGCCGAGCGAACGCCGTCGGTTTCAGGATTTGCCTTAAATTCAGGAGCACATATCACCGTCCAGTCCGGTACAAATTGTTCCAGCTCCGATTTACTCGGTCTGATGAACATATTGTGTACAAAAAGATTGTGAAAGGCATGGGAGTTGATTACCCGGGCTTTTAGTCTGTAATTATCTGATGCACAAGCAAATACATCCCGAACAAAAAGGTCTTTTTCTGAGATAAATTCCAGCAGGCGGGATTTCAGATTTTTAAATACCTCCGGACTAACAGCATGGTTGAATTCTTTCCACCAAACCTGGTTTTCTGTTGTGCTGTCCTTGACAATGTATTTGTCGTCAGGAGCCCTGCCGGTAAACTTGCCGGTGTCGCACATGAGCGCACCATTGCTTGTCAGTTGAGATTCTGATCTCGACAAGCTTTGCTCTACCAGTTCAGCAGGTTCAAGATTCCAAAAAACCGACTGATTGGTGAAAATACCCTGACTATCCAATCCGCAAGGATTGGACATAAGTCCGGTTTGTTTCATTTAAATTTTAAATTGGT
>CANHCT010000222.1 GCA_947459175.1 Hymenobacteraceae bacterium
GTTCTCAAGCAGTTTTCAGGTCTGATGCAAAAATACATGGTAAAATGGGGTAAAAGCAAAAATCCGGCCTGATCCGCAGTCTGATTCTCTTCCGGTGCTGAGGTTCGGATCCTGCAAATCCATCTTTTTAAGAGATTTTGGCATGGCATGTCCTGTCAATTCCGAGGCTGTGATTCCTTTCAACACATTCTTCAACCGGTCAGGCAATAATTTGCGCAACAAATGCCCGTTTCCATTTGTTTTGCATGCTTTGCGGTATAAAGCCGGATTTCTTCTTTCGCGTATTGGCCTGATAGTTTTGAAATATCTTTTTCTGGTTTTTCTGGTTTCGGGCGCTTTTCCTCTTTTCGCTCAGGACAAGCATTTGGACATTGCCTGGTGCGGGGAGGAAATCAAACTGGATGGCGAACTGTACGAAACCGTCTGGCTTACAGCACAGAAAGCCAATGACTTTGTCCTCAATTTTCCTTTTGATACGGGAAGGGCAGAGAGCAAAACTGAGGTCATGATGGCCTACAACAGCCAGTATCTGTATATCGCCGCCCGCTGCTACGACGATATGAGTTCGCAGGTGGTGGTGAACCTGAGGCGGGATTTTGCCCTGAAAACCAGCGACAACTTCAGTGTGGTGATCGACCCCTATCTCGACGGGGCCAATGGTTTTAATTTTGCCCTTACCCCGCTGGGCACCCAAAGGGAAGCCCTCATTCAAAACGGCGATCAGTCCTTTGTGATCTGGGACAACAAATGGTATTCGGAGGTAAAGCGGCATGCCGATTCCTGGACGGTAGAAATGGCCATTCCTTTCAGTACACTCCGCTTCAATTCGGGCCTCAGCACCTGGAAAGTTAACTTCAGCCGCACCGATGTGTCGGACAATGAGATCAGTACCTGGGTGCTGATTCCGAGAACCTACCCCCTCACAGTTTTAAGCCTTACCGGGGCCTTGCACTGGGACAAGCCTATTGAAAAAACAGGCAAAAACATCTCCTTCATTCCCTATGCCGGCATCAACACCGGCAAAAACCATTTCCCTGTCAATTCAAAACCCAAAACCCGTTTGGATGTGGGGGCAGATGCCAAAATTGCCGTGACCTCATCGCTCAATTTGGATATGACCTTCAATCCCGATTTCAGCAATGTGGAGGTAGACAGGCAGGTATCCAACCTCAGCCGATTCGAAATTTTCTTTCCCGAGCAGCGGCAATTTTTCAACGAAAACACCGACCTGTTCTCCAGTTTTGGTTTCAGCCGCATCCGCCCGTTTTTCTCCAGGCGCATCGGCCTTGTTTCCAATCCGAATGCCCCGGGTTTTTTGCCTGCCCGCATTCTGTACGGAGCCAGACTCAGCGGCAAACTCAATCCAAAGCTGCGTATTGGTTTGCTGAATGTGCAGACAGCCGACGACCAATCGCTCAATTATCAGGGAAACAATTATACCGTGGCTACCTTTCAGCAAAAGGTTTTTGCCCGAAGCAATCTGGCCGGCATACTGGTGAACCGGCAGATTTTCAAAAACGACAGCGGCGATTTTTCCTTCAGGCAAAACAAGTTCAATCGTGTTTTAGGTTTGGATTACAATCTCTTATCCAAAGACAACCGATGGTCGGGCAAGTTTTTTTATCACCAGTCCTTCGAAAACCAAAAGCGAAGCGATGACTATGCCCATGCCGTGTACCTCATGTATTTTGTGCCCAATTACACCCTGATCTGGAACCATGAGATTGTGGGCTCGGGCTACAATCCCGAAATGGGTTATCTGCAAAGGCCGAAGGGCTTTTTCCGCATCGAACCCGAAGCCCGCTTCCGGCATTATCCTTCCAAATCCAGGGTAAATTACTATTCATTAGGACTCTACAACGACACCTACTGGGACCGTTACCGGCAGGTGAGCGACCAATTGTATCAGATTTCGGGTCAAATGGTGAGGAAAAATACCTCGAGTTTTTCGCTCTCCTTTACCCGGGAATATACCCGCCTGTACAACGGCGGTTTCGACCCCACCAACACCGGCTCCAGGAAACTCGATTCCAACTCGGTGTACTGGTACAACTACCTCAATCTGGGATACACTTCCGACAACCGCCGTGTGTTTTCGGGTTATATGCAACTCAGGTCGGGGCAGTATTTCAATGGCTGGCTGAATACACTCGACGGGGGCTTTACCCTTCGCTCGGGTTCCTGGGCCAACTGGTCGCTCATTTACACATTCAATCAGTTTTTCTTTCCCCAGCCCTATCCCGATACCCGGTTTTGGCTGCTGGGTCCCCGGGCGGAGCTATCTTTTTCGAAAAGCCATTTTCTTACCACCTTTTTGCAATACAACCAGCAAGCCAAAAACATCAACATCAATGTGCGCTACCAATGGCGCTTTGCCCCGGTGAGCGATTTTTTCATCGTCTATGCCGAAAATTACCTGCCCGAGTACCTGCCCGAGCCCTGGAAAACCAAAAACCGCTCTCTGGTAGTGAAGTTGGTGTATTGGTTTAATATCTGATGTCATTATCGGCTTAAAGATTTAACAAAATTTATCCGGGACCCTGCAAAACAACCTGATCTGCATAGTCATTGACTGCGCCAAACCTATGAGGTCTTCGAAGACCTCATAGGTTTTCACTACTATTGACCCTTGTCCCAGGCTTGCTTCCATCGCATAAACTCAGATTGGCGTATTTTATATCTGGCTATATTCCCCTCATGTAATGAAAGAAGCTCTGTTTCAGTGGCTTCTATAAATTTTGGGCGGTCTTGCATGGGAATTCTTGCACCTTCCTGTTCAATTTTCTTCCTGGCAGAATTTACATCCAGCGCACTTGAGACAATCCCGGAAATCAATGCCTTCATCTCTTCACGGTATTTTATCCGGAGCGGATCAGGCTCGCCAATGGAATGTTGGATGGCCGCATAACGATTGGCTGACCGTTCGTAAGCCCAGATAAATATGTCTTTCAGAAGGGCTGTCTCATTGAGTTCGTAAACTCCTTTGATTCCTTGTGTGTACAAATCAATGGGTACATCTGCAAAAGACAGGGGCGAAAGGTTGGCTTGAATAAACGGAATGTTTGCTGCCAGCCTTGACACGCGTTTATTTACATCATCAAACGGTTGTAAATAAGGTAGTTGTATCGAAACAAAGAAGGCCCTTTCGAAAGGATTTCGGATGGCAGTTGCCTTTTCCAGAATCTGATCGAACATTTCTGAAATCATCTGAGGAATTGCCAAAGGGATAAAAACGGAATTCGAAATGCCAACTTCAATGCTCCGCAAGCGTCCGACGGCGCCCGGGTCGCTCAACAGGTTATTGGAAAGCAAGCCATGTAAGTTCAGGATTGTATACCGGTTGAAACCAATCTCACCGGCAGATTCCACCAGAAATTCAATTGCCTCTTTGTGGTTTAAAATCATCTGAGCATCCAATGCCGGTTTCCCTTCTGCCGATTTCCCGAATTCGATCAGTTGCCGGGTGTCCAACAGTGAATATGTGTTGCCTTCCAACCGACTGGAATTCCAGGAAAGGTCGATTAGCAGCCGGTTTAAGATTTTTCTTGCATATGTTCCTGCCGGTTCTTGTGCGACTTTTGTTTTACTGACCTTCTCCAGCCTACTCAGGTCTGTGGCCGAAAGGTACGCAGTGCTGTTGGGTTGGTAATCATCCAGAAAATTGCGGTTATA
>CANHCT010000223.1 GCA_947459175.1 Hymenobacteraceae bacterium
AGGGTTAAGCAGCCGAATCCCCTGCAATCCGATGGAGCCGATTACAGTAAATGCCGCCTCTTCATCCGAAACATTGGCCGGAATGATGGCAGCCAGGTTTACCGGCACACAAACAAACTCGGCATGGGGTCCATTACTGGCTACCCGGTCACCGACTTTAAATTCATGGACCCCCTCTCCCACTTCGATGACTTCACCCACATGGCAATAACCTAAAGGAATGGGCTGTTCAAGCTTGCTGAAAACCGCCTCCAGGGTGGGCATCAGACCATCCGATTTGATTTTATCCATTACCATTTTTACCTTTTCGGGTTGCTGTCTGGCCTTGGAAATCAGGCTGGAGCGACCAAATTCGACCAGCATTCTTTCTGTGCCGAGCGATACGAGGCTTCGGGTGGTCCGAATCAAAATATGGCCTTTCCGAATTATTGGAGCCGGAACTTCTTCCAGAATGGTCTCTCCTGTTTTAAAAGATTGGATGATTTGCTTCACAATACTTTGCAGATATCGGGCTGCAAATATGCAAATACCTTGGTGCAGAAGATGGCTCCGGCTTATAAATGTTTCAATACTTTTCTCAGAAAAGTCAAATTTTTGGCCGCATTAAAAATTCGAAAATCAACTAAAAAAAATATTTAAATTATTGAATTTCATATATTTATAATATTTTAAATACAGAAATCCTGCTCAAATGCAGATTAAAAAAAACAAACTGCTACAGTCTGAATCCCACTTTTGATTTTTTACCGCAGGGCAATGTCTTTATCTTTACCCCTCTAATTTTTTTTAACATGGCCTACAAAACCGATCATCTCCAGCCGGAACAAATACTGCAGGACAGTTTGCAGTACACCATTTTTTCCTGGATGAAACAAAAGGGCATCAGCCCGCTCAATATAGAAAGAGCCAAAGGGGTTTACCTCTACGACAGAAGCGGAAAACGATACCTGGACTTTTCCTCGCAGCTGATGAATGTAAACATAGGCCATGGCGATCAAAGAATTACCGAGGCGGTCATGCGGCAAATGCAGGAAGTAAGTTATGTGCATCCCGGAATGACCACCGAAGCCAGGGCTGAATTGGGAAGAAAACTTTCGGAAGTTGCGCCCGGGACCCTGAACCGCACTTTTTTCACCAACGGAGGAACCGAGGCCATTGAGCATGCCATAAAATTGGCCCGCATGTACACCGGCCGGCACAAGATCATTACCCTTTATCAGTCCTACCACGGAGCTACCTACGGAGCCCTTTCCGCAGGCGGCGACCCCAGAGGCTTACCGCACGACAGTCAGGGCGTTCCAAATATCATTCATGTAGAAAATCCATATTACTATCGCTGCCCATGGAAGAGCCAAACGCCGGAAGAATGCACCGAAAATGCGGTAGCCCACATGGAAAGAATCATCAAATATGAGGGACCGCAAAACATCGCCGCCATTTGTATGGAAGGGGAAAGCGGCTCCTCCGGCTGCATCAAATATCCTCCCGGATATTGGAAAAAAGTTTCGGAACTGGCAGCCCGGTATGGTATCCTCACCATTTGCGATGAGGTGATGAGTGGCTTTTGCCGGACCGGAAAATGGTTTGGTATTCAGAACCATGATGTTGTACCCGATATCATGACCATGGCCAAAGGCATAACCTCAGGCTATATCCCACTCGGAGGCATGATGGTGAAAGAAGAAATTATCTCCCATTACGACGATAAACCACTTCCTCTGGGGCTTACCTACAGTGGACACGCGGTGGCCTGTGCAGCAGCCAATGCTGTAATTGATATTTACCATGAGGAAAAACTGGCCGATAAAGCAGCAGCTTCGGGCCGTTACATGGAGCAGCAAGTGGCCAAACTGGCTGAAAAACATCCAAGTATAGGAGATTACCGAAATACGGGATTGCTGGGATGCATTGAACTGGTGAAGAACCGCAATACCAAAGAACCTATGGCGCCCTGGAATGCCTCCCCTCAGGAAATGGAAATCATGAATAAGGTAGCGGCTAAAATCACCGAACTCGGAATGTTTACATTTGTCAGGTGGAACTGGATTTTTACAGCGCCGCCCCTGATTTCGGACCGGGAGCATCTGGATGAAGGTTTGGACATTATTTCCAAAGCCATTTCCATTGCGGACGAATATTGCCACTGATTGCCTTAATGCTTGGGTTCCGATTGGTTTCACTTTAAGCAATTTTCTGTTTTTCAGGGCCATTCGGCCATGAAAGTGTGCACAGACGCCTGCCTTTTCGGCGGATTTGTGGCGGGATTTTACGAACAAAGGAATGAACCAGCCCCGAACCGCTGTCTGGATGCCGGCGCAGGGACCGGCCTGCTGAGCCTAATGATGGCTCAAAAACTCAGACATACAAGTTTTCATGCCATTGAGCCCGATTTCGGGTCTTTTTCAGATGCAAAATTTAACTTTGAGAAAAGCCCGTTCTCAGAAAGACTGAAGATTGAGCAACTCAGATTTCAGGAATTCGGCGAGGAAAATCACGATGCTTTTCCAATGATTGTCTGCAATCCGCCCTTCTTTTCAGACCACCTGAAAAGCCCGGATCCGCATCGGAATCAGGCCATGCATTTGGGTAAAAAAGAGTGGAAGAATTGGCTTTTCTTCTTGAAAAATAGCCTTTCTGAAAATGGTTTGATTTGGCTGCTGTTGTCCGAAAATCTGTGGCAGGAAAGCCAAATTTTTCTTTCCGAAACAGGCTTGTACTGCCACCTGGAGATGAGTTTGCACCAGAAAAAGAACAAAAACTGGAGGAAAGTATTGGCCCTGGGGAAGCAGGTACCAAAAGAAAATCAGCAAACTGAAACCTTGGTTTACCAGGAAAAAGGCACCTTTGTTCCTATGGTAAAAAACTGGATTTCAGATTATTACCTATTTGAATAATTTCAATTTGCCCTCCTTTGTAAAAACCGATTCAATGCCTTTCGGGAAATACTTTGAGGCCATTCGCACACATGTATTTTTTTCAGGGGAGATGGAGACTTTTTGAAAATTCAGCCCTCTACTTTCGTCCCAAGATTTTATGCATCCCGCATAAAACATGATCCAAAACCTATGTTTATTCTGAAACAAAGGTTTGCAATGGCTGCTTTTTTTGCCATTACAAGCTTATCTTCTGTGGCCCAGTCGGGCGATATTCTTCAAAAAGCTGAAAAACTATTTGAACAGGAAGACTACTATCATTCCCTTCCGCTGTTTGAAGAGTTGATTTATAAAGGTGAAGACCGTGAAAACTCCCACCTGAAGGCCGGCATGTGTCTGCTGTTTCTTTCCAAACCCGAAAAAGGTCTTGAATACATAAAAAAGGCCCGAAGCAGTCAAAATGAGGTAAATCCCAACTATCAGTTCTGGCTGGGCAGGGCATACCACCTCAATATGAAAATTGATTCTGCCCTGATCTGTTACCGGAAATATTTGGCAGTATCAAAGACGAGCGATGAGTTCAGACGGGGAGTTGAGGACCTGATTGCCCAAATCCACAGGACGGAAATTCATTTTTTATCTGGTGAAAAATCCCACTATGAAGTAAAAAATGCGGGTGAAAACATAAACAGCCTGTACACAGAACATTCCCCTGTTTTATCATCCAATGGGAAAATTCTGGTTTTTACATCCCGAAGGCCACTCTTTGCAGATGAAGTTTCGGAAGC
>CANHCT010000224.1 GCA_947459175.1 Hymenobacteraceae bacterium
ACTTTACTTTATGGGCAAGAAATCACTTCAGCTGCAACAGCTCAACAGCAAAATGCCGGGCTTTGCCATACTCAAACAGATGGCCATGCCGCCTACAGGTTGGATAAAAGCCATCCGCACAGCCATTGGCATGTCTATGCAACAATTGGGCAACAAGTTGAATGTTTCCAGGCAAGGGGTAATGGACATGGAGAAGAGGGAAAAGGACGGTTCCATTACCATCAAGTCCCTGCGGGAAATTGCCCGTGTTTTGGATATGCAGTTGGTGTATGGGTTTGTACCCAATGACGGATCGCTGGATGCACTCATTGAAAAACGGGCCACCGAACTGGCCACCCAAATTGTGATGCGCACAGCCAATACCATGAAGCTGGAAGACCAGGCCAATTCAAAAAAGCGGATTGAAACCGCCATCAGGGAAAGGGCAGAAGCCATTAAAAACGAAATGCCTAAAATCTTATGGGATTAGATTTGGATTACATTGATGGCCAAACCCCTTTAGATGAAGAAGAGAGAGAAGGACTGCGCATTCCTGCCATTGCTACAAGGAGGGAGTTAGACGAATTTGAGCAGCAGAATATTGAGCAAGCAGTGCAGTGGACAATGGGGCGTTCCTTCAAGCCCAATACCGTTTTTACCGAAGAGTTCATCCGCAAGTTGCATAAACGCTTGTATGCCGAAGTATGGGCGTGGGCAGGAGAGTTTCGGAAAACCAACAAAAACATTGGCATAGACAAATGGCAAATACCCATCAGGCTGAGGTACCTGCTGGATGATATCCGCTATTGGCACGAAAACAATACCTACCCACCCGATGAAATTGCCATACGGTTCAAACACCGCATCGTAAGCATCCATTGTTTTCCCAATGGCAACGGCAGGCATAGCCGACTCATGGCCGACATCATCATTGAGAAAATATACAAGCAGCCGGTTTTTAGCTGGGGTGCTGCTCTGGATTTGTCGAAGAACGATGCCCGGGTAACCTACCTCAAAGCCGTAAAAGCAGCCGACCATGGCGATTTCAGTTTGTTGTTGGCCTTTGCAAGGTCGTGAAGGTTGTGTATAGTTTCATTTGACTTACATTCAATGGTAGAAATTTGTGGCATTTTTATTTCCAATATCCTTACAGCCTACTGCGATTTTCAACCAGAAAAGCCGGAATTCTTTGAAAAAAAACATTGTTTTTGCAGAAGCCATATGCTTTTCTTTTTACTGCTTCCGCTACATCATCCTGCATAAACCTATACTTGCTTTAAAAAAAAGAACCAGGTAAAGTTGTTCTTTGTTTTCCGGAAGGATTATGTGGAATTGAACAAAAAAACCTTTTTCCAATGCTTCACCAGCTGCAGGATCAAAGCGGTGGAAGTTGAGATGAAGGACACCACAAACCTGCTAAAAAAACTCCTTGTCGGATGAGCGATTATGAGCCATGTCGATTATCATTTTGCCCAAAGACGAGCTTAATTTTCCATACATGCTTCAAAGGCCCCATATCCAAAGGTCAATTTAAAATCCGGTTTCGCCTAAAATCCTTTTTTGATAAATCCCCGGTTCTTCCTGTTTTTTGTTGTTTAAATTGAAGCAAGCGGCAAACCGGAAGCCCATGGAAAAACCACGAAAAAAAGTTCTCATCATTGCCTATTACTGGCCTCCTTCGGCCGGCTCGGGGGTACAGCGCTGGCTGAAATTTGTCAAATACCTGCGTCTGTATGGCTGGGAGCCTGTGGTTTATACGCCGCTCAATCCCGATTTTGACCTAAAAGATGAAAAACTTCTTTCGGAGATTCCCCCGGACATTGCCATAATCCGGCAGCCCATCTTCGAACCCTTTCAAATATACAACCGCCTGATGGGACAAAAGTCTGAGCAACAGGTAAATCCCGTAATGAAAGGCAAAGCGAATCTCAGCCTCAAGGCCCGACTGATGCTTTGGATCCGGGCCAATATTTTTATTCCCGACAGCCGGATGTTCTGGATAAACCCATCCTACCGGTTTTTGAAAAAGTGGCTGAAGCAAAATCCCGTAGATGCCATGGTCACCACCGGGCCTCCTCACTCCATGCATGTGATCGGACTCAAAATCAAGAGGGAGTGTCACATTCCCTGGCTGGCCGATTTCCGCGATCCCTGGACCCGCATCGATTTTTATCACGAATTGAATCTGGAGCCCTGGGCCGACCGAAAGCATAAAAAACTGGAGAATGCCGTCATCAACGAAGCCGATCATGTGGTGGTGGTAGGGCAGAATATGATGGAGGAATACCGCCCCTTTACCCAAAAGCCCATCACCGTGGTAACCAACGGATACGATCCTGCCGATATCGATCTGAAGCCCGAAGCGCCCCTCGATAATAAGTTCACTATCATTCACATAGGCATGCTGGGCAAAGCACGCAGCCACGATATTTTTTGGAACGGACTGAACCAGCTGCGCAAAGAAAACCCGGAACTGAAAGAAAAGCTGGAGGTCCGCATTTACGGCATTTCGGATCCCATTGTACAGGAGCAAATCAAAAATTTTGAAGACCAGTCCTGGATTAAATTTTTACCCTATGTGCCTCACCACGAGGTGATTCAGATTCAGCGCCGGGCGCGGGTGCTGCTCCTGAGTGTGAACCATGTGCCCATGGCAAAAGGCATCATCACAGGAAAGATTTTTGAATATCTGGCCATTGGCCGGCCCGTTTTGTGCATTGGTCCGCCCGATGGCGATGCAGCCCATATCGTCAACGAAGCACAGGCAGGCCCTGTTGTCGATTTTTCTGATGCAGAGGGATTTAAGCAGGCTGTCTTAAAATTATTTTCCGACTATCTGGCAGGAAAAGACCAGCTGCAAACCACCGGCATTGAAAAGTACAGCAGGAAAGCGCTCTGCGGAAAAATCGGCCTGATTCTGGATGAAATTTCATCCGTCTCTCCCCGCATCTGAAAATCATTTGTCTTTTACATGGCTGCGAAAGGATATTCCCCTTATTTTCGCCGTCCTTAATTTTTGAATGAAATGCACCAGATTTTAAAAGTTTCAGCTTTTTCATTTTTCCTTGGATTTGGCTTGATATCAGGCCTTTATGCCCAGAAAAATACCCGCAAATACATCGATCCGGCCAATATGGACCTAGCGGTAAAGCCGGGCGACGACTTCTACAACTATGCCAGCGGCACCTGGGTAAAGAACAATCCTGTGCCGGCCAAAGAAACCCGCTGGGGTAGTTTCAATGAGCTTCGGGAATTCAATATCAAAGCTGTAAAAGAAATCCTCGAAAAAGCCGCTGCCGATGCTTCTGCCGCCCCGGGCTCACTTTCCCGCAGGGTCGGCGATTTCTATGCTGCCGGAATGGACAGCCTTACCATCGAAAAACTGGGTGCTGCACCCGTGATGCCTTATCTGGCCCGAATCAATGCCATTTCTACCAAAGCTGGCATAATGGACGAAATGGTTCGTTTCCGGAAAGAGGGCCTGGCCTCTCCGTTTTATGGTTTTTACATCGGACAGGACAGGAAGAATGTTGAAAAAATGGCCCCGCAGCTGGGTCAGGGCGGTACCTCACTGCCCGACCGTGATTATTATTTGAAAAATGATGGCCGCAATGCCGGCATTCAGGAGGCCTACAAAAAATACATTACCAGTCTCTTTTCACTGGTGG
>CANHCT010000225.1 GCA_947459175.1 Hymenobacteraceae bacterium
CATCACCCTCAGCCAGATCCGCTCGCTGAAGCATCGCCTTCGCCTGATTCGCAACATGCAGTTACTGGGCGTCCTCAGCCTGTTGTTTTGTGTGGTTTGTATGGCATTTATTTATTTCGGCGGGCAGTTGGCGGCTCAGATTATCTTTGCTTTAAGCCTTTTGCTTTTGGCAGGGTCTTTGATAATCTCCACCTACGAAATCATCATTTCCACCCAGGCACTGAACATTCAACTCAGCACCCTGGAAGGCGAGGAAAAAGAAAAAGACACACCAGCCCGGATATAAACCAAGAAAAAAAACAGCCATGCGAATCGGAATAGTTTGTTACCCCACTTTCGGGGGTTCGGGGGTTGTGGCCACCGAACTGGGCAAAGGATTGGCCGGCAAGGGTCATCAGGTACATTTTATTACCTACAACCAACCCCACCGCCTCGATTTTTTAAATGAAAATGTATTTTTTCACGAGGTTCGCTTTCAGCATTATCCCCTTTTCGAGTATCCGCCGTATGAAACCGCTCTTGCCAGCAAAATGGTGGATGTGGTAAAGCACGAAAAACTGGACTTGCTTCATGTGCACTATGCCATTCCCCATGCTTCAGCAGCCTACATGGCCCGGCAGATATTGGCTTCTCAGGGCATTCACATTCCTGTGATTACCACCCTGCACGGCACCGACATCACCCTGGTGGGCAAAGATGCGAGCTATGAACCGGTGGTTACCTTCAGCATCAATGAATCGGACGGGGTTACGGCTGTTTCGCAGGACCTGGCCAAAGAAACCTGCGATACATTTCAAATTACCCGGCATATTGAAGTGATACCCAACTTTATAGATTTGTCGCGGTTCAAAAAACAGGCCAAGGAGCACTTCAAAATGGCCATTTGTCCCGAAGGCGAAAAATTACTGGTTCATACCTCCAACTTCAGAAAGGTAAAAAGGATTGAGGATGTGATCGGAATGTTCTCCATCGTCCGCAAATCGCTTCCTTCCAAGTTGTTGCTGGTGGGTGACGGCCCCGAGCGCCAAAAGATGGAAAACCTCTGCCGCGAATACCAGATGTGTGAAGATGTCCGGTTTCTGGGCAGGCTCGATGCCGTAGAAGAGCTGCTTTCTGTGTGTGATTTGTTCGTGATGCCCTCCGAAAAGGAGAGTTTTGGTTTGGCTGCACTCGAAGCCATGGCCTGCGAAGTACCTGTGATATCGAGCAACACCGGTGGATTGCCCGAGCTGATTGTTCAGGGCGAATGCGGCATGATGAGCCATGTGGGCGATGTGGAAGACATGGCCCGCAATGCGCTGTTTATTTTGGAAGACCGGAATCTGCCCCGCTTCAAAAAAGCCGCTTTAGCAAGGGCCCAACAGTTTGATATTCACCAGATTTTACCTCTTTACGAAGGGTTTTACCAGATTACACTGGAAGGGCTGAAGGCCAGCCGTTCATCTTCCTGAGGGTTCTGAAAAGATGAGAATCCGGCTTCATTGGTCTTCCCGGATTCAGGCAATAAAGACCACCCCGATAAACCCCCGGGCTGAAAGGTTCGGGGAGGGGGTCGGGTGTAGAAAACGGGATTTCCCTGATGGTCGGGCTCCGGAATGCAGACTCAGCCCTCAGGCAATGATATCAATTTGTTCCGGAAGGAGCTCCCCAAGGTTCCGAAGTTTCATATATACCTGGGCAGTTACTGCCACATCTTTCTGGCAATAGGCCGCAATCCGGTCTATGTCGCCGGTTTCAAAATACACTTTTCCTACCAGGCTTCCGTCTATGTCGTCCTTGCTGCTGGGCACACCCAGACAGGCTGCCATCAGGTCAAGGGAAGTAAATGCCTTGTTGTCACCAAATTTCCACATCTCCATAGTATCCATCAGATTCGGTGTTTCCCATGGTTTTTTTCCCATAATATCCAGCAGTTTGGGCAGCGGCAATCCGTTGATAAGCAATCTTCTGCACAGATAAGGATAGTCAAATTCCTTGCCGTTGTGGGCACACATTTTCCAACTCCCTTTTTGCGTGAGGTTTTCCATAAAACCCGAAAACTCTTTCAGCAGGGCTGACTCATCTTCATTTTTCAAAGCCTTGCACCGGAAGGATAATTTATCCCCGCTGAAGGAAAAAAAGCCGATGCCAATCACCAGAATTTTTCCGAACTCGGCATAAATGGCGGCTTTATCGGCATACAATTCTTCCGGACTTTGGTCCGTTTTCGCAAACCGCATTTTTTTTACAAACAAAGCCTGCATTCTGTCGTCCAGTTTATCAAAAGAGGCCTGACCAGAAACGGTTTCCAGATCCAGAAAGAGAATGTTTTTGAGGGATTGTAAGTCCATAGTGAAGTTATTTTTTTCGCAGCACAAGTAAGGCAGAAAATTGCAAAAACCATATAAGTCTGTCATTCAATGGATACCCGCAAGGATTACCCCTGTCTTTTTTTTAACATTGCAGTCCCTTTGCAGGGGCAGGAATACTATGAAATTAACTTTTTGGGGAGCAAGCAAACAGGTCACCGGCAGCATGTACATGCTGACCCTGGATGGCGACTATAAGATTCTGATTGATTGCGGCTTCGATTTTGAAAAAGAAAGGCAAACCCGTGAAACCAAAGAATTCAAAAGAGACAACGGCTTTATTTTTCCTTTTGAGGTCACGGAAGTCAATCTTTTGCTCCTCACCCATGCCCATGTAGATCACTCGGGCAATATTCCCAATCTGATTAAGGAAGGCTATGAAGGACAAATTCTGGCCACCCAGGCTACCATAGAACTTTCAGAATTACTGCTTGCCGATTCGGCCAGGATTCATAAAATCAAAATGAATTCTATCCATGGAAAAGGCAATAAATTGACTCCCAGGGCCTTGAAAAAACTTACAGCCGACCTCTATTCGGAGCAGCATGTAAAAGAAACCATGGGCCGGTTTGTATCCATTGGATTCGGAAGGAGATTCAAGGTTCATGAAAATTTGTATGTAACTTTTTATTATGCAGGCCATTTACTTGGGGCCGCCAGCATCCTCATCGAAGCCAGGGAAAATGGAAATTGGGTAAAAATCGGCTTTTCGGGTGACCTGGGGCGGTATCATTACCCTTTGCTCAAAGACCCGGCTCCATTTCCCAAAGTGGATTATCTCATCTGTGAATCTACCTACGGCAACCGCAGCCATGAAGCGACCGATTCCCCCGAAGTAGTTCTGGAAAAGGTGGTTCAATCTACCCTTATAGAAAAGCCGGGCCGCCTGATTATTCCGTCCTTTTCGGTCGGCCGGACCCAAACCCTTCTGTACACCCTAAATAAACTTCATTTTAGCAAGAAATTTCCCGAAATCCGGGTTTTTACCGATAGCCCCATGGCCATGAAAAGTTCCCGGATTTATGAGAAACACCTGTCTCTGCTCAATGACGAAGCCAGAGAATTTAATGAAGACCACGACGGTTTATTCGACTTCGAAAACCTGACTTATGTACCCGATCTGGAAGGAAGCAAGGCCCTGTCCAACTACCACGAACCCTGTATCATCATTTCTTCCTC
>CANHCT010000226.1 GCA_947459175.1 Hymenobacteraceae bacterium
AGACTTACGGTAGTTTGGGAAGCATTCGGCGAACCGAGGCCCCGGTCAGGACTCCAGGCATAACTGAAGCCGGCCTGATTCAGGGTTCCGATGGTGGTAGCCAATCCCGAACAGATGGAATCATTGGCTGCCAGTTCGAAGAAAGGCAATGGATTTACCCTGACCAGAATAGAATCGCGGTTGGTACAGGCAGGCTCTCCGGGAAGCACTATGCCTTCAGTTTTGGTCAGGAAGTATTGGTAGAACTGCACCTGAACACTGTCCGGATTCAGACTCACCTGCGTGGTATCTGAAGTTGGACTCGACAATCCGGTGGACGGACTCCACTGATAGATGGCCGATACCGATTCCGGTGTTCCGATCAGGGTACTCAAACCGGAGCATATCACTGCAGTATCCGGACCAGCATTCACTACCGGTAAGGGCTTTACGACCAATCGAACCGTATCCGTCGAGATACAATTGCTTGCCCTGTGCCGGGCAGTCTGAACAAAAGTAGCCGTTTGATTGCTTCCGCCCGAATTGCTTAAGGTAGCGTTTGTCCTGAAACTTGTATCCGAAGCCAGACCTGTAGCCGGTGACCACAAATAGGAATAATTTTTATAGCCAGAAGGCTGATTGGCACCAATTATTCGTTGTAGGCCGGAGCAGAGAATGGAATCCGGACCTGCTGCTGCTATGCGGGGTACCCATTTCAGCTGAACCGTATCCTTGGCCACACAACCACCTGGCCCATTGCTTGTTACGATGTAATCGGTGGTATCATTGGGTTTGGCCTTTGGATTGCGGGTATTGGGGAGAGTCAGACCAGTTGTAGGTGCCCAACTGACTGAGGAAAATCCGCCTGAGGCATTGAGGGTAATGGTGCTATCCTGGCAAACCCATGCCGAAGGGGCAGTGGCGAAAATGGGAACAAAAGGAACTTTGGTCAGCTTTTTTGAAGTTGAATCCTTACAACCCAAACCGCTGGTCACCACCAACCTGAGTCTGGCCGTGTCACCGGGAAAATTGATATTGACCGTACTTCCTGTGGAACTGCCCACAATATTTCCGCCAATCATTTTCCATTGCCGACCCGTTCCGGCAGGTACAGTATAGGCACTGGTTGCGAAGGTGGAGCAAACCGAATCCCTGCCGGTGATTACGGGAGCTTTAAAGGGATTGACCACAATGGTATAAACCTCCCGGAATGTCTTTGGAGGGCAGCCATAATCCTGGTATGCAACGGTAACAGAATAATTCCTTACAATTCCCTTGGTTACTCCGCAATCAATTTTCCAGCGGAAAGTGGTCCGGATGGTATCCCCGCCTGAGCCATTTGCAGCAGGGCAAACAGCCAAACTGCCGGTTCCGTTTCCTGGATTAAATAATTCTGATTCAGCAATAATACTATTGGAGTCAAGGTCGAATGATTTCAATTGAAAAACCACACTATCACCCTCGGATTTAACCAGAGTAAATCCTGCGGACCCGAAAGGAGGCTGGGGATTGGGCGGCGGATTGGGTGCACAGGTTTTCACCACAACCAGAAATTCCCGGCGGGTGGTTGAAAGCAGAATTTCGGTACCATTAGAAAGGGTTCTGTATTCCTGAATGTCAATTGCAACAGCGAATAAGCCCTCAGTGGGAGAATAATACCGGGTGAGGCCGGTGGATGGATTGATGGAGGCAAACCCATTGGGTCCGAAAGGGGCAGACTGAGAATAGCCGGCTTTGTAATTGGCATTGCCAGGCGCACTAAAAACCGGATCATTTCCTTGTCCGTCGCTGTAAGGCGTGGCAAAGGAATATATCAACCGGTCACCGTCCGGATCAAAAGCATTGTTGGAAATGGTAGCTGTATCGCCCAAACAGAAAAATGGAACGGCATCCCCGATAAATTGGGGAGAACTGTTTACAAAAATAGGCGAAGGAATAAAGGCCAGCCAGGTATTTCCCGGATCATCGTTGGGGCTGGGCGTACCAAAGTCTATGTTGGTGGAGTTGTTGGTCCGGCAGCAGTTCTCATATTTCACATAGTACCCTGAAGTCGAGAGAGGCAGCTGGACTTCAAAGGTGGTGTCTGTAATGGCTACATTCAACTCAGATAGTCCCGGCACATTACATCCCTGCGGGACAGGAACTACAAGAGGTCGGACTCCACCATAGTAGGGGTTTATCGGACACTGGCCCGGGATATTGGGACCATGGCTGGGCAGTGGCCAACCGGTGGACTGGGCATTTCGGTTAATACGGGCATTGGTTCCGGCATTATAAATATTGATGGCAGGATTAAAACCCAAATTGCCGCAACCCCAGTTGCTGATCTGCCCGGGTGTTCCTACGCGGTCCACATAACCCACAAAGCGGACCTGATACCTAAAGGGACGATCCGCAGGACCATTGCTGCCTAAATATTTGTAGGTTAACTCACCTCCCAAAATGTGCGTTGCAAATGAGGCCTGAATTCCTGCGCAAAGCAGGATCAAAAGCCATAAAACTTTTTTCATGTCTAAGTTTAAGCGGTGTTTAAGAAGATTATTTTTGAACAATTATTTTTTCCCTTCGGATTCCTTCTTGGGTTTGAATGATCAGATGATAGATTCCGTCGGGCAGATTTTGTAATGGCAGCGTAACTTCTTTCGGGCTAAAATCAGGCTTTCCGATTAACAGATTTTTTCCTGCTATGTTGCTTACGGTCCAGCTTTCAACAGGCAGTTCTGATTTCACATACACCTGTGCTTTGGTTGGGTTAGGGAAGATTTGAATGGCTTTGGAAGAGAACAATTCCTGATTGCCCACAACCCAGTAAAGCCTCACCCGATAATCTTCAGTCTGCCCCGCTTGCGGATTGAAGCAGGAAGATTGGATATTGTTAAACCGGTTGTCGGTAATAACCCGCATCCTCACAGGAACTCCCAAACACTGGGCCTCGGTAAAGGTCAGGTTGGCAACATGGGTAATCTGATTGTTGGTATTCATGACCGATTCGTTGGTTTCCAAAATACCATTGTTGTTGAAATCAATATACACCCGGCAATTTTCCCGCACCGGTCCTGCTGAACTGTTGATGGTAAGCGGAAATGTCTGGGTGGCGGAGCTCACAAACAGAGTGGCGGAATCGGTACAGGTATAATCGAGATTGGCACCATCGGCAAGGGCAAGCCCTGATGTTTTATCCAAATCGCCCAGCCTGACTCTGGTCGTCCCATTGTTTGCACCGGGTGTGGTGGTGGTATTGAAACAGGATGGCACAATCGGTCCGCTCAGGGAAGAAATATTTACCAGATTCGGAATGGTAACCGAATCCGTACCGAAGGCATTCTGTACCTTCAATTTAACGGTGAAGGAACCGGCGCCGGTGTAGGTGTGGGTGGGGTTTTGGGCTGTGGCAGAATTTCCATCGCCAAAATCCCAAAACCAGGAGGTGGGAACATTTTGTGAGGCATCCCGAAACCGAACAAACCCGTTGCAGGACAGGATGTTGGCACCCGCAATCTGGGCCACAGGAGGCTGCTGATTGGGCTGAACCCT
>CANHCT010000227.1 GCA_947459175.1 Hymenobacteraceae bacterium
TCATCCGCGATGATCCGGCCAAACGGACCTCTGATCTTCTCAAAAAAGTATTTGCTGAGCAGGACAATAAATAACATCTCACCACCCGATTTACAACCTTTTTCATGATAAAAGTCGGTATCTTTTTCGGCGGCAGGTCCCGGGAAAGAGAAATTTCTTTTGCCGGAGGGCGTACCGTGTACGACAATCTGGATAAGTCTCTTTTTGAGGCTGTGCCGCTTTTTGTAGACTCCCTCGGCAAAATTACCCTGCTCGACTGGCCCCACATCTACAAAGGCACCATCCGCGATTTTTTTCCGGGTCCGGAGGTCAACCACAGCAACAGGCCCTTTCAGGTGTATGCCGACTCTTTGTCGCAAATGCCTGAAAATGAATATAGAAAACTGCAGGTCCAAATCGGGAAGCCCGTCTCACTCGAAGAAATCCCGGGCCTCATCGATATGGCCTTTCTCGCCTTGCACGGGCCTTACGGCGAGGACGGCAACATTCAGGGCATACTCGAATGGCTGGGGATTCCCTACACCGGTTCGGGAATTTTCCCTTCGGCATTTGGAATCAGCAAAATCATTCAAAGGCAGCTCATGCAAAAAGCGGGTTTCGATGGTCCGCAATTCCTTGTCATCAGCCGCAGTGATTTTTTTGGGCCTGATGGTCCTGAAAAGGTTTTCGCCCTGGCAAAAGAAAAAATGGGCTTTCCTGTGGTGGTGAAGGCACCCCATCAGGGTTCTTCCATTGGCGTTTCCATTGTGAAGGAAGCCGGCAAAACAGCGCTCGAACAGGCCATTAAAAAGTCTTTTTTTATGGAAAAGCTGGAGGAAAAGGACTGGACCGCCAAGTCGGAGATGGAAAAAATAATCTGGGTAAATGCTCTGATTGATGTAAGGAGCGGACTCGGGCTTCCGCTTTCCCTTTACCCCGAAAATACGCCCTTACCCGTGGCAAAAGTCCATCAACCCGAAGAACTGATGGCATGCTTAAATCAGGCAGGCTGGAAAAGCCTGATTCTGGAACCTGAGGATGCCGAAGATGAAATTCTGATTGAAGCCTTTATCGAGGGAAAGGAATTTTCCTGCATTGTGGTGGAAGATCCGGATGGAAATCCCATAGCCCTGCCCCCCACGGAAATCATCAAGTTTTCGGATATCTTCGACTACCGTTCCAAATATCTGCCCGGAATATCCCGCAAAATCACCCCGATAGATGTACCGCTTACCGATCTGACCAACATCAGGGAGGCCTGCGAAAAATTGTATCAAGCATTTGGTTTTCAGGTATATGCAAGGCTAGACGGATTTATTTCCAAAGACGGAAGCGTATATCTGAACGATCCCAACACCACTTCGGGTATGCTGCCTTCTTCGTTCTTCTTCCATCAGTCGGCGGAAATCGGGCTGAATCCTTCCCAGTTCCTCACCTATATAGTCCATGCCTCGCTTCAGGCCCGGAAAAAAGAAGGGAAACAAAGAGCCAGAGTAGCCGAAATTCAGGAGCGGCTCGACCAATTGCTCAGCGCAAAATCTTCCCTGCAAAAGCAAAAAATCCGGGTTGGGGTCATCATGGGCGGTTATTCTACCGAAAGACATATTTCTATGGAAAGCGGGCGCAACATTTATGAAAAGCTGGCTTCTTCCGAGAAATATGTGCCTGTGCCCATTTTTCTGACTGGTTCAGATGCTGATTATCAGCTATATAAACTACCGGTGAAGACCATGCTGAAGGACAATGCCGACGACATCAGGCATTTGGCAGAGCACCCCCGGCCCGACCATCCTTTTATTGCCGAAACCATCAACAGGGCCCGGTCTATCACGGAAAAATTTGCTTCAGGAGCCGGTTTTTACAGTGAAAAATGGGAAATTGAGAATTTGAAAAATCGAATAGATGCAGTCTTTATTGCATTGCACGGCCGCCCGGGTGAGGATGGCTCCATTCAGCAAAAGCTGGAGGCCTTGGGCATTCCCTACAATGGCTCGGGTGTGAAGAGTTCTCAAACCACCATCAATAAATATGAAACCAATGCACTGCTTCGCAAAGAGGGCATTTTGGTGGCAGGACACATGCTGGTGAACAAAGTGGATTGGGAAGAAAATCCCCTTGCGCTGTACGCCGAAATTGAGAAAGAATTCCCTTATCCCTTCATTTCCAAGCCGGTAGACGACGGCTGCTCCTCGGCGGTGAAAAAAATCAAGAATGAAACCGAATTGGCTGCCTTTTGCGAACTCATGTTCAGGCTGAAAGAAGAAAAGCCGGCAGACCCCTGCGAGGTACTGAACATGAAAGCCAATGAAGAATTTCCGAGAAAAAACAACTTCCTCATCGAAACCCTGATAAGTAAAGGTGAGGCTGTTCATTTTCTGGAAATTACCGGAGGCATGCTCACCCGGAAAGAGGAGGATGGCAGCCGCAGGTATCAGGTTTTTGAGCCCTCCGAAACCCTGGCTTCCGGCGAGGTGTTGTCTCTGGAGGAGAAGTTTTTGGCCGGCGAAGGACAGAATATTACCCCGGCCCGGTTCAGTAAAAACCCTCAGGAACAGGCCCGTATTTCAGCGGAGGTGAGAAATGTACTTGCAGAAACGGCCCGAATTATGAACGTGGAGGGCTATTGCCGCATCGATGCTTTTGTCCGGGTGTTTGAAAACGGCAGAGTGGAGACCATCATCATCGAAATCAATTCGCTTCCGGGTATGACACCGGCCACCTGCATATTTCATCAGGCTGCCATAGACCACCTTACTCCCTATGCCTTCATCGATTCCATTCTGGAATACGGAAAAGGCAAAATTCAGTCCTGATTTTTGGTTCCTGTTATTCGCCCGAAACGGCTTCGGAAGGGAATCAAAACCCTTCTGTTCCATGCTCTTTCCGAATGTTCGGCACCGGGAAAATCAAGAGAAATAAAATCCTCCTTTGGCCTGTATCCTTTAGCAATCAAAATGCTGTCGGCCTTGCGCTGATGGGGCGCATAGAGGCTGTCCAGGGTTTTGTCGCCGCGGTCGAAATACCAGAAATGTTTGCCCGGTACGGGTAGTTTTTCCTTCATGTATTGCTGGAAATACTGGGGAATAGAATTTCCTTCATTGGTAAAAATGCCCGGCCAGTGGGTAGAAATACAAAAAGCGCTGCCAAATACCCCGGGATATTCGCAAAGGGCGTACATGGAAATGAGTCCGCCCATGCTGGATCCGGCAATGGCGGTGTATTCAGCTTCTTTCCGGGTGGCATAACGCTTGTCTATCATGGGTTTAAGTTCCGATACGAGAAACTTCAGATAGGCATCTGAATTGGGTTTGTCGTTTTTCATTTTTCTGTAAACAAATTGCTGCCCCAGGGCTTTCAGCTTATTTTTCATGGAGTCCGGCAGCATGGCAAAGGGTTTTTCGGGGAAATAATCACCATAGCGTTCATTGCCCGAATTCCATATGCCCACCACAATCAGCGGCTGCAGGTTTTTCTTTTCTATTTCCGGTCCGAGGACGCGGTCGAGAAACCAGGCCTGACGGTTGAA
>CANHCT010000228.1 GCA_947459175.1 Hymenobacteraceae bacterium
AAGCAAAAAACTGGAAAAAAGCCGCTTGCAAAAGGAAAGGCCCCGGTACTTTACCCCCTAAGGCAAAAGCGCCTTTGAGACGGAAGCCCACCCGGGCACGGCAACGTTTACTCCCGCCCTGGCGGGAACCAAGTAAGCAAAAGCCCCCAATCAGATTACCGGTTGGGGGCTTTTTCGTGGGGGCTTTCGCCTACTTGGATAATTGTTAGCGGTAGGTTTTCTTCTATGATTTAGCATTTCTCCAGAAACTTCACTCATTTATAAATCTTAATTTGACTTCCTGTTTGTTTTTGTCCATTCACTTGATAGCTATTTAGCTTATTGTAGAAATCACTTTCTGGTCGGTAAGGAAAACAAGAGTTGCAACCTTCTTTTTCAATTTCAAAACCTGTCAAAGTGAAAACTTGTCCCGTGCTAAACAATTTGATTTTATAGTCAAGGTCAGTATTTATTCTGTTGTTTGTATATGCTGAAAAATAGTCACCTGTTAAACTCGCTTGAGTAACTGCACTGTCTATTGTCGTAGTAAAGTTCGAGTTTTTAGAATAACTAATTATTGTAATTGTGTCAAGGTCTGCTTGTGAGAAGTTAAAAAAATTGATTTCATAAATTTCGTCAGCACCGATGCACTCTTTTTTAGTGCAACAAGAATTTATCCCTAATAAATTTCCGACTGTTAAAACTGTCAATACGATATTTTTCATTTGTCTGTCTATTTTATTTCTTTTCTAAGTGTCATATTGTTGTACTGTACAGTCGGGTAACTCAGGCGGGTTACCCCGCCTTCGTCCCCTAAGAACCGTACTTGAACCTTTCGACTCACCCGCCTCAAGCTCCTTGAAGGCAGTATGGCAACCACCCGGCAATAATACTCAAAAGAAAGTTTGGTTCGACTTCCCGTTTCTCCTGGCCATATACTCAAACCACTTTAGGTCAGAAGGATGTCTTGCCCTTTGATCAGCCTGTGCCTCCGGATTTTAACCTGTCCGAAAGAAGGGAGATAAACGCGTTTTCCGTTGGCGAACTTTCCGGAGAATACCCATCTTCTGTTTCCAGGGGTGGCGAAGTAAAGCGATCCGATTTTCCACCGGCTTAATTTAGAAAAACTCCTGTTTCTGAAGCGCTCCCGGAGAGGCGGGCTTCCACATTTTGCTCGATGGTGGTGCTCAGGGCAAGACCGGTGATGGAGGACGAAACCGGAAATTTTCGGTAGGTCCGCTCTACCAGAACGGCAATTTTTAAACTCGGAATTTCAAATTCCAGCAGCGGCGAAAGGCAATAAGTGAGGGTACGGCCCGAATTCAGGACATCATCCACCAGCAAAACGGGTACTCCCTTTAATCCCTCAGGTCCGGGGCTCAGCTTTACTTCCGGACGGATGGTTTTATGCTTCGGGAGGCTAATGGTATGGAGCTGAACATCAAATGCTTTTCTGGCACTCAGCAGATCGGCCAGCTTTTTTGCAAGGTGTGTTCCTTCTCCTTCCACACCGATTACCGCCAGTTTGCTGTGGCCCGAAAATTGTTCCTCCGCCTGATAACTCATCCGGAGACAAATGATGTCGATGGCTTCCGCATCGAGAACTTTTCTGCCTTTCATTTTTTCTTTCCTGTTTTTTGGGAGCTGATCAATTCATCTTTTAAGAACGGTGCAGTATGGCCTTTCATCGATTTCACCAGCTCTTCCGGGCTTCCCTGCACCACAATGGTGCCCCCGTTCCGGCCTCCTTCCGGACCCATGTCGATGATGTGGTCTGCCACTTTGATTACATCCAGATTGTGTTCGATTATGAGCACGGTATTGCCCCTGTCTACCAGTTTGTTCAGAACATTCAGCAGGTGCATGATGTCAGAAAAATGCAGGCCGGTGGTGGGCTCGTCCAGAATATACAGGGTTTTGCCTGTGTCTTTTTTCGAGAGTTCGGTGGCCAGCTTTACCCTTTGTGCTTCACCGCCGGAAAGGGTCGTAGCATGTTGGCCGAGTGAAATATAGCCCAGGCCCACATCGTTCAGGGTTTTGATCTTCCGAAGGATAGAAGGTTGATTTTCAAAGAATTCCACGGCCTGGCTTACCGTCATGTCCAGCACATCGGCAATGGATTTGCCCTTGAACCGCACTTCCAGGGTTTCACGGTTGTAGCGTTTGCCTTTACAGGTTTCACAAATTACCGACACATCCGGCAAAAATTCCATTTCGATCACCTTCAGTCCGCCTCCTTCGCAGTCTTCGCAGCGGCCGCCTTTCACATTGAATGAAAATCTTCCCGGCTTGTAGCCCCTGATTTTGGATTCGTTCATCTGGGTGAAAAGGCTTCGGATATCAGAAAAAACACCCGTGTAAGTAGCAGGATTGGAGCGTGGGGTTCTTCCGATGGGCGATTGGTCTACTTCAATCACCTTGTCCAGATTTTCAAGCCCGCTGACATTTCTGAATGGAAGGGGTTCTTTTTTGGCCCTGAAAAAGTGCTTGTTCAGAATGGGATACAGGGTTTCATGAATGAGCGATGATTTGCCCGAACCGGATACTCCGGTGATGCAAATCATTTTTCCCAATGGCAGTTCGAGCTTAACATTTTTCAGATTATGCCCCGTGCAATCGCTGATTTTCAGGATGTTGCCATTACCTTTCCTTCTGTTTTCGGGAAGTGGTATGGATTTCCTTCCCGATAAATAGTCGGCGGTTTCGGTTTCGAAAGCCAATACTTCCTCCGGGCTTCCCTGTGCCACAATGTGTCCGCCCAGCCTTCCTGCACCCGGACCAATGTCGAGAAGAAAATCGGAGGCCAGCATCAGGTCTTTGTCGTGCTCCACCACCAATACGGTGTTGCCGATGTCCCGAAGGTTACGGAGGGCGGCAATGAGTTTGCGGTTGTCCCGTTGATGCAGTCCGATGGAGGGTTCATCGAGGATGTACAAAACCCCCACAAGCTGAGAGCCAATTTGCGTAGCCAGCCGGATTCGCTGGGCCTCGCCTCCGGACAAGCTTTGCATGCTGCGGTTCAGGCTCAGGTATTCCAGGCCGATTTCCACCAAAAAACCTATCCGCCTCCGGATTTCCTTCAAAACCTCGGCAGCAATGATTTGCTGCCTTTCGCTCAGTCGGCTTTCCAGGTTGTCTACCCACTGATTCAGCTCGCTGATGTCCCATTGGGTGATTTCCGCAATGTTTTTTCCATCAATCCGAAAATGAAGCGATTCTTTTTTCAGGCGCAGGCCCTGACATTCGGGGCAGATGCTGGAGCGGGTGTATTCACTCACCCAGTCCATCACCTTGTCTGAGCCCGAATCGAAGTATTTCTTCATGTAGTTGATGAGTCCCTCGTAACGCACTTCGTAGGCCCGGCCGTATTTTTCGGAATTCACCTGCAGGAGTCCCGCAGAGCCGTAGAGTACCTC
>CANHCT010000229.1 GCA_947459175.1 Hymenobacteraceae bacterium
ATGGTCATCGCACCCGAGGTGGAGAAATTGGCGGCAGTGTTGTAGGTAACGGTGTGTCCCGCACTGATCACTACATTGTCAGAAGCCCCCGGTGCACCGGAAGGACTCCAGGTTGCGGAATTGCTCCAGTTGCCCGTCGCCACCGAGGTCTTGGTCACCTGGGCAAAAAGACCGGTGACCGAAAACAGAAACAAAAACTGCAGGGCCAGCCAAAACCTGCGGCCATTACGGAATGAGCTGCAATCCTGATTGGGGCCAAAACCTGAATGGGACCCGGGCTTTAAATCCCCGGAAGATTCAGAAAAATGGGAAAAAAGGGTGGTAAGGTAAAGATGATGTTTCATATTTTGATGAGTTGATAATTGAGCGGTAAAAGTAAAATTTTTCTTGAAAAAGGACAAAAAAAATGTTTTATAAAATGATGTAAATCCAAAAAAAAGACCTTCGGCAGTGCCCGGAATTGGTGCCCGGAAAGCCGGCAATCCGGATTTGAATATGCAGGATAAAGGGGTCTTGTTGTGGCAATGCAGAGCAGAATCATGGTTTGCATTCAGGCTGGTGTTTGGCTGTTTCTGCACGGCGAAGTAAATCGATTTCATAGAATAATTTGTTATAAATCAGGGTTTTGTACGCACGAGCCAACGGCCTTATGCTTTTTTTCCGGGAGGTGCAGGAGAATATATCTCTGCCTCCAACTGCCGGGCATTCTTTTTACAGAATCTGATACAAAGATTTTGGAAAAAGGAAAATAAATATGGTCAGTGCAGGGGAAAATATTAGTGAGGTAAGATTGGGAAAAAAAGCGGGGTTTTTTTGGGGAAAGACATTTCTTCCGGCAGGGTGTTTTTTGGCCGGAGGCCACCGAATAGTACATACGAGGCGGAGCCTCGCCCGAGCCGGGATTTTTTAAGGGAAGTTCAAGGTTCAAGGTTGAAAGTTCAAAGTTGCTTAGTGCTTGTTTTTCAATGTATTATAACTAAAAACTGGCCACTTAAAAAGCTTTTGATTTTTTACTTTTTATTTTTGACTTGCCTTACCAACTTAAAACTGATTTCTAATAACTGAATTCTTGAAAATGCCTCCGGCCGCTGCGAAAAGTTTTACTTTCCGCGGTTCAGAAAATCGCGTTTTCTCAATTTCACCGGATACAAAACCCGGTTTTGGATGGTAAACCAATCTTCGCTTGCGGCAATGTGGCCCAATTGCCGGTCGGGGTCTTTTACCTCATACAAATCTACCCGGTGGCTGAAGGCCTTATCAGAATCCACCACCTCCAGAGTCCATTCGGGGGAAGTCCTCAGCAGGGAATCGCGGAACCGCCGGGGTATGGTGTTGATGTGCCGCTCCACATACATTTTTTTGAAATTGCCCAAAAAGCCATTGGCGCTCAGGGTATCAAAAGGACCGGTTCCTTCCAGCACCATATTTTTTCCTGCTACGCTGATTTTGAAGTTGTCAACAGGGCTGGCCGGATATTGAATTTCTACCGATTGAAGGGTTTGCGGCGAGCTGAAAAACAGCAGTTTATCCCTCCAATCGTTTTCGGATACATTGTATCGGGGTGAAAGAAATCCCAAAAAACCCCGAAGATGGCAGACATAAGGATCGCCCTCTTCAAAGCGGAGGTAGGTACCGGTATTCCCCGGGGAATCGTCGCCTACCCAGTAGGTTTTATACAATTCTCCATTGACAAAAATCTCTACTTTTTTTCCCCTTTTGAGGATGTCTTCGTTCACTGTTTTGGCTTCATTGGGTTCCACATGCCGTTGCATTTCTACATTGCGGATGGTGGTGAGCAGCAATTCCATCAGGGTGGGGGCCACAAAATATTTGTCATTTATCTTCCATTGCGAAGGAGAGATACGGGTCAGGGAGGCTTTTTCTCCGCCTTTTTCCACCGGTGTTATCACAATACGGTCAATGGAAGCCGTATCAGGCACAGAGAAGTTCAGATCCAGTTTGGCCAGGGTAGATTTTTGCCTGTTGCGGTTCCAGGTCCAGAAGGCGCCACCACCCAGCAGCAGCAAAACGAGCAGATATAAAATATTCTTTTTCAATGGTTTAATGATTAAGCAGCCCTGTATTTCCGGTTTCTCAAAAACAACCTTACCATGCCAAAAAGCACCGTCAGAAAAACCGGACCGGCAATATTCAAAATTTGCCACATATTTTTCTCCTTATTGATTCTGGGAATGTCCAGGGGCCGCAGGGCAATGGTTCTGGCCCGGGCCAGAATGGCACCGTTTTCATCCAAAAGGTAGGACAAGGCGTTGAGCACAAGGTCTTTATTGGCGAAGGTGGTTCGCATAAAGCGGTCGAAGCCGAGCCCGAAATATTCTCCCGAGCGGGTGGTATCGTTTTTGACAAAATCGCCATCGGCCACCACCAGAACTTTGGATGACTTGTCGGTTTCCTTAAAGCCAAGTTGCTTGTCCGATTCGGGCACCATGCGGTTTTGGTACAGCGAGACAAATTTTCCTTCCAGCAGATACACCACCGGAAGACGGCTCATTTTGTACTGCTCCGGCTGCGGATTGAGGCGTGCCTCATTAAAGGACAAGCGCACCGGCGAAGCCACGGTTTTGGAGTAGCGGGAGGAAAATACCAGGGGGGTTTTCCGGATGTGGGGGCTGACAAAAGTATCGATGGTGGAAACAAAGCGGCCGTAGAGGGCATCCATATTTTTGACAATGGTATGCTTGCCGAAATCGTTCAGCACCGGGTAGTAGCGCCAGGGTACAAGGCGGGTTTCGGGTTTATCGCCCAGGTAGCCCACCACCAGGGGAATGGCTCCGCAGTTCATATCCAGCAGCAGGTCGGGATTGATGCGAAATCCAAGTTTTTGAAAAAGGTCTTCCAGATTGAGCGGATAGGGAAATGCCAGGCTGCCGTCGGTTTTGATGCTGTCGAGACCCGCCCGGATGCCGTCTACAAAAAACAACATCTTTCCACCTTTCACAATGAACTGATCGAGTTTGAATTTTTCGAATTCGCTGAATTGGGTCTGCGGCTTGGCCATAATGGCGGCGTCGTATCCCTCCAGATCGGGTATTTTGCTGAGGTCTGCCGGCTCTACCGTGTAGTATTGCTTCAGGGTAAGGGCCAGGTCCTGCAGGCTTTTGCCCTTCAGTTCTCCGTGACCGCTGAGGATGGCAATCCGGGCAGGCTTTTCCTGCGATGCCATTTTGATGGCATTGGCGAGTTCAAATTCTACACCCTCTACCGACTGATTGAGCCGCTCCTGAGGACTTGCTGCCTGATTTCCTTTGAGAAACTGAACCGGAATTTCTTTGTCCTTCACCCGGACAATAGCCCCGGGAAAAATGATTTTCTGTACCTGTTCTGCTCCCTCTTTTACCATCAGATTGGTGGGTTG
>CANHCT010000230.1 GCA_947459175.1 Hymenobacteraceae bacterium
GATGCTTGACATTTCCAAAGACAATTTCCGCCAACGACTTTCAAGAGCAAGAAAAGACCTTTACCAATTTATGAATAACAAATGTGGGCTTATCAACAAATCAAATCCGTGTCGTTGCGACAAAAAAACAAAAGCATTTATTCAAGCAGGTTGGGTGGACAAGGAAAATTTGAAATTCAACACTTCATACTTAAAACGAATTTCAGAAGTAGCACCTTACAAGTCAAACGATTTAAATGACTTGACAGAAATCAAATATGCCGACCTTTTTAAAACTCAACCATTCCAAGAAAAAGAACACAGCAAAAAACTATTTGTAAACCTACTATCCGACAACAAAGTTAAGGACATCTTTAACTTGAACTAACAAGAAGGGCAGCCGATAACAATTATCCAAGTAGGCGAAAGCCCCCACGAAAAAGCCCCCAACCGGTAATCTGAATGGGGGCTTTTGCTTACCTGGTTCCCGCCAGGGCGGGAGTAAACGTTGCCGTGCCCGGGTGGGCTTCCGTCTCAAAGGCACTTTTGGCTCACAGGAAAAATCCGGAGTCCCGGGGATGTCTGCTGCCCGAATACCATTAAAAGTACAAAAAAAAGACCCTTCGAAAAGGGCCTTTACAATTTCAATCGGGAAAAACGGCTTATGCCACAGGCATTTTCTTCTCCTTGATTTTCGCGGCTTTGCCTTGTTTACCACGCAGGTAAAACAAGCGGGCTCTTCTTACATGGCCCCTTCTTACCACCTCGATTTTGTCGATGGAAGAACTGAGCAATGGAAAAATACGCTCCACACCTACTCCGTTGGATACCTTACGGATGGTGAAGGTTTCGCCGCTGGAATTAGAATTCCTGCGCTGGATAACCACTCCTGTAAAGAGCTGAATCCGCTCTTTGTTTCCTTCTTTGATTTTCACATGGACATTCAGCGTATCCCCGGCAGAAAACTCAGGGATCCCGGCTCTTTTTTCAGCCAGTTCAGATTCCACGTATTTTATAAGTTCAGACATGACTTTACTTTTTTACTTTGTTATCAATTGATTTTCTGAAAGTTGATGAATTAACTCAGGCCTCCTTTCTTTGGTTCTGAGCACAGATTGTTCCATCCTCCATTCGTCGATGCGGGCCTGATGGCCGCTGAGCAGAATGCCGGGGACTTCCCAACCTTGGTAGTTGGCGGGCCGGGTATAAACGGGGGGAGCAATCAACCCATCCTGAAAGCTGTCTGTCAGGGCTGAGGTCTCATCGTTCATCACACCGGGAACCAACCTTAAGATGGCATCGGCCATAACGGCGGCAGGCAATTCGCCACCGGACAAAACGAAATCTCCTATGCTGAATTCGTGGGTAATCAGATGTTGTCTGACCCGCTCATCCACACCTTTGTAGTGTCCGCACAGGATGATGATGTTTTGCATCATCGAAAGTCTGTTGGCAGCAGCCTGACCGAAGGGCTCGCCGTCGGGCGAAGTGTAGATGATGGCATCATAGTTTCTTTCGGCCCTGAGGGCTGAAATACAATGGTCTATGGGCTCAATCATCATCACCATACCGGCTCCGCCGCCAAAAGCATAATCGTCGGTTTGCTTGTGTTTGCCGCTTCCGTAATCGCGGAGATCATGCACTTTTACATCGATGGTTCCCGACTTTTGCGCCCTCTGCAAAATAGAGTACTCAAAAAAGCTGTCGAGCAGCCGGGGAACACAGGAGATGATGTCTATTCTCATGATTGAACGGATTCTTCCGGTTTAAGGTAAATATCCAGCAGGCCGTCCGGCAGACGGGTAGAAACTTTCTTTTTTTCCCGGTCCAGGGTTTTCACAATATCCTGATGCACAGGTATCAAAACTTCTTTACCCTGAAATTCCATGGTGGCGAGGGTCTGATGAGGCAAATCCACGATTCCGTTGATTACACCCAAAGGCCCCAAAATTTCATCTTCTACCCGGCAATCAACCAGTTCATGAAAATAATACTGATCTTTTCTGAGGGCCGGCAGCAACTGTTCGGGAAGAAACAACTTCATTCCCCGCAGGTTGCGGGCCGATTCCTCGTCTGCAATTCCGTCAAAGCGGATAGCAAACTTATTTTTTCCGTGCGGCTGCATGGAGGAAACCGAAAAAGGGACGAGTTGGCTGCCCATTTCCAGAAATATTCCATCAAGCCGGGCATATCGGGCAGCATCATCAACGTCAAAAAAAGCCAATACCGAACCATCGAACCCGAGGGCCCGTTCGATATGACCTAATTTAAAACATTGATTGGCTGTCATTTGCCCTGGGAAAAATTATTCAGCGGTTGGTTTTTCTTCTTCGGTTGCAGGCTCTGCAGAGGCTTCGGCAACAGGTTCGGCAACGGCAACTTCCGGTGCTTCTTCTGCAGCTGTTTCTGTTGTTTCTTCAGCAGCAGGTTCTGCAGCCACCCCGGCAACTGCTTCAGCGGCAGGCGCTTCGGCAACAGTTTCGGCAACGGCCTCTTCAGGAGCGGTTTCTGCTGCGGCCTCAGGGGCTTCAGCGGCTAACTCAGCAGCCTGACGGGCGGCAATGGCTGCTGCCCTGGCTTCGTTCACCTTCGACTCTGCTTCCAGTTTGGCACGGTTGGAATCGGCTTTGGCTTTGGCCAGACTGTCTACCCGTCCGCTGATTTTGGAATCTTTGGCGGCAATCCACTCGGCAACTTTCCTGTCGGCCTCTTCCTGGGTGAGGGCGCCTTTCAATACACCTACCTGAAGATGCTTGGCATACATTACGCCTCTGTAAGACAGAATAGCGCGGGTAGTGTCGGTGGGCTGGGCCCCGTTCATCAACCATTTCAGCGCCTTTGCATTGTCCAGGACAATACTGGCGGGAATGGTGTTCGGGTTGTAAGTCCCGATTTTCTCAATAAAGCGACCATCTCGTGGCGCAGTGGATGTTGCGACGACTATGTCGAACATCGCCATTTTTTTTCTGCCTCTGCGGGCTAATCTGATTTTAACCATACGGTTTTGAATGTAGCGGGAAACGCGTTCCCTTTTTTAAAATTGGGCTGCAAAATTAGGGGTTTTGAATTTAAAATCAATGCATTGCCTCAAAAAAAATACTGCCCGAAGCCATGCTTGGGAAGGGTGGCCAATACCGTTGCAGAATGAATGAATCCGCAAAGCGGCACAAACCGGTAATGAGCAGGAAATGAACTGAAAATCAGCCTATTGCTTTTTCCAGATCGGCCTTCAGGTCGCGGATGTCTTCCAGACCCACACTCAGCCGGATCAGGGTATCCTTCAGTCCGTTTCTTTCCCTCTCTTCTCTGGGTATGCTGGCA
>CANHCT010000231.1 GCA_947459175.1 Hymenobacteraceae bacterium
AACGACTGGGGCACCAACGAAGGCTCTGATTCTCTGATAGCCGGAGGCTGCGGGGTCCAGGACGGAGGAGATGTCAACCGTGTTCTCACCATTCCGGCAACCAACACAACTTATTCTTACTGCTGGGATCGCTGCCGGGCTTGTTTGATTCCTGCAGGATTGCCATCCGTGAGCACTTCTTCGGTTTCTGCCATTACCCAAACCACAGCTTCCTCCGGTGGAAATGTAACATCGGGCGGAACATCTCCCCTTACTGCCCGAGGTGTATGCTGGAGCACATCACCAAATCCCACTGTCGCCCTTCCGACAAAAACGGTTGACGGCACGGCTACCGGCGCATTCACTTCTGCCATAACAGGACTCAGCCCCGGAACCTTGTATTATGTCCGGGCCTATGCTACAAATGCCTCCGGAACCGCTTATGGTGCCGACAGTACCTTCAGTACCCAACAGGTAGTTTCTCAGGATTCTTCTGTGGTCACCTTTAGGGTGGACATTACCGACTTTTTGGCCGGCGGCGGTACCATCAACAACATCGTCAGCATTGCTGGTTCATTCACCGACAGGGGTGGAAATATTCCAAACTGGACACCACCTGCCGGTGCCATGACCAGTACAAGCAATAACATCTGGGAAAGGACCATCGTATTCAAAGGGCCAGCAGTGGGCACCGATTCTCTTTTATGGAAATATGTACAGGGATCTGCCTGGAATGATGGTGACGAAGGAAACGACTGGGGACCATCCGGCGGACCGAGAAGTTGTGTGAGGGGGGCTTTCAATGACCGGAAAATCCTGCTGCCCACGACAGGAAACTGGATTATTTCCTCAAAATGGGGTCAATGTGCCGAAATTGTCAACTCCGCCAACACATTGATTTCCAAGGGTTCTGTTTCAGCATTTCCCAATCCGTCCAGAGGAAGGCTGAACCTGAAATTTGCCCAAGCCGGGGACATTTATTCGGTGGTATTGGTTTCTTCCGAAGGAAAGACAACCGAAATCCTCAGGAATCCATCGGCAGACCAATCTCTGGATATTTCTTCATTTTCTCCGGGGATATACCAATTACTGGTAAAAAGCAGCACAGGCACCTTTGGAACCAGGGTTTCTCTGATGCCGTAAGCAGTTTTGAAAAAGATAAAAAAAGGGGTTGTCAAAAAAATTGGCAACCCCTTTTTCTTTCCATCATGCTGCAAGGAAAATACTGCCGGATTTCCATTTTATAGTCAGAAACCCGGGTTTTGAATTTAAAAAGTGCAGAACAAAGAATATAAAGTTAATACTTTGAAAAACAAAAGATTAACCAGACTTGCTTGCCAATGATAAAGATTGCCGAACAAAAATCTGCTCAGAAATAAAATTAACTTTTACATTTGCCTTTGCAGAAAATTTCTTTTCACTAATAATGTTTAACATTAAATACTTTCTCCAATGAAAAACTTATTTTTAGTCCCGTTTTTAATTGTATTCATTGCCTTTTCAGGGTGTGAAGCAGTGGATGAACTGAAACTTCAGAACATCCTGGTTCCCGGGAAAATGACTTTTAATGTTGTCAGTACTGACACCAATCAGGCAGTAAAAAATGACACCATCGACCTTTCGGAAGAGCCTGATTTTATCAACAACAAATCAAAAATTCAGGATCTGGAAGTAAAAGACATCATGTTTAAAATGACCCGCCTGAATGGCGGTGCTGCCGATACCATTGTGGATGGTAAACTTGAGGTTCTGAATCCATCCACCGGCCTTTACCAAACCTTAACTACTTATTCGAACAAAAGATTGATTTTGGGTCTGGATGAACTGGTGGTGTACAATGCTGACATTGCCAATCTGCTCATCAACTCGGTAAGAAACAGTCCCCACAGAGCCATCTTCAGGTACACAGCCCTGATGAACAAAAAGCCGGTAAACATGGACATCGAGTTTACCGTTCGTTTCAATTTAAAAGTCAAAATTTAAAAACAATAATCATTCATGTTAAAAGCTGCCATCAAGGGCATAATCATTTCTTGTGCCATTTCATCCGGTGCTTTCGCTCAGGAAGTTTTCAAGCTCAATTCCTTCGGGGGAGGTTTCAATGTCATGCTGGGATATCAGGGATATAATCCTTCATCCTATTTTTCCGATAAAACCGGAATAGGGGATGAATTGACCGGCATACGAACCTCCGGAAATTTGGTTACCACATCCACTGCAACCTTCAATAAACCTTCATCCGGGGTTCTTAATATGGGTTTTCAGGGTTTTGGAGTTTTCAACAGCTTCATGCTTGGTGGTGAGCTCAATTTTAATTTGGGGACACCTTCGGAGTCTGAACATAAGGAAGAAACTTTTGAAAACGGGGTTTTGGTGTCATCCGCAAACAAAACCTACAAAACAACCTCGCGATTGGCCGGAGCAGATGTATTGGTAAATCTTGGTTTCGTTGCACTCAGAAAAAGAGGTCTGATTGTATATCCCATGGTGGGCTTTGGATATGGAATGTCCGGATTACTGCTCAGTTCCGATGCTCCGAACAGACTGTATCCGGGTATTGCTTCGGTTGTGACTGAAAGCGACCCAAATCTGCAGAACATTTTCATTTGGACCCGGACTCCGATGTTTGATTTTGGATTGGGGGCGCAGTATATGCTGGGTGCCTCCACAGAAGACCGTGCCAAAGGATTTTCAGTTGGTTTGAGAATGGGATACAAACTTCAGCCACAGTCGAATACGATTCTTGTAAATGCCAATAAAAATGTAGCTGACGGTCTTAGTGACGAAGACAAAAAACTCGTGCCTAATGTGGGATTGTCAGGATTTTATGTAAAACTATTAATTGGCTTCGGAAAAATTGGAGAATAATTCCAGGCTGATTCCCTAAACCATTATGTTTCAAATCCCGCTTCGGCGGGATTTTTTTTAATTCAATACGGTAGTCCGGACTAAATAGACTGAACTTGAGGAGTTGTTTTTCCTGCAGGACGAAACTCCGGGAGTTCTGAAAATACCACGGTACCCTGCTCATCAATCCCGTTTAAAAATCCTTTTACCTCCTCGTTTACCCACAAAGGGTCGAAAGGTGCCGTTACCTTAACATAATTACCGGTAAAGCCTTCCATCATGCCCTGATTCCGGGTAGCCTCAAAAAGGACAGTATCCATCTTACCCAGCTGGCTTTCATAAAAAGCCCTTCGCTTTTTATCGCTGAGGATATGGAGCATTTTTGATCTGGCCGCTTTATCTGCATGGCTTACTTTTCCCGGCAGTTGTATGGCTTCGGTATTGGGTCTTTCGCTGTAT
>CANHCT010000232.1 GCA_947459175.1 Hymenobacteraceae bacterium
AATTTCCCCGTAAAGAATTGCTCTTATGGGAAGTTTCTGAAAAATCCTTCAGGCATTATCTTTTCAGCGCATGAAAAAAAAAATCCCGCTTTGGGCGGGATTTTTTTGCAAGAGCTGAAAAATATTGATTTCCAAACTCCTTAGAAAATAAAGAAAAAAATATCAATCAGGAATTTTATCAGCATCAGCACTTCGTTTTAAATACTCATAGGTATTTTTTAAAGCCTGGCGGATGGTTTTATCGTTTTTATTGTTTTGGTAACAGGACTCAAAATAAGGCAAGGCTTTCTTAAATTCAACTGCAGCTTCATTTTGGAGCTTGGGGACCACAGTCGTCATCAATTTAATGTCATCTATTTTATTGGCTTTTGCAATGAGAGCCAATCCTTTATCATAATAATACTTACCAACATTAAAACTGGAAACTTCATTTTTTGGATCACGCTTAACCGCCCTAATAAAAATATCCAATGCTTTTTTGTCATACATTTCTTTTTCCTTGGGAGTTGCCTTTGGGGAATTACTGAGCCTTTGATATTGGCCACCAAGAATAGGAAAATAGTCTACCAACGAAGAATCTGCGGCAATACCTGCTTCAAGCTTCTTTATTGCGATATCGGTCTTTTCGCTATCGAGATAATATTGAATTTCTTCACCCATTAAGGTTCTGTCATTGGGAAAATACTTTCTGCCTTCTATGATATAAAAAAGAGATGTGTCTCTTAATCCGGTTTGTTTGGCTTTAGAAGAAATAAAAAAATACAATTCCGGTGTTCTTTTTCCCAAAGAAAAAACCTTGTAAGTCAGGTTCTTAAACTTCTGAAAGTCAGGAAGTTTATTGGCTGCACTTATGGCATTTAATATACTGGAGGTATCCCCTCCCAGTGCTTCAGATGATATCTCAAACAGGGCAACAGCACTTTGATAATATTTCATTGCATCCTCCTTTTTTTGGATTTCTTCATCCGCCTTTCCTTTGTTAAATGCACCCACTCCGCAATTGAATACAGATACTGCCAGATTTCTCAAATCAAACTTTGATTTGGCAAAAAAATCCCCATCTTTTTTCAATTCAATACATTTCATGTAAGACTCATATGCCTTTGCGGCTGCGTCTTGTGCAATAAAAAAATCCTTCGTTCCTTTCGTTTCAAGGATATTTTTGTAAATCATACCCCTGAAATACCAGGTTTTATCCTTATCCCGGGTTTTTTCGTGAAGAACAGCACGGTCTATCTCCGCCTTGGCCTTGTCGTATTCGCCGTCTTTGTTGTAAAGAAAGGCGTTGGTAACCGCATCGTTTTGGGCCAGCAGCGAAGTGCTCCATAAAAAGATGCCTGCGTACAGAAGCTTTCTCATTTTCCTGTATTTTTTTTGTTAAAAATTATTCTTCAACGGGTTGGTTTTCAGTTGATTCTCCCGATTCTGAAGGTGATTCTGGGTTTTCCTCGTTCCCGGGATTCTCCAATTCTACCTCTTCTTCTTTTTCAATCTTGGCGATTGACGAAATTTCATCTTCATCATTCAGCCTGATCAACCGGACACCCTGTGTATTTCTACCCATCACCCTCAGTTCGGAAACCGAAGTACGGATCATGATGCCCGATTTGTTGATGATCATCAGGTCGTCTTTGTCGGTTACATCCAGGATGCCCACCACATTTCCGGTTTTCTCGGTCACATTCAAGGTGAGAACGCCTTTTCCACCCCGGTTTGTAATCCGGTAAACGTCATTACCGTCTTCAGGATCAACGAGATAGGTCCGTTTGCCATATCCTTTTTCCGATACCACCAAAAGGGTTCTGGTTCTGTCTGCAATGGTAACCAAACCTACCACATGGTCGTCTTCCCCGGCGAGAGAAACACCTCTTACACCGGCTGCACCTCTGCCCATCGGCCTTACTGTGGCTTCGGGGAAACGCACTGCACGCCCTTTGTAGGTTGCAATAATCACTTCATCATTACCCGATGTCATTTTCACATCCAGAAGATGATCGCCTTCATTGATGCTGATGGCAATAATTCCTGCCTGCCTTGGTCGGCTGAAGGCTTCCAAAGTAGTCTTTTTTATGGTACCTTTTACGGTACACATTACCAGGTAGTTATTGTTGATGTAATCTTCGTCCTTCAGGCTTTTTACATTGATTACCGCCCGGATTTTATCGGTCTTTTCAATGTTGATAATATTCTGAATCGGACGTCCTTTTGCAGTTTTATTTCCTTCCGGCAGTTCGTACACCTTCACCCAAAACATCCTGCCGGAATCGGTAAATACCAGCAGGTAATTGTGCATGGTGGCCACAAACAGGTGTTCGGTAAAATCATCGTCCTTCACGGCTGTGGCTTTTGAACCTACGCCTCCTCTTCCCTGTACCCGGTATTCGGTGAGCGGGGTTCTTTTGATGTATCCCTGATGCGAAATGGTAATCACCATCTCATCGTCCGAAATCAGGTCTTCAATGGAAATATCGTCGGTGGCATGTACGATTTCGGTCCGGCGGGCATCGCCGTAGCGTTCGCGGATTTCGTCCAGTTCTTCTTTAATGATGCCCATCCGAATGCCCTCGTCGCCCAGGATTTCCTTCAATCGGGCAATGAGTTTCTGAATCTCCTGAAACTCTTCCACGATTTTATCCCTTTCGAGTCCGGTAAGGCGCTGCAGCCTCATGTCGAGTACAGCACGGGCCTGAATTTCAGACATATTGAAATTCGAAATCAGCCCGTTTCTTGCTTCTTCGGGGTCTATCGAGTTGCGGATGAGGGAAATCACCGCATCAAGGTTGTCGAGTGCAATGAGGAGTCCTTCCAGGATATGGGCCCTTTTCTCGGCTTCATTCAGATCGAAGGTAGTGCGGCGGACTACCACCTCGTGTCTGTGCTCCACAAAGTATTGGATCATGTCCCTCATATTCAGCGTCATGGGCTTCCCTTTTACGAGGGCCACATTGTTAACACTGAAGGAGGTTTGCAGGGCAGTGAGTTTGTAGAGGGTGTTTA
The DNA here is from genome assembly GCA_947459175.1 of Hymenobacteraceae bacterium. Taxonomy (GTDB): domain Bacteria; phylum Bacteroidota; class Bacteroidia; order Cytophagales; family Flexibacteraceae; genus CAMDMI01. The sequence goes on from CANHCT010000232.1 coordinate 2,998, forward strand.
CCACCACCTGGGCATTGGCATCTCTTTTCAGATCAAATACCACCCGGATACCGTCTTTATCCGATTCATCCCGCACATCGGAGATGCCTTCCAGCACCTTGTCGTTGATCATTTCCCCGATCCGCTCAATCATGGCAGCCTTGTTTACCTGATAGGGAATGTCATAGAAAACAATCTGCTCCTTACCGGTTTTGGAGGTTTCCATTTTGTAGTTGGAGCGGATTACGATGCGGCCGCGGCCGGTCTCCAGGGCATTTTTGATGCCGGT
>CANHCT010000233.1 GCA_947459175.1 Hymenobacteraceae bacterium
AGAGCAGAATTCGCAGTAAATTATCTCTCCTTTTATTGGCTCCGCATTTGGGGCTCAGGAATGCGGGGAAGCATGTACCGAACTTGCTTCGGGAAGGCTTTAGTCCCGAATTTACTTCGGGGATTGTTTTGTCTTGATTTGCCAACCCACATCCCGGCTCAAAAACTCTCGTTTTTGCCCTTCTTTTTTATCAAGAAAAAAGAACAAAATGTAATGATAGGCAACGATCGACACATCTGCAGATTCTGCCACCCCTCCGAGGTTATGGCCTGATGTACAATAAGTTGTGATTCCCGACATGGTCTGTTGGAGTTCAGGTCCGCTGTTTGAAAAAAATACCCGGTGCACCGGCCCGACAAATCGGCTGAGGAGGGGGAAAAGGGTCAGCAGGGCTTTTTCTCTGCTTACAATGCGGCTGCTCTGCGTGCTTCGTGGCCAACAAAATTCCTTTGGTACAGAAGAACCCATCTTCAAAAAAATCAAATTCCCCCTTCAGGTGTCCTCTTTTTTAAAATCACCCTGCTGCAAATCCCGCTTTTCTCATCTCCTCCCAAAACCCCGGGTATGACTTAACCACCACCCCCGGGTCTGCCATGGCTATGCCGCCATCAAACAGCATCGACAAAGGGGCCAGAGACATCGCCATCCGGTGGTCCCGGCAGGTATCGATACATTGGCTTGGTTGGATCGCCCTCCGGCCGGCATCCATTTGGCAAAAGCCCTTTTCTTCATTGATTTTCAGATGGATGCCAAATTTAATTAGCTCTGTTTTCATGGCAGCCAGCCTGTTGGTTTCCTTCAGGGCCAAAGTCTCCAGCCCTGTAAACGAAAAGGGCAGGCCAAGCCCGGCGCAAAGGGCAATCCAGGTTTGCCCCTGATCGGGCATATCCGAAAAGTCCATTTGCAATACTTCGGGCAGGCGCAATTTATCAGGCCGGCATACCCTCAGCCCGTTTCCTTCGGTTTCAAAAGTCAGTCCGAGGGCTTCGAAGGCTCCCGCCATGGCCGCATCGCCCTGAAGGGAAGCACGGCTGAGGCGGTCAAATTTTACCATGCTTCCGGGCTTTGCCAATGTCAGCATGGCCAGCCAGTATCCGGCAGCCGACCAATCGGGTTCAATCGAAATCCGGCAGGGCTGGTACGGACCCGGGTCAATGGAGATGATATTGCCTTCCATCCGGCAGGATATGCCTGCTTTTTCCATCATGGCCAGACTCATTTGAATGTAGGGCCTCGAAACCACCCTTTCTCCATGGAGCCTCAGGCGCATACCGCGGCAAAAAACAGGAGCCGCCAGCAACAGCGAAGAAATAAACTGACTGCTTTGTTCCGGTTCTATATCGGTTTCCACCGGTTTATATTCAAAATGCCCCTTTCCGAACCGCAGGGGTGGATATCCTTCCTTTTCTTCATAAGAAATGCGGGCACCCAGTTCATTCAGCTTCCGGACCAAGATGCCCACGGGCCGCTGTTTCATTCTTTCGCTCCCGGTTAGCATTCGGTTTTCTCCCTTCAGAGCCAGATAGGTGGTAAGAAAACGCAGGGTGGTGCCGGCATCATGCGCATCATAGACATCAGGATCTTCTTCCAAAAGACTGGCCAAAATGGCCGTATCCCTTGCCCCGGAGAGATTTTCAATTTCTACTTTTTCTCCTGAGTAGGCACGCATCATCAATGCCCGGTTGCTTTCGCTTTTGGAAGCAGGCAGAGCGGGGCATGCAGTCAAAGCATTTCCCGGAAACCGAAGCTGAATTTTTTCCATAAAAAAATCCCTTACCGAAAGATAAGGGATTGAATTTGAAGTCTTTGCAATACTTTATTCTGCTCCCGGACCTTCTGCTTTATCGGTTACCGATTCCTCCTTTTTAGGAAGATCAAGATCAAAAAGCAGAGAAAAGCGCAGGGTCTCAGCCAAGGGGTGATTGGTTTGCACCGGCAAAAGATAAGCAAAGTCCAGACCGAATGTCTGATACCGTACGCCTACTCCGGCTGTAAAATACCGTCTGTTTCCTTTATTGCGGCTTTCGTGGAAATATCCGGCACGCACGGCAAACTGATTGTCGTACCAATATTCAACCCCGCCGCCAATCATAAGTTCCTGCATTTTTTCTTTAAATCCATCCGGTGCCTTGTAGAGGGAGGTTCCCATTCCGGTGATCCAGGATTCCTCACTTTGATTGGTGGGCACACTATCGCCCGAGGGGGTGGGAACCAGGGTCTTGGCAATGTCGAACAGGAATGTCATCTTGTTGTACGGATCCAGTTCCACGGTGAGCGCAGGGCCCATTCGCAGGGTGGTGGGGATAAAGTCCCGGCGGTTCTGGTCGTTGTAAGAAATTTTTGGACCCATATTGCTCAGAGCCAGGCCAAAAGCAAAATTGGCAGGACTACCGCCCAGACTCAGTTCTTTTTTATAATACATCCCCAAATCTACGGCCACGCTGTTGGCAGGCCGGGCATCCTGACCTGTTGTTCCTATGGAACCGGATAGGTTAGAGTGAAAATACTTGATGCCTACACCCAGACTCAATGATTTGGATAGAATGCGGGAGTAGGTGGGGCAAATGGCGAACTCGTTGGGATTGAGGGTTCCCATGGGGGCACCGGTATTATCCGTCATTTGAATGCTGCCCAGATTGAAATAGGTAAATCCCAAACCTACAGCACTTTGTTTGTTGATTTTATAAAAGCCACTCAGGTATCCGAGGTACACATCGTTTACCCCAAGGCCCCTCAGCCATGGACTGATGGAAACAGAGCCACCCATATCATGCTGCACATGCGCAAGCTTTCCGGGGTTCCAATACACAGAGTTTTGGTCGGGCGAGAGGGCTGCACCGGCATCTCCCAAGCCGGCAGAACGGGCATCTGGTGTGATGCTCAGAAAGGGAACGGCTGTGGTAATCACCCTGAATTCATCTCTCCTTCCTTGTGCATCAATATTGGTTTGAGCAAATATCCGGAAGTGACAAACCGTAAATAAGGCCAAAGACCCTGAAAAAATTATCCTTTTAAACATTTTTCTGAATTAAGTTGGAGGTAGAATTATCCCATTATGAAAAAGTAATCCGGAAAACTTTGCAAGCACTAACGGATGTAGACAATTTTTTTGTTGATTTTGGCCACACTATTATTCGTGTCAGATTTCACCAAAATTTCACAAATGTAGGTACCGGGCGACAACTTTTCACCATTTTCTCTGGAACCATCCCATACCAATTCTTTGA
>CANHCT010000234.1 GCA_947459175.1 Hymenobacteraceae bacterium
ACTTGAAAAATTCTTTCCCATAAGAGGTTTTGCCTGGAATAGTGAATACCTAAATCAACCTCATCCAGAAAAGCAACTCCGTTTTCAGCGCCAAACAGAGTGAGTAAAATGGAAACCATACGGTTGGTTCCAAATCCCAAATCTCCCGCTGGGACAATGCCTCTGTTGGCAGTGGACAGGTATAATATTTTAAATCCGTCTGTTTTGTTGTCTATCAGTTGGGTATCCTCTATTTCAGTGTCCGAAAACATGGACAAAATATCACGGAATTTCTTCATTCGCCCGGTATGAAACACTTCCTGATATTGTTTTTCAAATCCGGAAATTCCAAAAGAGCCTGCATGCAGCAATCCAAACCTTGTTTTTGCCGGAGGTATTGAAAATGGATTGAATGGAAAATTAATAAAAACTGCGAACCGTTGTAAGCGATTTCCATTTCCGGTAAAATATGAAACCAAAGCATTGTTTGGAAGGTTGGAATCATATTCTTTGGGCTCCAGGAGGATTAAATCGAAATTTGGTTTTGCACCGTCATATTTTGTTGTGACCTCAAAATTGCATTTTTCAAGGGTTGTTTCTGTAGTATCATTTGTTTTTAATGATATCCGATTGCTGCCGTTAAAAAAAGATCCCAATGCAGCATTCTGGAAAATTCCACCATCTGAAAAAGTCTCCGGTTCCCGGGATTTTGAAATTTTACCTACCGGTACCTGTGCCCTGTAAGAATAAAGGTCTATCAGTCCCATTGGAAAAAAACCGGTATAACCCATATATAAGGCCTCCAGCAAATTCGTCTTTCCAACATTGTTCTTTCCGGCAATGAGGTTTACCCGCCTGAATCCATCGAATTCAAACTCCTCAAAGTTTTTAAAATTCTCGATCCGAATTTTCTCAATCATGGCTTCAGACAATTACCTCTCCAAACAAGGTGCCTCCGGTGCAGCCGGTGATTTTTACATCCGCGTACTGTCCCGGTTTCAGATTGCCCCGGTCAAACACCACCACGACATTTTGATCGTTGCGGCCAAATAGCTGTTCTTCAGAGCGTTTGCTGGTTCCTTCAATCAGAACCCGCTGCACTTTGCCCACATGCAGGCGGTTCCGCTTCAGGGAGTTTTGCCGCTGCACTTCGATGATTTCGTTCAGCCTCCGGAGTTTGGTTTCGTAGGGAATATCATCGGGATATTTTTTGGCGGCCGGTGTGTTGGGCCGCTCTGAATAAGCAAACATGTAGGCAAAATCGTATTCCACTTCCTTCATGAGCGATACGGAATCCCGGTGTTCTTCCTCGGTTTCGGAGCAGAAGCCGGTGATGATATCGGTAGAAATCCCGCAATGCGGACCGATGATTTCCCGTATGGCCCGAACCCTGTCCAGATACCAATCCCGGTCGTAAGTACGGTTCATGATTTTTAATATCCTGGAGTTTCCGCTTTGCGCAGGCAGGTGGATATAATTGCAGATGTTGTCATACTTTTTCATGGTATGCAGCACCTCATTGGTAATGTCTTTGGGGTGAGAGGTAGAAAAGCGAATTCTTAAATCCGGATTCACCAGGGCCGCCATTTCCAGCAGGTTTGCAAAATTTACCGTTTCACCTGTTTCAGCGGTCCATTTGTAGCTGTCCACATTCTGGCCCAGCAGGGTTACTTCGCGGTAGCCCTTTTCAAACAAATCCCGGGCTTCGGCTACAATGCTGCCTGCGTCGCGGCTGCGCTCCCGGCCACGGGTAAAGGGCACCACGCAAAACGAACACATGTTGTCGCAGCCCCGCATAATGGAAATAAAGGCCGTCACTCCGTTGCTGTTCAGCCGCACCGGTGTGATGTCGGCATAGGTTTCTTCCCGGCTCAGAAAAACATTTACGGCTTTGTCGCCTTCGTCTACCTGTTCGACAAGATTAGGCAAATCCCGGTAAGCATCGGGGCCCACCACCATGTCTACCATTTTTTCCTCTTCCAGCAGCTTGGTTTTCAGGCGCTCGGCCATGCAACCCAGCACCCCCACCACCAAACCGGGATTGTTTTTTTTCATGCCTTTCAGGTGCACCAGACGGTTGCGGATTTTTTGTTCCGCATTTTCCCGGATGGCACAGGTATTCAGGAATATCAGATCGGCTTTTTCAGCCGAATCGGTGGTATCGAATCCGTTCTCTGCCATGATGCTGGCCACGATTTCGGAATCCGAAAAATTCATCTGGCAGCCATAGCTTTCGATGTATAATTTTCTGCTCTTGCCAGTGTTGGTTTCAGGGGTGGTCAGGGGTGCCTGATTTTGGGCAGGAGCTTCCTGAAGCAGGTCTATATCGTTTACCAGTTGAGGCATGATAAAGCTAATTTTTCAAAAGGATGGCAAAGATACAAAAGTTATGACAAAGTGTCAGGAACATTTTTGATTTCCGGTTTGCGGATGCCCGGAAGTATGCCGGCGGCCATTTTTACCCCGGGTTTGGGAATTTTTGGGCCGGAAGGACTAAAACCGGGTCATTATTTGACCAGATATAAGCCAATCAAAGCTGCCATTTGAGAGATCCAGAATCCAACCATCCATTTTATCAAATCAACTTTTGTATTGGCCAGGTCTTCGCGGGTGGCCAAATTTTGCTTGCTCGCATCGACTTCAGCCTTAATCTTTGATTCCACATACCCGGTTAAAGCCCGTGCCTGATCTTCACCCACCTTTTCCCGAAGAATTGTAAATAGCTGAATTTCAATAATTTTTATTCAAATGTAAAGAGTTTGGGAATTTAAATTGACTTTTTGTTTCAAAATAAAAATTACTGAGCACCACCCTCCGCTGTGGCGGTGTGTCCCCACACGCCACCTGCTGCTGCCGGGAGCAATTCCAAACCGCTTTTTCTCCGGATGTGCCACCCCTCTGGGGTGGGAATCGCATGGTGGCTATTTTTGCTACTACAAACCTGCCACCCCTCCGGGGTGATTCACTCATTCACAGGATGTTGTGATTCTCGTCATGGTCAGTAGGAGTTCAGGTCCGCTGTTTGAAAAAAATATCCAGTGCGCCGGCCCGACAAAACAGCGGGGGTGGGCGGGATGTGGGTGGGAGCATTGTTTTGTCTTGATTTGCCAACCCACATCCTGGCTCAAAAACTCTCGTTTTTGCCCTTCTTTTTGATCAAGCAAAAAGAACAAAAAGTATGATACGGCAACGATGGACTTAACCGCAGATTCTGCCACCCCTCCGGGGTGATTCTCT
>CANHCT010000235.1 GCA_947459175.1 Hymenobacteraceae bacterium
ACATGGCAGTACACGGGAAAGTATTCCCCAAAAATTTTGATTTCGGGCTTGCCGTCCAGCAAATCACGGCCCCGGGACCCTTCTACCTGAAAACCGATAAATAAAACGGTGTCGTCTTTTCGGGGCAAACGGTTGGCCAGATGGTGCAATATCCTTCCCCCTGTGGCCATGCCGCTCGCCGATATGATAATGGCCCCCGAGTCAATATCGTTTAGCCCGACAGACTGGCTTTGCTCCGAAACATAATGCAGGGTGGGAAAATCAAACAAATTGCCCTCCGGCTGAAATCCATTGTATTTGTCCTTCAGGTAATCTTTGTACAGCCGGGTGGCGGCAATCGCCATGGGGCTGTCTACAAATACTTTACAGGGTTCCATCCTCCCGGTCTGAAACAAGCGCCGCAGGTAAAACAAAATCATCTGTGTACGCCCGACGGCAAAAGCAGGTATCAACACGCAACCGCCCCGCTTCATGGCTGTGCGGAGTTTCATGGCCAGTTGTTCTTCTACATTCACATGTACCGGTACCTTGTTGGCATAGGTAGATTCAACAAACAGCACATCGGCCTGACGAATCTGGGCGGGATAGGGATGCAGGGGGTCTTCATAGCGGCCCAGATCGCCCGAAAACAAAATGGTTTTCTTCTGTTCACTGCCCTTCAGGTGCATCATCACCATGGCCGCCCCCAGGATATGCCCGGCTTTTAAAAATTCGAACTGCACACCGGAAAAAACCTCTTCTTTTTGCTCAAAATCTACCGTCCTGAGTAGTGGCAGTACCTTTTCTACATCTTTCTCATTGTACAGGGGTTCGGGATTTTTGTGGATGGAGTAGCCCTTTTTTCGGGTATACTCCGCTTCTTCTACCTGCAATTTGGCCGAGTCGCGGAGGAGCAGCTCCATCAGATCTGCGGTGGCGGTGGTGCAGTAAACGGGCCCCGAAAATCCATCGCGAACCAGGCGGGGAAGGTAGCCGCTGTGGTCGATGTGGGCATGGGTCATGATGATGGCATCTATACCGGCCGGGTCTACCGGAAAGGGTTCCCAGTTGCGGAGGCGCAGCATTTTCATCCCCTGAAACATGCCGCAGTCGATCATCACCCGCTTGTTGTCTATCTCCAGCAGGTGCTTCGAACCGGTTACGGTGCGGTTGGCACCCAAAAACTTTATCCTTACATCCATTGTTCAATCATGATTGGTTGTTTGCTGCTTCAGGCGGGCTTTTTCTTGCTTTTTTGTTCCGCTGAAATGATTTTTCAAAGAAAACCGAAATCGGCGAAAGAGCCCTTCTTTTCTGAATTTCGAACCTCGAAAAGGTTTCTTTCCGGATGTATTCCACCGCTTCTTCCACCGAATCGGTTACCAGAAACAGCTTCAGGTCTTCTTCCAGAATGGTGCCTTCCGCAGCCATTTTGTCCATCATATCCAAAACAGGTTGCCAATACGCTTTGCCAAATAAAACCACCGGGAAGTTCTCTATTTTTTTGGTCTGAATGAGGGTAATGGTCTCAAAAAACTCATCCAGGGTGCCGAAGCCGCCGGGAAAAATCGCAAAGGCAAAGGAGTACTTCAGCAGCAGGGTTTTTCTGATAAAAAAATACCGGAAGTCCACAAAGCGGTGGAGGTAAGGATTCTCTTTCTGCTCCCGGGGCAAAATGATGTTGCAGCCAATGGATAAACCCTCTGCTTCGAAGGCACCGCGGTTGGCGGCTTCCATAATGCCGGGGCCACCACCCGTCATGGTAGTGAAACCAAGTTTGGCAATTTGACTTCCAAAGGCTCTGGCCGATTTGTAGTACAGGTGATTTTCATCAAAGCGGGCCGAGCCGAATACCGTGATGCAGGGACCGATGAAGTGAAGTTTTCGGAAGCCTGTAAAAAACTCCCAGAACACCCGGATGGCAAAGAACAATTCATTTTGCCTCGACTGCGGCCCTTCCAGAAAATGGTGGATGCGCTTCCGGTGGGCTTCATCCAGCAAAAGCAGCCTGCGGTATTCCTCGTACCGGCCCCATAAACTCATATATTATTGGTATTCAAATGATTAGAAAGAATTATGCAAAAAACAAATGCAGGGCTTCATCTACCTTGTCTATCTCTGCGTGGGTATTGTACATGGGGGCGGCCGTCAGACGGATTACATCGGGTTCACGCCAATCGCCCAAAATTTTGTTTTGGTGAAGGTGCTGAAAAAGTTGTTTGCCTTTTCCGTTTTTTACCACAATGGACAGCTGAGCGCCCCTTTTGGCGGGGGTCAGGATGGCGAGTTCTTTGTATTTCCCGATTACGGTGCAGAGGTGGTTGTTCAGTTCTTTTCTTTGTTCTTCGAGCCAGTCGATTGGTACCTGATCAAAAAGCTGAAGCGAAGAACGAAGGGATGCCATCGACATGACATTTTCGTTGCTCAGCTGCCAGCCCTGGGCACCGGGCATGGGCTTAAATCCTTTTTCCATGAGAAAACGGGTTTCTTCGTCGTAGCCATACCAGCCGGCAAAGCGGGGAAGATCGGGCCTGTTGGCATACTGCGAGTGCACATAGAGTCCGGCAATGGCACCGGGTCCGCCGTTGAGGTATTTGTAGCTGCACCAGGCCGCAAAATCTACCTTCCACTGATGCAGTTTGAGTGGCACATTGCCCATGGCATGGGCCAGATCCAGGCCCACTTTGGCACCCGCCTGATGCCCGGCTTTGGTGATGGCTTCCATGTCAAACACCTGACCGGTAAGGTATTGTATTCCGGGAAACAAAACCAAAGCCAGTTCTTCACCAGCTTCTTTAATGGCTTTCAGGATGTCTTCGGTGTGCAGAATGCGTTCGCCTTCCCGCGGCTTTACTTCGATGAGGTGCTGATCCGGATCCAAACCATGAAAGCGCAGCTGGCTTTCCACCATATACTGGTCGGAAGGGAAAGCCCCGGCCTCCATCAGAATTTTGGTCCGCTTGCCGTGGGGCCTGAAAAAAGTAACCATCAGCAGGTGAAGATTGCCGGTGAGGGTGCCCATTACGGTGACTTCCTCCTGTTCGGCGCCGGCGAGCCGGGCCAGAGAGGGGATCAGTTTTTTGTGGTAATCGTACCAGCGGTTTGTGGCATAAAAGTGGCCGTCTACCGCCATCTCCGACCAGTCGTTGAGCACCTCATTG
>CANHCT010000236.1 GCA_947459175.1 Hymenobacteraceae bacterium
CAGTGGTGATTTTTGACCGCTCGGATAATATTAGTTACGGCCAATCCGGCCCTCCTGCTATTTTAATTTCCGGACCGGGATCCCTGAGAAAGCAGGGTGCAGGAACGCTTACGCTCAGCGGCTTCAACTCCTACACCGGAGCCACCTTCATTAATGCAGGTACTTTGGCACTGGCCACGGCGGGAGAAAGAATCAACAACCTGAGCCGGATAGAACTCAGCGGCGGCACTCTTCGCACTGCGGGCAATCCCTATACGGAAAATGTGAATACCCTGACTCTGGGAGCCAGCTCAACGATAGGCCTTCAGGGTACCGGTGCCCACGACCTGCGGTTCATCAACTCGGCCGGGATGACCTGGTCTGCAGGAACCACGCTGACCATTACCAACTGGCAGGGCATCCCGGGGGCCTCAGGCACAGGTGGCCGGATATTCTTTGGAAATTCTTCAGGTCTGACAGCCCAGCAGCTTTCGCAGATTGTGTTTCAGGGATTCACGGGTTCGCCGGTGTTGCTTATAACAGGAGAACTGGTGCCCCGTGCCGGCTTCAACTGGGTGGCTACCTCCGGCTCCGCCAACTGGCAGAGCCCATCCAGCTGGAATCCTGCCCGAACCAATCCGGCATCCATCGATGTTCTGGTGTTTCCCAACGGGGGCAATTCGGTTGCCAACAATATACCTACCCAAACAGTAGCTCAGATTTTCGTACGCAACAATACTTCTGTGACCTTTCAGGCAGCTGCCTCCGGCAATACCCTCACCCTGCAGGGAAGTACGGATACCGACCTCAGAATTGAATCCGGCTCGCTTCTCACCCTGGGTAATGGTGTCAATGCCCTGAATTTGGATTTTTCAGGAGCAGGTAATACTACGAATGTGGAAGGCACCCTGACGCTGAACAATACGAATTCGGCCAACACCCTCAATACCACCAATTCCACTACCCTGGTAACCGGTACAATGAATATCGGCGGAACAGTAACCGGTAATTTTGCCAACAACGGGTTGGTGAATTTCACCCGCACCGATGCCTACACATATCCTGATATCATTTCTGGCACAGGCTCGGTGGTGATTTCGGGGGCCGGCCCTATCACTCTTTCAGGAGAGAATACCTTTACCGGCAGTACAACCATAAATACCGGCAGTACCCTAACGGCTGGCAATGGCGCAACTGAGGGTTCTGTGATGACCTCTTCAAATATTGTCAACAACGGCACCCTGACCTTCGACCGCAGCGACAATCAAAACTACTCCGGAAGTATTTCAGGTACAGGAACAGTAAACAAATCAGGGGCCGGAGTACTCAGCCTCGATGCCCTGATCAATCAGGCAGGAAATCTGAACCTCAATGCAGGCAACCTGACTCTTGCAGATAATTCCAGACTGGAACTGTCGGGGAACCTGAACATTACATCGGGTACCCTGACAGCCGGGACCTCCACACTGGCCTTCATTGGTTCCGGAAACAGCAACATAAACGGCAATCTGAGTCTCTACAATCTGGAAATCAACAAGAGCACCGATTCGGAAAAGCTTTCTCTGGGTGCCAAAATTTTTGTGAGCAATGACGTCAATATGCAATCCGGTGATCTGGATCTGAACGGCTTTCAGCTGGATTTGGGCAGCGCAGGCAGCCTGGTCAATGAAACAGCAGCCAATTGTGTTACCGGTTTGACCGGAGGCAGCATCCGGGCGGTTCGCAATTTGAATGCGCCTTCGTCGGTGAATGTGGGTGGATTGGGTGCTGTACTCAGTTCTGCTCAGGATTTGGGCAGCACCGAGGTATTACGCCGGCACAATCAGGCTGTATTCAGTCCCAACTTCAGCATCAACCGTGTTTATCAAATAGTGCCTTCAAACAACATTGCTCTGAATGCAACCCTTCTCATGCATTACTTTGATCATGAGTTAATAACCCCCTCGGGCACAATTCCGGAATCTTATCTGGATATGTGGCGATACAATGGTACCATCTGGAATCTTGTGGATGGTACTTTAGATCCTGTTGACAATACAATAACCAGAAGCGGTATTTCACAATTGGGAGAATGGACGCTTGCCAGTTTTGACGGCCCTAACCCGACCATTACCTGGAACGGTTCTCAGCCCGGACAACTTTGGAACAATGTCAACAATTGGACTCCCGGCAATATCATTCCCAATCAATCGGTATCCGTCATTATTCCCGGTAATGTTCCTCAACCCATTGTGAGCACACCCTCTGCTTGTCTCAATGTTCAGTTTCAGGGATCTTTGGTAAATATCCTTCCCGGACAAACCCTTGATGTGTTGGGAAATATTAACGGTTCGGGAACTGTAAGCGGTGCAGGAAAATTATCACTGAATGGAAGCGGGTTGCAAACCATTTCGGGAATTGGTTCCTACTCTAATTTGGAAATTGCCAATACCTCTGCACAAGGTGTAGAAGTGGCTCCTTCGGGCAAATTGATGATTGCAGCTTCGCAGTCAGGAGACCCCGGAATACTTACATTCCTGAACAACAGCCGGCTCAGCACGGGAAATAATCTGATTTTGGTGTCCAATTCTTTTGGAACCGGAAAAATCGGGCCTGTCCCCGTAGATGGCTCGGGAGCTCCAACCATTTTCCTGACCGGAGAAGTTACTCAACAGCGGTTTTTACAAGGCTGGAATGGAGGATGGACCATGATAGGAAGCCCGCTTTCAGGTAAAAACTTTACCGATTGGGCTGATGATTTTAAAATTATGGGTCCTCCCGGGAGCTATGCCGATCAGGGTGGCTCCATTATCAGCCTTGACAATCCTATACACGGAAGTCTATTTAAGTTGGATGAAACTGTTCATACAATCCGAATTGACACAGTTCAGCAGCGTGGATGGAGATTTCCCGCTTCTTCTGAAAATATTGAACCCGGAAAAGGATACAGGACTTTCATATCTACCTCAGGGTCAAGTTTTACCTCCAGGGTATTTGATAATAAAGGAACTCTTACCATGGGAACATTCAATTGGTCAGGGGCCACCGCACTGACAAGGACTGAATTGACATGTTCCCCCGGCTATTCACCCACGGTTTGTAATATTTCTGACAGAGGCTGGAATTTAATAGCCAACCCCTATCCGTGTGATATAGATTGGGATGCCTC
>CANHCT010000237.1 GCA_947459175.1 Hymenobacteraceae bacterium
GAGTCTGCCATTCCGTTTTTATAGTCAGAGAGCGGGCTGGCTTGTCCCGGAAAGGTAGAAAAAAGACATTGAGGCAGTCTGTTTGTTCTGGTTTTCAATGGGGTACGATTGTTTTTATTTCTGCTTCCGCCAAATAGCTCATATTCATTCTTCCATTGCCAAAGTCCGGCTATTTTTGCATTTTAAAATCAAGCCTGAATAATGGGATTGAAGCTTTACCTAACTTTTTCTCCGATTGAGCAAATCTGAACCCCGACCGCTGCTGATTGATGCGCTGTATATAAACAACAGCGGAGGATTGATGCTGCTGAAGTATCTGGTCGAAAAGGCATTGGAACTTAAGCCGGGTGTATTTTTTCTGATTGACAGCCGCTGCGAAGATGTTTTTACCTTTATTCCGGAGGCGCAGAAATTGGTCATGTCCGCAGCCATTTCGCCCCGCAAGGCATTTTATACAGCCAACAAGGACAAATTTTCGGGCGTGTTTTGCTTCGGCAACATTCCTCCGCCATGCAGGCTGAAAGTACCGGTGTATACCTATCTTCACAATTTGTTGCTGCTTGCCACTCCGGATGGTTATCCTTTTTATCAAAAAGTTTCGAAGTTTCTGAAATCTGTTTTTATCCGCCTGATGCTGAAAAATACCGACGGCATTTTTGTTCAGTCGGAAAATATGGCACAGATGCTCATGCGGAGCTGGGGATATCCAAAGGGAAAAATTCAGATTTTTCCCTTTTATGATGTCAGGCGATTTGTTCCCCTGAAGGCCTTGAAAAAAAAACCGCAGGACTACCTGTTTATCAGCGACGGGAATGCCCACAAGAACCACATCAATTTACTGAAAGCCTGGGAGTTGGTAAATAAACATCAACCCGATTGGCGGCTGCATCTTACAGTAACCGGGAGAAATCCTGCGTTGGTATCCCTCATTGAAAATTACAGAAGCAGCGGTGTAAATGTGGTGAACCATGGCTTTGCAGATCCCGTGGATGTATATTCTGAATGTCAGTATCTTATCTATCCGAGCCTAACCGAAAGTTTTGGTCTGGGGCTTATAGAAGGGGCCACTGCCGGACTTCAAATTATCTGCGCCGATTTGCCTTATGCCCATTCGGTAGTGAAGCCTTCGGCAGTATTTGATCCCTTCAGGCCCGAAAGTATGGCCGCAGCCATTCTGTCTAACCGAATGGAGATGCCCGGATTTGAACCTACTATGCTGAAGGCCAAAGATATGGTTACTGAAATGCTATCGGTTTGGGATTGAGTGGGAAAGGAACATCATTTTTCGCTTTTCGACAGAACCGGCGAAAGTTCAATTTCATCAATCTGTAAAACTGTAAAAGGCACATTCAATTTTTAAACCGAACTTTGCAATCACCGGTTTGGTTAAAAATCGGCATTTAGCTCATCCCGCATCTTGGAATTTCAACTCACTTCTGAATATCAACCCGCCGGGGACCAGCCCCAAGCCATAGCAAAGCTGAGCACAGGGGTATTGGATGGCGAAAAAGCCCAAACCCTGCTGGGGGCCACCGGTACGGGTAAAACCTTCACCATTGCCAATGTCATTGCCAATACCAATAAACCCACTCTAATTCTAAGCCACAACAAAACCCTTGCTGCCCAACTGTATGGAGAGTTTAAGCAGTTTTTTCCCCACAATGCGGTGGAGTATTATGTATCGTATTACGACTACTATCAGCCCGAAGCTTTTATTCCCTCTTCCAATACCTACATCGAAAAAGACCTTTCGATCAATGAGGAAATAGAAAAACTTCGGTTGGCAGCTACTTCAGCCCTGATTTCGGGAAGGCGGGATGTGGTGGTGGTGGCCTCAGTTTCCTGCATTTACGGCATTGGCAATCCGGAGGAATTCGGAAAGAATGTGGTGAAGGTAACTGTGGGCGATCAGATCAGCCGAAGCCGGTTTTTGTATGCATTGGTTGAAATTCTTTACCATCGGACCGAAGTGGAATTCAAAAGGGGCACTTTTCGGGTGAAGGGTGATACGGTAGACATTTACCCGGCATATGCCGATTTTGCTTTCCGGATTTTCTTTTTCGGAGATGAAATTGAAGCCATTCAAAGAATTGATCCTCAGAGCGGTAGCCGTATTGAGCAGGACCATTATATGGTCTTGTATCCGGCCAATCTGTTTGTTACCGGCAAAGACCTTCTTCAGCAAGCTATTAAGGAAATTCAGGATGACCTGGTGAATCAAATAAAATTCTTTGAATACGAAGGCCGCTTTATGGAGGCCACCCGAATCAGAGAACGCACCGAATTCGACCTGGAGATGATGCGGGAACTCGGCTATTGTTCCGGGATTGAAAACTACAGCCGCTACTTCGACCGAAGGGAACCCGGGGCAAGACCATTTTGTCTTTTGGATTACTTTCCGGATGATTTTTTGATTGTGGTGGATGAAAGCCATGTGACCATTCCCCAGATCCGGGCCATGTGGGGAGGCGACAGGAGCCGCAAGGTCAATCTGGTGGACTATGGATTCCGCCTTCCTTCCGCTTTAGACAACAGACCCCTGACTTTCAATGAGTTTGAAAGCCTGACCAACCAGATTGTCTATGTTTCCGCCACACCTGCAGACTACGAACTCCGGGATTCGGATGGGGTGGTGGTAGAGCAAATCATCCGGCCCACCGGTCTGCTTGACCCCGAAATAGATGTGCGGCCCACCCACAACCAGATCGACGATTTGCTGGAGGAAATCCGCATACGGATTGAATTAAATGAACGGGTATTGGTGACCACCATTACCAAAAGGATGGCCGAAGAGCTCGCCCGTTTTCTGGACCGCTTGAATATCAATTGTGAATACATCCACTCTGAAGTAAAAACCTTGGACAGGGTAGAAATTCTCCGAAGGCTCCGCATGGGTGAAATAGATGTTTTGGTTGGGGTAAATCTCCTGCGTGAAGGCCTCGATCTGCCTGAAGTTTCTCTGGTGGCCATTATGGATGCCGACAAGGAAGGATTTTTGCGGGACGGCCGTTCGCTTATTCAGACCATTGGGCGAGCTGCCCGTAATGAAAAGGGTCGGGTGATTATGTATGCCGATTCGGTAACCGATTCAATGGAAAAGGCCATTTCTGAAAC
>CANHCT010000238.1 GCA_947459175.1 Hymenobacteraceae bacterium
AATAAATTACCCCCCCCTTCTGGTCTGTTCACTTCAGAATGGCCTTGGCAACTTTTGGATCAATGATAACGGTATCGTGCTCAAAATCGAGCTTGATGCGCCACTTTTGCAGGGTGTTTACCCCCAAGATCACATCTTCCGAAAGGCCGGGTATGACCATGAATTCATCCGAAAGGCGGATGTCATTGTAGTAAAAATCAAGTCGGACTGCATGGGTAATTCTCAGATAGGTTCCTTCGGCTGCCGTAGCAATTTCCAGAGGGCGGTGCATTTTTACCGGAACCTCAAGCATCTCCAGAAAATCGGGCCTGACACAGGAAAACGAAGCACCTGAATCAAAAAGGGAATATCCTGTTTTCTCGCCCAGAGAGCCTTCGAAATGAAGGGGAAGTTTGATAATGGACATGGCTTTTATTTATTACCCAAAGGTAAAGCTTTGATTTGAAATTTGGGGAGGATAAACTGAAGAACAATTCCCTTAGGTTGATTCCTTTCCAATCCTTCAGTAAACTAAACTCAGCACTCCGTTCCTTTTCGCTGCCTTCAAGCCCGGCTTATCACCCCGAAGTTCCAAAGGAGGAAATTACGAAATCCGGGGCTTCGGTCATGGTTCCGGGAGGCATCCGGTAAAAAGTCAGACCCGTTTTTTTTTATTTTTCAGGAAAATCATTTTCCTTTCTTCCCCAATCAAAACCATAAAACAATGAAAATCATCATCGGAGCCTTTGTGGGTGCTTTGCTCATGTTTCTCTGCCAGTTTTTATCTCACGGCCTGCTCGACTGGCACCGGCCTGCCATGGAATACACGCCTCATCAGGAGGAAATTCTTTCCTTTCTGGGCAGCAAACTGGAGAAAGACGGCGGGTTTTTTCTGCCCAATGTACCGGCCGGCACCCCGGCCGAAGATATGGAAAAGTACCAGCAGGAATCCATGGGAAAGCCCTGGGCACAAATATATTATCACACCCGGATGGATGTGAACATGGGCATGAACATGGCCCGCGGGTTTGCTGTGGATTTGCTCATTGTACTCACGCTGATTTGGCTTCTGGGAAAAATGGCAAAGCCCGGATTTTCAGATTATTTTCTCGGGAGTCTGGCAGTCGGGGTGATGATTTTTCTTTTTATCCCCTATACCTCGCACATCTGGTTCAAAACTTTTGATCTGTATGCCCACCTGCTCGATGCCTTGCTCAGCTGGGCTTGTGTGGGTGCATGGCTCGGGTATTGGATGAACAGGAAATAAACCATGCCTTTCCCGGGTTTGCAGAAAAGCAGACCCGAACTCTTTTGATGACTGATAAGACTGGCAGGGATGAGGCTTTGCGTTTGCCCGGCCTCATTCCTTCTACGGAAAAAGGAATAACCGATTTTTTCATGATTTTTGCCCCCCGGTAGCTGCGGCAAAAACCGGTCGAAATTAAATTTCATGAATTCAGGCGAATACAATCATAAAGCCATAGAGGAAAAATGGCAGGCCTTTTGGGCTGAAAACGAGACCTTTAAAACAGAATCCGAAACATCTTCCAAGCCCAAATACTATGTGCTGGACATGTTTCCCTATCCTTCGGGAGCAGGGCTGCATGTAGGCCATCCTCTTGGATATATTGCCTCTGATATTGTGGCCCGATACAAAAGGGCATCGGGTTACAATGTGCTGCATCCCATGGGCTTCGACTCCTTTGGCTTGCCGGCCGAGCAATATGCGATAGAAACCGGTCAGCATCCGGCACTTACCACCGAGAAAAATATTGGCAACTACAAGCGTCAACTGAAAAAACTGGGCTTCAGCTACGATTGGAGTCGGGAGGTAAGAACCTCAGAGCCTGAGTATTACAAATGGACCCAATGGATTTTTATCCAATTGTTCGAAAGTTGGTACAACAAAAAGACCGCCCGGGCCGAAGCGATAAGCGGACTTGTCGCTGCATTTGAGCAAAATGGAAACGGGGAGGTGCAAGCCGCCTGCGACGAAGATGCAGTACCATTTACTGCAGCCGAATGGAAATCCTGGAGCGAAAAACAGAAATCGGAGGTTTTGCTTCAATATCGCTTAGCCTATGTGGCCGATGCTTTTGTAAACTGGTGTCCGGCTCTGGGAACCGTTTTGGCCAATGATGAGGTAAAAGACGGATTTTCGGAGCGCGGCGGGCATCCCGTGGAGCGCAAGAAAATGCGGCAGTGGAGCCTGAGGATTTCCGCATATGCCGACAGGCTTCTCCGGGGCCTCGATTCACTGGACTGGAGCGATGCGGTGAAGGAAATGCAGCGAAACTGGATTGGCAAATCGCAGGGAGCGAGTTTGTGGTTTGATATAGAGGGATTTAATGAAAAAATAGAAGTATTCACCACCCGGATTGATACCGTGTTTGGTGTTACCTTTCTGTCCCTTGCACCCGAACATCCTTTGGTTCAAAAAATTACCGCCTCCGACCGAAAGGAAGAAGTGGAAGCCTATCTGGCTGCATCCCGGCTCAAATCGGAGCGGGACCGCATGGCAGATGTGAAAACCATTTCAGGGGTATTTACAGGAGCGTATGCCATCCATCCGTTCAATGGAGAAAAGGTGCAGATTTGGATTGCAGACTATGTTCTTGCCGGCTACGGAACCGGTGCTGTGATGGCTGTACCCAGTTCAGATACAAGAGATTATGCTTTTGCACGGCATTTCGGGCTTCCGGTAATTCAGGTTCAGACAGGTCCGAAAACCGATATCTCAAAAGATGATTTCGACCCCAAAGCCGGCACCATGATCAATTCCGGTTTTCTGGATGGATTGCCTGTACAGGAGGCCATTGCCAAAGCCGTGGCCCATGCCGAGGAAACCGGCAAAGGCAAGGGCAAAATCAATTACCGCATGCGGGATGCCATTTTCGGCAGACAGCGATACTGGGGCGAACCAGTGCCTGTTTACTTCCGGGATGGAATTCCCAACGCATTGAAAAACAACGAATTGCCTCTGATACTTCCGGAGATTGACGAATACAAGCCTACCGAAAGCGGTGAACCCCCGCTGGGAAGAGCCAAAGACTGGAAACACCGCGGTGTATTTGAATACGAACTCAGCACCATGCCCGGATGGGCCGGTTCTTCCTGGTATTTTTTGCGCTA
>CANHCT010000239.1 GCA_947459175.1 Hymenobacteraceae bacterium
AAGGTGGCCGATTATGCCTTTACTTACGACAATCCCGATGTGACCGAAGTGGATGTGGTTCCGCTGGATGAGTTCTCCGAAAAACATGCATTGCCGGCGGCCCGGATGATAATTATGGACATTGAGGGCTCTGAGTATTTTGCTTTGCAGGGGATGCCCAAAAGCCTGGAGGCCTGCCACTACTTGTATATCGAGTTTGAACCCCACCACCTGATTTTGGTGGCAAACTGTACTGCAGATGAATTTTTCGGTTTGTTCATTCAGCAGTTCAGCCAGGTCATGTTTTTCAGAAGCCGCAAAACCTTTGACCTGAAAAAGGAAAAGGATTTGTTTAATCAATTGATTGAAAGTATGTTCCGGGATAATATTTCGGATGACCTGTTGTTTTCAAAAGTGTTGCCGGGTACTATGTGAAGCTCAGGCGGCGCCAGGTTATTCTCTTGTACAGGTCTTGGCCCGGGCAAGAATCAGAAAGAATTTTCAGGAATAATCACCGGAACCTGGGGCAAGAGAAAAGTCCTGCCTGTCTTTGGTTTTGATTGAAGGCCAGCCTCAAATTGGCCTGGAAACAATTACTTCAAATTTCTTTTTCATTTTCAAAAAAGGAGTTTCAAGAAATCTGTAGGAAAGAACAGCGACCAGAAAAGTGAAGCTGAAAGATAAAACAAATGAGAGTAAACCTTCTCCGGGAAGGGCTGATTTTCTCAGGCAATAAGAAACCAGAATTATTCCAAAAATATGGAACAGATACAATCCATAAGACCTTTTTCCCGGAAACACCCAGATTTTTAATGAAAAGAAATGCTGAAGTTCAGGGCTGTTTAAAGTGGCAAGCAGGATAAAAGAAGTGGAAAAGCCGGCAGCGGAATAGCTGATGATCATTAGCCAGTTATTACAGCTCAAATCAGGAAGAAGATGCAGGGAGAAAAACAATGCGATACCCAGCAAAAAAATATGGATCGGTTTGAGAAATGTAAGCAGAAAATCCAGACCACCGAATCCCATGACCATACCCAGGAGAATGGATTCAAAATGGCTGACCGGCAATACCCAAATGGCGGGGTGCGGGGTTTCTGAGGCAATCATCGCAATCCTTATTCCGTTAAATAAAACAAAAACGAATCCAAACAGGATTTTGCCTGTACCTGCTTTCGCCCGAGCCAGAATCAAAATGAGCAGGGGTACGAGAAAATAATACTGCATTTCATAGGCAATACTCCAAAGGTGATGAGAATAGGGCATCCCGTATGAAGGAAGAAAAGCCGCCATTAAATTGTAGGTAAAAGTAAACTGTCCGATTACCCGGATTAACAGTTCAGAATCAAAGCCCCGTGAAAAAATATGCTCTGTGAAACTGACGATAATGGCAAAAAAGTATACCGGCCATATCCGAAATATTCTCCTTAAGTAGAATTTTCTGAAGTCGATGGAATTGGTTTTCCGGATTTCAGCCAGAATCAGTTTTGTAAACAAATAAGCAGACAAAACGAAAAACAAATCCACACCCATCCATCCGTTTCTTTGTATGGCCGACAGGAAGGGAATGGCTTTCATCTCGGGAAAATGGTGTAAAAACACCAGCAGAAATGCAAAAAATCTTAGCCCGTCCAGTTCCGGAAAATAAAACCTATCTGTCTTATTTTCAATATTCTGTGATTCCCTGGTCATGGATACAGGTCTGTCGCAGCTACCTGAATATTATGGCAGCAGTTTTTCAAGGGCTGCAATCTTCGCTTCGGCATCTGCCTTTTTTTGCCGTTCTTTTTCTACCAGTTCGGGTTTGGCATTGGCAGTAAAGCGTTCGTTGGAAAGTTTGGCTTCCACCTGGGCTAAAAATCCACGGGTATATTCCAATTCTTCTTTTAGTCTTGCCCGCTCTTCATTGCTGATTTCCTTTTCTTCTCTGGGAAGGGTCCATTCCAATCTTTTTCCTGCAAAGACCTGACCTTCAAGTGTATCGGCAAAAGAAACCGGGCCCACATTCCCCAGTTTTTGTACCAAAGGCAAATACTCCTTCACCCATGGGTATTTGGAGGAAACGGTGAGGCCTTCCAAGGTTGTTTTCGGTGAAATCTGCCGGCTGTTGCGGTGGTTTCTGATGGCAATCAGCATTTCGTCTACCACCACTGCCACCTGGTCCAAAAGGATTCCATCTACCTGTGCATCAGAAGGGTAGGGGGCAATGCAAATCGATTCTCCCGCTTTGCGTACCTTCAGTTGCTGCCAGATTTCTTCGCTTACAAAAGGCATAAACGGATGTGCAAAGCGAAGCAATTGGTCAAATAATCCAAGGGTTTCTTCCAATACCGCCCCGGAAACCGGCTGCCCGTATGCAGGTTTGATGATCTCGAGGAAGAAGGAGCAGAAATCATCCCAAACCAGTTTGTACATCACATGCAGGGCATCCGAGATTCGGAACTTGCTGAAGAGGTCATTGCTTTCTGCAAGGACCTGATTCATGCGGCTTTGCATCCACTTGATTGCCAGGCTGTCGAGCTCGGTTTTATTCAGATTGTCCTTGATTTCCCAGCCTTTCACCAGCCGGAAGGCGTTCCAGAGTTTGTTGGTAAAGTTTCTTCCCTGTTCGCAGAGTTTTTCATCAAAGAGCAGGTCGTTTCCGGCCGGTGAGCTCAGCAGCATGCCGATTCTTACCCCGTCGGCTGAGTATTTGGCAATCAAATCAAGCGGATCGGGGCTGTTTCCCAGCGACTTGCTCATTTTGCGGCCCTGTTTATCCCGCACAATGCCCGTGAGGTACACATTCTTGAAGGGCACTTCTTTTCTATACTCCAGCCCTGCCATAATCATTCTTGCTACCCAGAAAAACAGAATTTCGGGCGCCGTAACGAGGTCATTGGTAGGGTAGTAGTAGCGGATGTCTTCGTTGTCGGGATTTTTAAAACCATCAAATACCGAAATGGGCCAAAGCCAACTCGAAAACCAGGTATCGAGCACATCCGGGTCTTGGGTAAGGTCGGGTTCCGATAGCGCAAACAACTGGTATTTGTGCTGGGCAATTTTCATGGCTTCCCGCTTGGTGGGCGCCACAATGATTCGGCCGTCTTTCAGATAAAATGCAGGAATCTGCTGCCCCCACCAAAGCTGCC
>CANHCT010000240.1 GCA_947459175.1 Hymenobacteraceae bacterium
CTTTTGGCAGGAGCTGAAATCACAACCCTTTTGGCACCGGCCACAATGTGCTTGGAAGCAGATTCCTTGTCCAGAAAAAGGCCGGTAGATTCCACCACATAATCGGCGCCTACTTCGTTCCATTTCAGATTGGCCGGATCCCTTTCCGCTGTCACGCGAATGGCTTTTCCGTTTACCACGAGTTTACCGTCTTTTACTTCGACCGTACCTTTAAATATGCCGTGGGTTGAATCGTACTTGAGCATGTAGGCCATATAGTCGATTTCGATCAAATCGTTGATTCCCACTACTTCGATGTTGGGATTTTGGGCTGCTACCCGAAATACAAGACGGCCAATTCTGCCGAATCCGTTGATTCCAATTTTAATTGAAGACATCCTTTTTTTTAAAAAAACAAACAGAAATTATTTCAGGCGGCAAAGCTAACCAAACAAAAAGCTAAAATCCAACGCTGCAGAAAATATGTAAAGCATTGATTTCCTATGATTTAAAAAATTTTTTAGATTTTTATTGCCAAATTATCCCTTTCCCCTACTTTTGCGGTCCCATTTAAGGGCCCGTTCGTCTAGGGGTTAGGACGCATCCCTTTCACGGATGAAACACGGGTTCGATTCCCGTACGGGCTACAGAGGCTTATTTGAGCCACCTTCAAAAACACAGAAAAAGGCCTTCAGGATAATCTGAAGGCCTTTTTCATTTGTAGCCGAATGTATCCGAAAGTAGGCGAATGTAGAAAATGTTTCAGTATTGTTTACTCTTTGGTCTTTTCTGAGCTGAAAAACGCATGGGTTTAAATGGCCGTTTTTTTGCGTTCCGGTAGAAAAAAGCCCTTCCCCGGAGGAAAAGGCCGGAAATGTCCTCCTTACGGTTTACTCCATATCCCGGAGTTGGCCCATGCCGCCTTTTCTCTCCTTTAGCTTATTAAGAAGCAGCTTGGTAAATTCCTTTTCTGACCTGTAATATTCTGCCAGCTGCCTTGCCGAAATTACCTTCAGAAACTTTTCAGAATATTGTTTTTCCAAATCCAGCTCCTCCTGACGAAGGGCAAACATTTTCTTGATATCGGCCTTTACCTCGTCCTCCGAAGGATCACTGAGTTTGGCCTCCACACGGAGAAGACGCATTTGCTTCCTGATTTTTTTCCTGGCTGCCTCAAACTCATTGAAAACAGGCCAGAATTGCTGGGCCTGGGCAGTGGTAAGATTCAGCCGGGAGGTGATGTAGGCAACTTTTGCCGCAGTAATCTTTTCAGATTTGTCTTCCTGATCGGGCTGAGCCGCCATGGGCAGCGCAAAAAGCACCATCAGGCAAAGCGGGAAGTACCATTTCAAGGCCGTTTTCGGGGAGATTCTCAATTTAATAGTTGTCATAATTTTGAAGAAGTTCATGTTCGTTGATTGATTCAAGATTTTCGTCTATATCCTGTTCGGAAATTTTGAGGTCCGGCACCACCATATCCGATTCGCTCAGGGCACCGGAGGCCATGTTTTCAGTAATTTCCTGCACTTCGAAACCCGGGCGGCTTTCCACATAAGCGAGCAGCTCCGTTTCACTGACCTGCTCCAGACCTGCAGACCAATGGTTGTCCTTGGTTCGGTATTGAAAGAACCACATTCCGGCAAAGCCCGCAAAAAAAAGCAGGGAAAGTACCATTGCCAATGCCGGCTTCGGAATCAGGTTGAAATCGGGGAACGCTACTCTGGCCGGGCTTGAAATCCTGTTTCGGATGCCTTGCTCCAAAGACAACCAATAACCCTCGGGTACCGGGAAACTGCTTTCGATATTGCGGGTTCCGGGCAGGGACCATTTTTCAATTTCTGTTGTTTTTTTCAGAATATGGTCCGCCTGTTCAGAGAAAAAAGCATCCGAAACTTCCGGTAATTCTTTGGGAGGGAAATGCTCTGGTTTCATGATTTCATTTGTTTTTCGAGATCTGCCTGAATTTTTTGAACAGCATGGTGGTAAGAAGCTTTCAGGGCTCCAACCGAGGTGCCGAGTATCTCCGACATTTCTTCGTATGTTATCTCTTCAAAATACTTCATGTTAAACACAAGTCTTTGTTTTTCAGGCAATTTTAATATTGCCAATTGTAGTTTCTTTTGTATTTCATCGCCCGAAAAGTCGGAACCGGTTTCGATCTTCTTCGACATTTCTCCCTCCACATCGCCGATGGGAAGAAAAAACCGCCTTTTCTTTTTCCGCAGAAATGCCATGCATTCACGGGTTGCTATCCGGTAAATCCAGGTAAACAAACCCGACTCACCCCGGAAATCTTCAAGATAAAACCAGACTTTGACAAATACCTCTTGTGAAAGGTCATTGGCATCATCATGGTCGATTACCATTTTCCGGATCAGCCAATAAACCCTTTTCTGATACTTACGGATCAGCAGGTTAAAGGCCATTTGTTTGGTTTCTTCCGACCTGAACTTTTCCAGTATTTCCCTGTCTTCTTCCTTCAAGGCTTTATTGAAAATCCGGACTTTTGAAGAGCCGGAAAGGCTTTTGGTTTAACGGGCCGGCTAAAAAATTTCAAATGGAATGTCGGCTACCGTAAAGGTGCTGCCGCCGATAAATACAACATCTTCTTTATCAGCTTCTTGCAATGCAAAATTAAGTGCATCGGAAACAGAATCAAAAATACGGGTATTCAATCCATTTTCCACAAACAGCGCATTCAATGCTTCTTTTGGCATGGCCCTCGGAATGCGGGGTTCGGTGATGAGGTATATGGCTTCCCGGGGCAACAACCGAAGGATATTCGCATGGTCTTTGTCGTTTACCATTCCCCATACCATCCATAATTTCCTGTATATGAGGTCTTTCATCTGCTGCATCACCATTTTGATCCCGTCTTCATTGTGGCCGGTATCGCATATCACCCGGGGATTTTCCTGCAAGATCTGCCAACGGCCCATCAGACCGGTATTTTGCTGCACCCGGGCAATACCACGGGAAACAGCAGCATCCGGAATGGCGAATTGTTGTTGCCGGAGCAGGTCTGTTGTTGTCAGAATTCCCTTGAGATTGCGGAGTTGGTAATCGCCGAGAAGAGAAAGTTTCAATTTCAGTTTTTCACCGCTCTCCCTGTTTTC
>CANHCT010000241.1 GCA_947459175.1 Hymenobacteraceae bacterium
GATAGCCCAGTCTGCCATCCGAGACTTTTATCATGTCCCTGATTTTGAACCAAAAAAAGCCCGCCTTTTGATTGACTTTCACCCGGAAAACCAACTGAAAGGAATCATTTTGCAGCAGAAGTCAGAGGGTAATGATTTTTTCCCTTGTTCTAAAATGGAATTTGAAAACGGAACACCGGATCAGGTTGAAATTCCGGTGAACCTGAAAGCTGAAAATCAGGTTTTCAGGGTTTTGCAGATTTTTAGTGATTCTTCCAGGGCATTGAGTGATCAGATTTTTGTGGATGCTTTACCTGCCGGAACAAGCATATTTGCCTACCCCAATCCCGCTTCCGACTACCTGATTTTGGCTACCAATACTGGGGAGACAGTAGGGAATATTGAATTGTTCGATATCCGGGGCCGGCAATTGAACTGCCCTAGCGAAGGTTTGATGAATGGTTCGTTCAGAATTGATGTATCTGCGCTGAAGTCCGGTCTGTATTCCCTCGTCATTTCCGGATCTACGGGTACAGAATCCCTGCGCTTTTCCAAAAAATAGCCAGCATGTTTTATCGTTTCGGCGACTTTATCCCGGTGGTCCATCCGGATTCTTTTGTACATCCCCTTGCTGCGGTAACCGGGAATGTAATCATAGGAAAAAATGTATACATCGGTCCGGGTGCTGCCATTAGGGGCGACTGGGGAGGCATTGAAATCCACGACGGCTGCAATGTTCAGGAAAACTGCACCATCCACATGTTCCCCGGTATTACCGTGGTACTGGAAGAAAGTGCGCACATTGGACACGGAGCCATCATTCACGGAGCACGAATCGGAAAAAATGCCCTGATCGGTATGAATGCTGTCATCATGGATGAGGCCGATATCGGAGCGGAGTCCATTATGGGAGCCCTTTGCTTTGTAAAAGCCGGTGAAAAAATTCCGCCGAGAAGCCTGGTGGTAGGAAATCCGGCCAAAATCATCCGGGAGGTATCGGATGAAATGCTGGCCTGGAAAACCAAAGGCACCAAAATCTATCAGGGACTTCCGGCCGATTGCTTCGCCGGATTACAGGAAACCGAACCCCTCAGGGAAATTCCTTCCGAAAGACCTGCGCAGACCAGCTTTTACAAAACCTGGAAATCCGAATAAGGATATTTATTGCCTGAAAGTCAAAAATATAGCTCTCCCGGATGGCAATTTCGGACCTGTGATTCCTAAAAAATTTGTTGATTACATTCATCAAACCCAATTTGCCAACAAAACATAAACAAAATAAACATGGATATCTCAGGAAAAGTCATTCACATTTTACCCGAAGTCGGAGGAGTAAGCAAAGCAGGAAACAATTGGCGTAAGCAGGAATTTGTAATCGAAACCCGGGACCAATACCCGAAAAAAATCTGCTTCACAGCCTGGGGAGACAAAATAGACCAATTTCAACTTACACTTGGAGAGGATGTTACCGTTTCTTTTGATGTGGAAAGCCGTGAAAACAACGGCCGCTGGTATACCGAAATCAAGGCCTGGAACCTGAAAAAAGGAGCCGGTGCTGCACCCTCTTCCAATTCCGGTCAGGAGCCTCCTGCATTTGTAGGTCCGCCGCCGCTGCCGCCTTCCGACGAAGACAATCTGCCCTTCTGATTTCCTTTCCATACGGCCCCAAAGTTGGTCTGCATGTTGCCGGCCGGCGGGCATCCGCGAGCTAAAGCGGGCCTTGCAGGGAAGCATATTTGGAAAACAAATCCTTGGCTATTTACTGGTAATCAGCCTTTTATAAACCAGCATTAACTTACGGGTTTATTTTGGCCGGCTCCGCTTGCTTTTTTTTAAGTTTTACAATCCCTTTGGGGTCAGAAATCAATACCGAACATTCATGCATTTAAGCGAGCTTGAAATTCAGAGAAGGGAGAAGTTAAATCAGTTGAAAAGCCTGGGAATCAATCCGTTTCCTGCCGAAACATTTGAAGTAAATGTTACTGCTGCCGACATCCACAAAAACTATGAACGGCGAAAAACAGATTATAAAAATGTATCCATAGCCGGAAGACTGATGGGATTCCGCATTATGGGATCGGCTTCCTTTGCTGAACTTCAGGATGCCACCGGCCGGATTCAGGTTTATTTCAGAAGGGACGACCTTTGCCCCGGAGAAGACAAAACGCTCTACAACACGGTATTCAAAAAATTGCTGGATATCGGTGATTTTGTGGGGATTACGGGATATGTATTTACCACACAGACAGGAGAAATTTCCATCCATGTGGCTTCGTTCAAACTGCTGAGCAAATCGCTGAAACCCCTGCCTGTTGTAAAAAGAGAAATCGACGAAAATGGAAACGAGGTAGTGTACGATGAGTTCAGCGACCCCGAACAACGCTACCGGCAGCGGTATGTGGATTTGGTGGTCAATCCTCATGTGCGGGAATCATTCAAAAAGAGGACCCAGATGATTCAATCCATGCGACAGTACCTGAACGGCAGGGGCTATCTGGAAGTGGAAACCCCGGTTTTACAGCCCTTGTACGGAGGAGCAGCGGCCCGTCCTTTCAAGACACACCACAATACCCTGGACATGACCCTGTACCTGAGAATAGCCAACGAGCTGTATCTCAAGCGTTTGATTGTGGGAGGGTTTGAAGGGGTGTATGAATTTGCAAAAGATTTCCGGAACGAGGGAATGAGCCGTTTTCACAATCCGGAATTTACCATGGTAGAGCTGTATGTGGCGTACAAAGACTACCTCTGGATGATGGATCTGGTAGAAGAAATGGTGGAGAAAGCTGCTCTGGACCTGCACGGCACCACCGAGGTAAAGGTGGGTGAAAACATCATCAACTTTCAGCGGCCCTGGAAACGGTACACCATGTTTGAAGCCATCCGGGAGTTTACCGGCATAGATATTTCGGAAATGGGCGAAGAAGATTTGAGGAAGGTTTGCCGAGACCTGGGAATTGAAGCAGATGGCAGTATGGGAAAAGGCAAACTAATCGATGAAATTTTTGGTGCCCGCTGCGAACCTTATCTCATCCAGCCAACTTTTATTACCGACTACC
>CANHCT010000242.1 GCA_947459175.1 Hymenobacteraceae bacterium
CCTTATTTTTACCCTTCAATTCATGAAAAATGAAAGAGAAACCGGTTTTTGAAAGGCGCATATTCTGGGATGTAAATTTCGATGAACTCGATTATGACGACAAAGCTTCGTTCATCATTACCCGCGTTTTCGACAGAGGCGATGTGTCCGACATCCGGAATTGCAGGCGGTACTACGGCGATGAAAAAATCACCGGGGTATTGCTGAATACCAAATTTTTAAGTGAAGTCCGGACCTATCTGGCAGCCGCCGTTATCAATCGTCCATTAACTGATTTTCGATGCTACAGACTCAGACAGTCGAACCCGGAACTTTTTCCTTATTAAAGCGCCTCATGAATGTGCCGGAACTTTCCGGCTTCGACCTCGTAGGAGGCACGGCATTATCCCTGCTTTACGGCCACAGAAAATCTGTGGATCTTGATTTATTTTCTCCCATACCCTTTGAAAATCAAACCATTATTGAAGGGCTTGAAAACGAATTTGGGGAAAGTTTTGACCGGGACAAACGCCCGTCAAAATTTGGAATCTTTTGCTACATCGATAAGGTAAAGGTTGACATTATCCGCAATCCTCATCCTTTGATTGGCGACCGGCAAAATATTGAAGGCATACGCATGTTTTCAGTTCAGGACCTGATGGCGATGAAAATCCAGGCCATATTGGGAAGAGGGCAAAAGAAAGATTTCTGGGACATCGCCGAATTGCTGCATCATTATTCTGTGGAGGATTTTATCCGGGCCCATCAGCAGAAATATCCGTCTCAACAACTCCTGATCAGCATTCCGCAGTGCCTGACCTATTTCGGCGATGCCGACGAAACCGAGGTGCCAACCTGCCTGAAAGGCCAAACCTGGGACGATATCAAATCCATTATCTCAAAAAAAGTGCGGGAGTTTCTTTACTGAACCATTCCTGCCCTCTCCCAGGTTCAAATCCCACGAAACCAAACCTCCGTTCATTTCCGGAACTAAAAAACCCGTCCCGGAAAAGGCCAATATTGAATTTTTCGTTTTCATTGAACCACGCGGAAGCAAAAAAAACCGTAAGCCAGCAGGCCGGATTCCGAAGTATGGATTCAAAGGGGCCTGAAACCCCGGGAAAGATGTTTTGATATTGTAAAAATACCCATATCTCTACGCTTTTTTGATTTTGACATTGTGACAAAATTGGATATTATTGTATTGTGAAAACTTTGATATTAAACATTCCGGACACAATTGACTTCGATGCTCAGGAGGCTACATTTATCCTTGCGGCCCGGCTTTATGAGAAAAGTAAAATAACCATTGGGCAAGGTGCTGAAATGGTTGGTCTTTCAAAAATGGCGTTTATGGAAATGCTGGGAAAGTATGGCGTTTCGATATTCAATTATCCTGCGGAGGAGATAAATCAGGATACAAAAAATGTCCAAGGCTATCATCGCTGATACCAGTTGCCTGATTTTATTATCAAAAATTGAAGAACTCCAAATTCTTCGAGCTGTTTTTGGTTCCATTTGCATCACAGAGGAAATTGCAGCTGAGTTTGGAATGGCTTTGCCGGATTGGATAGAAATTGTTGCAGTGAAGAACAGAAAATATATGGACCTTATTCAGGCAAGTCTGGATATCGGTGAAGCCAGTGCCATAGCTTACGCAATGGAACAAAATAATTGCCTTCTCATTTTGGATGATAACAAGGGCAGGCGATTTGCAAGGCAATTGGGAATACAGATAACAGGAACCATTGGGGTAATCGTTGCAGCAAAGAATTTAGGAGTCATATCAGCCATTAAACCCTATTTTGAAAAAATCAAGAGCACAGACTTTCGGTTTTCGGAAGAAACGATTACCCGGATTTTATCGGAGCACAATGAACTTTAGGAATCTTCTTTTCCCTCATGTCGAATTGATTTGAATGAGCCTTAGAAATCCTCCGTACCCGTATCTCTCTTTATTTCAATACTTTAAAGCCCGTGCCCCTAAACCATAAAAAAGATTTCAGGATTTCCAGTTTTCATTGAATCACGAAGAAGAAAAAAAACCGTAAGGCAGCGGACCGGAATCCAATGTATGAGTTCAAGGTGGTCTGACAGGCAGAAAGCCGAGGACTAACCAATTACCCTGATTTGTAAATCTCCACCGAAAAAAAAGCCATCTCTTTTGAAGATGGCTTTTTTATGGTCTTCTGACAGATTACTCCACTGAAAGGGTTTGGGTTTCGGTTTTGTCTCCGAAATCCAGCCTCACCTTGTAAATCCCGGTGGGAAGGTGCGGAATATCACAGGTGAGGATTCCTCTTTCTTGCTCAAATTCAGGTGAAAGCAGGATGTTTTTCCCTTGCATATTGAAGAGCGATACCCTGTCGGGCCGGCTTCCTTCCGGCAAACGAATGCTAAACCGCCCTTTGGCAGGGTTCGGAAACAAGCTCAGGCCGCCGGCTTGCGCCCATCCGGAATTTCCGGTACTGATGGATACATACACATCATCAAGGTGGAAATCAAAGTCCTGTGTATCATCAATCACCCCTTCGGTGGCAAAAAACCCGATGCGGATGGGCTGCCCGGCAAATGCCCCGAGCGGAACGGTAAACTCCTGCAGCGCATTGGTCAGGTTGCTGGCGGCGGTAAAGGCCCGGAGGCGGGTCCATGAAACCCCGCAATTGGTGGAAACCATCACATTCACCGAATCATCGCTGCCCATTCCCGCGGTGGCAGGGAGGCCAAAATTCCGGACGGTGACTGCCATTTTAAACTTGAGATTGGAGGCAGGCAACGGAGCTACCACTGCCGAAACCAGCCAATCCCGCTTGGTATTGGAGTTCATGTTGATTCGGGCTGTCTGGCTTCCCAATGTTCCGGTTTGCGAGCCGGTGGAATTCACCCAGGTGGCATTTCCCGGATTTGCCCCTGCACCGGTGGCCTCATACCAGCCTTCATACAGGCCGGAAAGGTTGTTGCCGTTGTAGGCATTGAAATCCACCTGAACCAGTACCTCGCCGGGTCGGGTCAGTTTTTTGTTTTTCACCGAATCGTTGGCAATTACTGCATCAGCC
>CANHCT010000243.1 GCA_947459175.1 Hymenobacteraceae bacterium
GATGCCGTCTTCACCTTCGCCCCGGTGGCCTTCCCGAAGCGTTTTGGCGGCTCCGCTTAACAACAGCCCTGACCGCAGCAGGGGGTTGCTGCCCGGCGTGGTATCGGCACGGAAAAAGCCGTGGGTGGAAAGCAACATCACCCGGGGTTTGTAGCTGTCTTTTATCTTCTCTTCTGCTGCCGAACTTCCGGTGTATTGCTGCACTTCCCAGCCTTTCTGCTCCAGAAGGCCGGCTACACTGTCTACCTCTACCTGAGTACCCGGTAAATAGGATATTTCCAATGCCGGATCGGGGGTAAAGTAGTAGCTCATCTCAGGACCGGAGCGGGACTTTGCGCCTGCAGATGTCTGTGTTCCGGGCTGGAAATCAGGATTTCCCACCAGGCAGGCCAGTCGGTTTTCACTCTCTTCAGACTTGCCAGTCAGCAAATCTTTCGTGGAACCCAACAGGGCTATCTCCAGTTCTTCCATCAGATGCTTGCCCGTGGCCGGATTTTGAAGCGTACCCAAATTGAGCTTGTGGTATACCCCATCAGCCGAGAACCATACTTTTTTTATCCCTTTCAGTTTGCTGCCTATCGGTTGCCAGAAGTTCCGGTACGATGCGGCATCCTTTTGTTTCATTCGGATGGAGTTGCGGTAGTAGTTGTACCACTTTTCTTCCATGTTGTTGCCATTGGGTAAAATCACCAGCTCCGGATGGAGAGAGGTTTTGGTGAGGATGAGGGCGGCGTACTGTACCGTATCGGTGAGGCCTTTAATCCGGTAGCTGGGCTTTTTCGGATCGGAGGTATCGGTAACCACTTTGGCAATGCCGAAATGCCGGAAGCGCACCATCTCGATGGCGGCCTCACCGGGCCTGAGGGCCTGCTGAACTTCCTGCCAGGTGCGTACTTTGCGCTCTTCGCTGCGGGCAAAATTCTCGGAGCGCTGCGAAAGTTCTTTCTCCAGAAGTTCAGCTTTCTCCAGCAATGTGTCCAGACCCGATTGTTCACTGCTTTCGGATGCCACCAACATCCTTGAGATTTTTCGCTGCAGAATTTCCCACTCATCGTAGCGGCGGATGAGTTTAATATCTCCGCTTGTTTTGATGCGCTGTTTCCAGCGGGCGCTGGTGTTGAGCAGAAGCCCCTTGTAAAACAGTTGGTGGTTGTATAAATCGGCCCGGAGTGCCGGCGTTTTTATTCCCTCTTCTGCAAAAAAGGATTTGTGTTTTTCGCGTGTGTAGCTGCCTCCTTTGAAAAAAGCCTCTCTGCCTTGCTCGGACAAAGACGGTAAAAACTGCCGCAGGAATTTTTCTTCTGAGGCTGCTGCTTTTCTTATGAAATATGCGGCTTCGCCGGTTTTTCCCTGATTCCGGTTTAAACTGCCCATGTTGTTGAAGTAAACATCAAAAAGCCCCTGATATTTGGAATTGGATTTAAAATTGAGTTTCTCGAATGCGCTTTGATACAGCGATTCGGCCTTTGAAAAGTTGCCTTTCCTGAAATACACATCACCCAGGTTCATTTGTATAGGCGCCACATTAAAACGGGCTTTTTCCCAGATATCCAATGTCTGAAGAAAATAAGACTCTGCTTTTGCCAAAAGGCCGAAATCACCATATAAATTCCCGAGGTTTCTCAGCGAATATCCGATATCTGTATGATCCGGCTCCAGGGTTTTTTTTCGTATTTCAAGGGCCTGCCGGTAATAGGATTCGGCTTTTTTGCTGTCGCCAAGGCCACGGTACAAAATACCGAGATGCCAGAGCGACTTGGCAACTTCGGGATGCCGGGAGCCAAGTTTGTTTTGCCTGATTTCGAGGGCCTGAAGGTGGTAAGGTTTTGCCTTTGCATATTCTCCAAGGCCGGAATAC
Source organism: Hymenobacteraceae bacterium (assembly GCA_947459175.1). GTDB lineage: Bacteria > Bacteroidota > Bacteroidia > Cytophagales > Flexibacteraceae > CAMDMI01. The sequence goes on from CANHCT010000243.1 coordinate 1,859, forward strand.
AACATACCCAGGTTGGTCAACGATTTGGCTACATCGGTGTGCTCCGGGCCAAGTGTTTTTTTTCGGATTTCCAGCGCCTGAAGGAGAAGGGGTTCGGCTTTTACCGGGTTTTCAGAATTGGATAAATACAAAAGGCCCAGGCTGTTGAGTGAAGCTGCCACATCCGGATGCTCGGGACCCAGACTTTTTTTTCTGAGCTCAAGGGCTTGACGGTAATAGTTTTCAGATTTTGCAAAATCATCGGTTCTGTCGTACAAAAAACCAAGGCTGTTCAGAACTTTGATGTTTTTCGGATGTCCCGGGCCAATGGTTTTTTTATTGATTGCAAGGGAAAGCAAAAAGTGGGTTTCTGCTTTGGCAAATTCACCTAAATCAGAAAGCACATAACCAAGATTATATTGAGAATTGGCTACATCCGGATTGTCGGGCCCCAAAACTTTGATGCGGATTTCAAGGGCCTTTTGAAGGTATGGCTCTGCTTGTTTTGGTTTTTTTTCCCTTTGAATTATTTCTCCTTTTACATTCATCGCCGCCGCAAAATCCAGGCTGTCCTTGCCTGGGTTTTGCTTTGTTTTTTCAAGCCATTGGTCCGCAAAGCCACGGGCTGTAGCCAATTGTGTTGATTTGTCGTATTTTTTTACCGAATCTTCCAAGGGGTCGGGTGTCCAGGATTTGGCGGGCTCCGGGGTCTGACCATTCAAGGAAATAGTCTGCCAAATGACAAAAAACAGGGCTATATAAACTTTCATTCTAACAGGCAAATAAGCATACAGGCTATTGAAAATAAAACCGCATGCTTTTTTATCTTCCTGTCATAACAAATGGATCCCTGAAACAGAATTGGTTTTTTTTCGGTCCTTCTGCGCTTTCATAAAGGCGGCCCGCTTTTCCATGCGGCTCTTCAGGCTTACTGAAAATGCAGCCGCCGTCCGGGCAGTTTCTTTCTGGTCTGTGGTGAACAGGCAGAATGCCCCCTTGTCTTTGTTCGGTTTTAAAGAGGAGAGAAGGCCTGAAAACCAAATACCGTGTGCCCTGTGCCGGGGCTCTCCTACAAACGCCAGCTCAGGGTGAGAAACCAGTTTCGGGTGGCGGCCGGAAAAAACAGAGCCGTGGAAGAGGCCTGCCCCGCTGCCGGATCGAATACC